>NZ_SJPP01000003.1:692950-1039425 GCF_007860075.1 Symmachiella macrocystis
TCTCCGGCAGTTTGTTGTTGGAAAAATACAATCGCGGGCAAGCCGTGCCGGAATTTCGTAGCGCATTGGCGATCAATCCTCGCTCGGCGGATGTCTACGCCGAGATGGCCCGGGCGGCGGCGCAGGATTTCGAACTGGATGAAGCCCGTGAATTCGCCGACCGAGCATTACAAATCGCTCCGAACCACGTGGCTGCTCTGCAAGTCCGCTCGGAGGTGGAATTCAGCGAAGGCAAAACCGAAGCCGCCTTGGCAACGCTGCAAGAGGCACTGAAGGTCAATCCCCGCGATCAAGAAACGCTAGCACGGACAGCCGCCTGTTATCTGATGTTGGATGGCTTTCCCAGTGATGAATCGTTGGCAGCGCTGCTGGCTGCCTTTGACGCCGAAAAACCAGCCGATATGAAAGACGAAAGTCGATTCGGAAAATTGGTGGTCGACCTGGCGACGGTCAATCCTCGGCCGGGCAAGTTTTTTACGTTGCTAGGCGAACAGTTGGAATCGAAACGGAAGTTCGCGCTGTCGGAACGTTGCTACAAATTCGCCATGCAGCGCATGCCGATGCTGGCCGAACCGCAAACCGCGCTGGGCATGTTGTATATGCAAATCGGCCGCGTGGATGAGGCGGGCGTGATCCTCGACAAGGCCTTCGATCTCGACCCGTACCATGTCCGCGTGAGTAACATGCGCAAAGTCATCAAGGTGCTTTCGGGCTACGAAACGATCACCACGGATCACTTCGTGATTCGCGTCGACTCCGAATTCGATAAAGTCCTCGGCCGGTATATGGCGGAATACTTGGAAGAGGAATACGGCAAGTTGGTCAAACAGTTCGGCTACGAACCGCCGACGCGGACGCATTTTGAGGTCTACAACAAATCGCAAGGGCTTTCAGCACACCAATGGTTCAGTGCGCGAATGGTGGGATTACCGTGGATTCAAACGATCGGCGCGTCCACAGGATTGATCGTGGCGCTCGCCTCCCCCACGGCGGTCGAAGAACCGTTCAATTGGGCTCGCGTGTTGCGGCACGAATTTGTGCACATCCTCACGCTCCAACAAACGCATTTCAATATCCCGCACTGGTTCACGGAAGCATTGGCGGTCCGCAACGAAGGCTATCCACGATCGCAAACCTGGAACCTGATGCTGGCTCGCCGCGTCCCTCGCGACGAAATCATGACTCTGGAGACGATCAATCAGGCCTTCATTAAACCAGAGACTCCCGAAGACTGGCAGATGGCTTATTGCCAAAGCGAGATCTATGCTGAATACATGGTCAAGTTGGCCGGCGAGGAATCGCTGGGAAAAATGCTCAATGCCTATCGCGACAATCTCGACACAGCCGCCGCCATTCAACGTGTCTTTGGCATGGATCAGGCGGCGTTTGAAAAAGGTTACCGCGCGTATCTCGACCAGACCGTCGCCGCCATCCCTCGACCGGCATCCGCTGACAACGTGCAACCGAAAACATTAGCGGAATTAGAAAAAGCATTTCGCGCTGATCCAGATAACGCGACAGCACGCGGCGAATATGCCGCCGGACTGTTGGAAGCGGGACAATTCAAACAGGCGCGGAAATTCGCAAACTCCGCTCTGAAAAAGAATTCCGCCGAACCACAAGCCGCCATCGTGTTAGCGCAATTGGAAATCAAGGGGGCCAATCCTGCTCAAGCGATTGAATACCTGAATGAAGCCTTGGACGAAGAGAATCCGCATCCCGGTGTGGTCAAATGGTTGGGGCAACTGCAATTGAAAGCCCAAAACTACGCCGAGTCGGCTCGCGTTTACGAATTGATTCGCAAGGAGGATGCGGAGAATGTCGAGTGGGTTAAGATGCTGTCAGTCGCTTATTTGAACTTGGGCGACACAGAAAAACTCAAACCGCTGTTGAAGCAATTTGTGGAATTAGAATTCGACCAAATCGCCCCTCGAAAAAAATTGGCAGCGGTCTACCTCTCGGAAAAAAACTACGACGAGGCACTGCACTATGCCAAAACGGCTCTCTATATCGATGTGTTGGACGTGGAGGTACACCGCCTGCTTGGCGAAGCGTATGCTGGAAAAAAACAATACGACCGGGCCATCGAAGAATTCGAAGTCGCCCTAGAACTGAAACCCGAGGACGCCGATTTGACCTATAAGCTGGGTGAAGCCCAACACCAAGCGGGGGACAACCCAGCGGCGGAGAAAACATTGCGCGGATTGCTGCTCAAACATCCCAAACACACTGCCGCTCAAGAGTTACTTAAGAAATTGTAACCGGCCCCGTGCCTGCCACAGTGCAATCATCTATGCGTGAGCCATGTGATCAACGCTCGCGGGGCGATGTCCGATCCGCTGGGAACTTGCTATGATGGCCCACCGCGGCTTGCCCTGCTTCGTGATGGATTCGTTTTACATTCAGCCGGAAAGTTCAGCCGATGAGAATTGTTTTAGCCGCCCTAGTCTTGCTCCTCGTTCCGCAAGTGGTCCAAGCCGAACTGAAGCCGGCGGAGATCGCCATCGTAGCGATGCGAAATAGTCGGCAGTCTGTGGAATTGGCGGAGTATTACGCCGAGGCCCGCGGCATCCCGCTGGAACACATTTGCCTCATCGACAGCAAAGCAGGAGAAGAGGTGTCCCGCGAGGAGTGGGAAATGGGGATCCGCCCGCAAATTCGCGGCTGGATTGTCGAAAACAAATTAGCGTCCAAACTTCGCTGCTTAGTGACGGTCTGGGACGTTCCGCTCAAGATCGGCAAAGAGGATCCGCAATTTCCCATCACCGTTGATCGCGTGGCCTATTTGAAAGGCGAGCGTGAGAATCGCATTTTTCGATTGCGAAGCTTGATCGCGTCCATCAATGAACTTCTCCCCGGCCCCGACGGGCCGCCACCCATGCCGGCAGAATCTACTGACCTCAAGGTGCTCATTAAAGACTTCCAGACTGCATTTGGTGCAATCCGTGACCGCATGAAACCGGTAGCCGATACGCCCGAGGGGCGCGCGGCCAACACACAACTCTCCGCCATATTCACCGCAGGCGGCGGATTGGTGAACGTGGTGCGAAACATACAAACCCAAATTCAACAGCAACCCGACAACAACGCATTGAAAAATTCGATGACCAATTCCCTCGGTCGCATCGCCGGTTTGACCGAAGGCCGTGCCGCGCTGGAACGCTTGTCCGACGGCATTGAAAAAGACGAAGCGATGCTGTCCTTAGTCGAAAAAAGCGACGGCTTGCTGGGTTCGCTCTCCTGGATCGATGGACAGCTAGAACTGCTGAAGAAAAATGAGACCTATGCCAGTTTCGATAGCGAACTGTCACTGCTGTATTGGCCGTCGTACACATTGGGACGCTGGCAACAAAATGTGCTCAACTATCGCTTCGACAATTCCTACACCCGGCAAGTACGGGCGACCCTCATGGTTTCTCGGATCGAAGCTCCCACGTTTGAACTCTCCAAGAAACTGATCGACACAGCCATCGCGGTCGAAAAAACCGGGTTGGAGGGCAAGGTATATCTCGATTCCCGCGGTCGGGGCAAACTCGGTGAAACGGCTCCTCGCGGATCGATCAAAGATTTTGACTCTCAACTTTTGAATCTGGCAGGCTTTCTCCGCAAGGAAACCGACCTGACTGTCGTTTTGGATGAAGTCGAGGAAGTCTTTCAACCCGGGGATTGCCCGCTGGCAGCGCTCTACTGCGGCTGGTATTCGTTGGCCAACTACATCGACGCTTTCGAATGGCAGCCCGGAGCGGTCGGGTATCATCTTGCTAGCGCCGAAGCCACGACGCTCCGCAAACCGACCAGCAAGGTCTGGTGCAAACGCATGTTAGAGGATGGTGTCTGCGCAACGATTGGCCCGGTCCAAGAACCATATCTGGCTGCATTTCCCCGACCCAATGAATTCTTCCTGCTCCTGCTCTCCGGCAAGCATACGCTGGTCGAATGCTACTATCGCTGCAAGCCTTACAATTCCTGGGTCATGGTCTTGGTGGGGGATCCGCTGTACAACCCGTATAAGGCCAACCCGAAATTCGTGGGAAAGAAACTGCCGTTGGCTATCGAGAACCTGATCAACGGGCCAGCCGCTGAGATGCCGTAGGTCAGACGCGTTCTTGAAAACGCTTACGCAGAGTCTCAGGCGAAGCGGTGCCTGTCACGCCAATTTGCTGCACGGTGATCGATGCCACCAAACAGCCCAACTCGGCCGCTTCGACCGCAGTCGCTCCCGCTCCCAGCGACGAAACAATCCCCGCCGTCGTGCTGTCACCCGCCCCCACAATATCGATCTCGCCGGTCACCGGCACGGTCGGTATGTGCGTCGTCGTGTCCGCTTCGCAATACAGAATGCCCGCTTCACCCAACGTGGTATAAACGGGCCGCCCGGTGGTTTGAGATAATTTTTTGCCCGCTGCCGCAATCGCGTCGCGATCTTCTGCCCGACTGGATGAGACCCCGATCGATTTCAGCAATTCGGCGTTGTTTGGTTTCGTGGTGACATTGCGGTACATCCGAATTTGCGAACGGCTGTCGGCAAAAATTAACTTGTCCGGATGTTCGCTTCCCAGCCGGGAAATATGTTCCCGCACCGCATCGGTGACGACTCCGTTATTACGTTCGTCAACTTGATCCATCACGATGAGCGCATCGACATCGCTGAACACGGCATCGATGTGGGCGATTACCTGCTGGTTGATCTCACTGCCTTGCGGGACGCGATTTTTGATGTCGATCCGATTCAACTCAACCGCCGGTCCGTCGGATTGCGAGAGCATTGGCTTAGTATAAGTGGGTGTCATCCGCTCGTCACATTGCACGACGTGCGTGCTCTCGACGTTGATCCGATCCAAGCCGCGCAACAATTCATAGGCGCCGCCATCGCAGCCGACGACGGAAATGGCTTTGAGCGTCCCCACCCCCAGCGCAGCTAAATTGTTAAGGACTGTTCCCGCAGCGCCGGGATAACAACGGTCGCCGACGACCTGATAAGCATCGAGGCCGGTTTCCACGGATTTTTCCGTCAAACCGGCATCAAGATCTAAGTACCGGTCCAGAAACAAATCTCCCACTACGGCAATCGACAGCGTGGAGAACTTAGCGAGGACATCTTCAAATTTAGCGGGAGTCAGTTGCATGGGGGGCGTGCCGGGAATCTGTGCGGATCAAATATTCAATCCGACATTTAAGCAGACACGGCCCGCTATGTCACGCTCACCAACACCGCGCCGTCTTCAATTTTGACCTCGTAGGTCGGCACAGCTTCAAAGGCGGGCATGGAAAGTGCTGCGCCGGATGTGACATCGAAACGGGCGCCGTGTCGCGGACAGGTGATTTCGTTGCCTTCCAGCGGACCATCGGTCAGCGGCTGCCCATCGTGCGTGCAGACATCTTCGATGCAGTAATAGTTATCGCCGACGCGCAACACCAACACGGGGACGTCATCCACAATCGCCGCGATCCGCTCACCGGGAGCAATGTCGTCTACGGACGCCACACGCTGAAATTCCGACATACTGTTTTTTCCATTCGCACGAAATCGCGCTGAATAATCGCGCCTGATGAATATGTTCCACGACCCGCCGTCGCACACCGACAGTTTGCCTATATAGCAGTGAGCTCTTTTAGAGTCGTCCGATGCCCAGTTTTTTCTCTACGGCTTGGCTGAGCGTTTCGCGGACCATTTCCATCGGAATGCGGTCGTAGACGCCGTGGAAAAAGCCCTCGACAATCATATGCATCGCTTCGTGCTGGGTCATGCCGCGGCACATGCTGTAAAAAATTTGCTCTTCATCGACTCGACCAGCGGTGGCGCCATGCGTGCAACGCACGTCGTCCGCTTCTATTTCCAGGCCCGGAATCGCATCCGCGCGGCAGGTCGGCGTGAGCACCAAGCTATCGTTGCGCTGATAACCGTCGGTTTGTTGCGCTTCTTTTTCAACGCGAATCATACCCCGCCAAATCACCCTCGAACGATCGCGCAGCACATCTTTATACAGCAAGTCGCTGTGAGTGTGCGGCGCTTCGTGGGCCTGTTTGGTGTAGTAGGACAGTACCTGCCGATTGGTGGCAAAGGTCACGCCGTTGACTTCCGCACTGGCGCCGGTGCCTTTGAGGATCACGTCTTGGTGCACGTGAGCCAACTTCGATCCCAACGCCGCTACGGTCCATTGCAACGAACCGCTTTGTTCGACAAGTCCCCCTTGATGGGCGAAATGCCATGTCTTTTGATTCCAGTTTTGCAATTGCACGTACCGCAAGTTGGCACGGGCACCGACGATCAATTCCACGGCACCGATGTGCAATCCCGGAGCGTCGGTCGTCGCCGAAGCGGTCTCTTCCAACAGCGTGGCTGAGGCCCCTTCTTCGAGGATGATCAACGTGTGACTCAACTCAGCAGCACCGGCGGCCGACAAGCCGATCAAACTGTGCAGCGGTTCTTCTAAATTCACGTTGCGGGGGACGTATAAGACTGTTCCGCCCGTCCAAAATGCCGCGTGCAATGCGGAGAAGCGATCCGTTTCGGGATGTACCGCACGGGTCATCAGGTGTGGTTCGAGGATGTCGCGGTGTTCGTGTACCAAATCGGCAAGGCTACCGAAGATCACGCCCCGCTCGGCCAACGATGCATCGACGCGTTGGGCGGTCGTATTGCCGTCGACATGCGCGACGGCACCGGCATAGGTCGCTCGGTCGTGCATCAGCGTTTCAAGCTCAGCGGCTGTGTCGGCCGTGGGATGGACCGTGAATGCCGACGGATCAAATCCGCGAATGTCGACCCGTTTCCACTCTTCGGGATCGAGTTCCTCTTGCGACTTTTTGCTATACAGCTCAAATGCCCGGCGCCGCAATTCGGTGACCCAATCGGGTTCGTCGCGTGCATCTAAAAAACGGGCAAAGGCCGCTTCATCAAATCCGCCGTCGGTCTTCGCGGGAGATGTCATCGTGTCCACTGGTGAGTTCATGTCTCGTGTGCGCAATATGTGTGTGTTGTACGGGGATGTTTTCTATGAGCGCCGGTATGCCGTGCACTAACCCCCCGGCAAAGCCGGGGGCTGAAACGGTTGGTGCGTGTCAAATGGAATCCATCAGCCCCCGGATTTGCCGGGGGGTAACGGCAACATGGGTTGACCATCGACCCATAATTAGCCGACGGAGCCTTCCATCTGCAGTTCAATCAACCGGTTCATCTCCACGGCATATTCCATGGGCAACTCTTTAACGAGCGGCTCGATAAATCCGGTTACGATCATCGATGACGCCTCCGCCTCGGAAAGGCCGCGGCTCATCAGATAAAACAGTTGTTCGTCACTGATCTTCGACACACTCGCTTCGTGCTCGATCGTGACGTCGTCATCGTCGATTTCGATGTAGGGGTATGTATCGCTGCGGCTGATGTCGTCGAGAATCAACGCATCACAAATCACATTCGATTTTGAACCGTGTGCTCCCTTGGCCACCTTGGCCAAGCCACGATAACTCGAACGGCCGCCTCCTTTGGAGATACTCTTAGAAATAATCCGGCTGTACGTGTCCGGGGCACAGTGCACCATCTTCGCACCGGCGTCTTGGTGTTGGCCATCGTTGGCAAAGGCAATCGACAAGGTCTCGCCGCGGGCACCCGGTTCCATCAGGAAAATGGCCGGGTACTTCATCGTCAACCGCGAACCCAGGTTGCCATCGACCCACTCCATCAGCGAATCGCCATAAGCCATCGCTCGTTTGGTGACGAGGTTATAGACATTGTTCGACCAGTTTTGGATCGTCGTGTAGCGGAACCGGCCTCCTTTTTTGACGATGACTTCCACCACCGCCGAGTGTAGGCTTTCGCTGCTGTAGGTCGGAGCGGTACAGCCTTCGACATAATGCGCCGAGGCGCCTTCGTCGACAATGATCAACGTCCGCTCGAACTGGCCCATATTTTCCGAGTTGATGCGAAAATAGGCCTGCAACGGAAATTCGATGTGCACACCCGGCGGAACGTAGATAAACGATCCCCCCGACCAGACGGCCGAGTTCAGAGCGGCAAATTTATTGTCGTTGGGCGGAATGACCGTGCCGAAGTATTCGCGGAACAATTCCGGATGATCTCGCAAAGCAGAATCGGTATCGGTGAAGATCACCCCCTGCTTTTCCAGGTCTTCCTGCAGGCTGCCGTAGACGACTTCGGACTCGTATTGCGCTTTCACGCCGGCGAGATACTTCTTTTCTGCTTCCGGAATTCCCAGGCGATCGTAGGTCTTACGAATGTCATCGGGAACATCATCCCAACTGCCTTCGGGACGGTCCGATGCGCGGACATAGTAATAAATGTCCTGATAGTCCAACTGCGACAGATCGCCGCCCCATTCCGGCTGCGGCTTGTTGAAAAATGTCTCCAGCGCTTGCAGACGGAAATTGAGCATCCATTCCGGCTCTTTTTTCATCTCGGAGATTTGCCGGACGATTTCCGTATCTAAGCCTTTACGGCTTTTGAAGACGTAGGCCTCTTCCGAATCGTGAAATCCATATTGGTATTCACCGATGTCGGGCTTTGCTGTGGATTGTGTGTCGAGTTCGGTCGTCATGTCGTTATCGCTCCCAGCGTGATGTTAGCTTCACGCGGTTTTCTAAGCCCGTTTCAAAACCCGGTTACGCCGGTTTGCAAAGCTGTTACACACAGAATTGCAAAATCGCCTGAGAGTTTAGAAGCAACTTGATATTCAGCCAGCAACTTGTTCAGTGACTTCTTCGGCAGCCGCCTCAGGATGTCTCTCGCGGACACCGGCATAACCTTGATTGTGCAATTCGGCCGCCAACGATGCGTCGCCGGTTTCGACGATGCGTCCCGCTAGCATCACGTGCGTGAATTGCGGAGTGTTGAATTCCAATAAACGTTCGTGGTGCGTAATGATCAACACACCCATCTCGGTGCTGCCGGACAGTCGAGCCACGCCTTCGCTCACAACGCGAACGGCATCGCTGTCCAAACCGCTATCGGTTTCATCCAAAATCGCAAATTTGGGATTGAGCATCGCCAGTTGCAGAATCTCCATCCGTTTCTTTTCGCCGCCGGAGAAACCGTCGTTCAAATAGCGTCGGGCGAATTCCAGATCCATGCCCAACTCTTCCATTTTGCCTTTCAGTTCCTTACGGAACTCCCGCATCGGGATCAGATTTTCGCCTTCTTTGCGATCCGGATTCCGAACGTTGGTCACCGCATGCCGCAAAAAGTCGGCCACTTTGACGCCGGGGATTGTCACCGGATATTGAAATGCCAGAAACAAACCGAGTCGCGCTCGTTCGTTTGGATCCAAATCGACTAGGTTCACGCCGTCGATTTCAACCGTGCCTCCGGTGATTTCGTATTTGGGGTGCCCCATCAATGCGAACGCCAGTGTGCTTTTCCCCGAGCCGTTGGGGCCCATTAAAGCATGGACTTCGCCTTGGCGGATGTCGAGATTGACTCCCTTGAGAATGGGAGTGCCATCAACGCTGACCCGCAGATCTTCAATTTTCAGTAAACTGGTCATTCCGGATTCGCTAACTTGCCTTTCAGCATTATCGGTTTCAAAACTCCCTGGTGGTTAAAACCAAGGTTCGTCACTCGTGATTCGCGGCGCGGCGAATCAAACTTCCAGAACTTCTGGAATCGCCACTTGGCCACTGTGGTGCGGCACCGGCAATTCATCGATTGCCCCTTTGGCAATACGCTTGGCTTTGATTTTATCCTGCACCCGCATCAGGCCTTCCAACAAGGCCTCAGGACGCGGAGGGCACCCGGGGACATAGACGTCGACCGGTACAACCAAATCGACACCCTTGACCACGTGGTAACCATATTTGAAATAAGGGCCGCCCCCCACCGTGCATGCGCCCATGGCGATGACGTATTTGGGATCGGGCATTTGTTCGTAAAGTCGACGCACACGGCTGGCCATTTTGTGGGTCACCGTGCCGGCAACGATCATCAGGTCAGCTTGACGCGGAGTTGCGCGAAACGCACCCGCTCCAAACCGATCCAAGTCAAATCGGCTGGCTCCGGCGGCCATCATTTCGATAGCACAACACGCCAACCCAAACGTCATGGGCCAAATACTGGACTGCCGCGCCCAGTTCATCCCTTGTTCCAACGTAGTGACCACAACGTTTTCTTCAAAGCGTTCGTCGATCCAGGGCATTTGAGGTTGTCTACTTTCGAATGTCTACGGAACTAAAGTGGCTTGAACAATGCATTTGTGTCCAGCCAGGACAAGTCGGCTTCACTGTCAAACCGCCGACCGATTATGTCCACTTTAGCAACTCTATCCTCTATCGCAATCCATGGGGACTACCGAGAATCTGCTGCATCATTAACAGGGGGTGAAGCCATTTCAGCCGGCTCAAATTCGCAGCAGGAATGACCATCTAAAAAACACTGGGAAAGCCGCAGCGGCACTCCCAAAACCTTTTCGAAAACTTCTTCTTCCATCTCGCAAATCCCGCGATCGCTATCCGCCAATTCTTGATACGGACAGTTATTTTCACGGAGTACCGGTAACTCGGACGACTGATCAACTTCGACGTCATATCCGCGTTTCGCTAAGACCTCACCCAATTGTTGAAAGCGATCTCTCAACTGCGGACTGTTGACCGCATGTGCGTATTGCGAAACCATCGCGTCGCGAATCCGCGACTCGACTTTGGCACGGACCGCTTCGTCGGGGATGCACTGCAATTCCCGCCAAAGCACAAGCGCCAAATCACCGTAATTGTCCCCCAACTCACGTTGTCCCGCCTGCGTGACGCGATAAACGTGATGCGGACGACCGCGTCCTTCACGGACAAGATCACGGCCGACAAATCCCAAACTCTGTAGTCGAACCAGCCGGTGGCGAACGGCGGTCGCCGTCACCCCCAACTCTTTGCAAATCTCCTGCACGGTTCCGCAGCTGAGTCGCTGCAACCGTTCAAGGAACTCGCGATCCTGACTCTCAAGTGTTTTCTTCATAAGGATTTACAGCCGATCATTTGTGTCGCTCAGGCAGGAAATACACCTTCGCTACAACGTCATCTTATACATTTCAAGTAATTTTGACAACTAAAAATGCGAAAAAGAAATCCTCGGGGTTTGACGTGATGAATTGACCATGACATCGAGTGGTTCTCGCTCCCCGCCCAGCCGGGTAACACCTGCATTTTTCAAAGCGGGGACGTTGTGCATGAGATAGAAGAAGGCAGCTGCTCTCTCAAAACAATCCTGGCAAATTTGCGTTTGGCAACTCGACAATTGACACTGAGAACTCAACGGCATCAATCGGATGCAGTAACAGCTTGGCGTGTTGACTGGCACAATCACAGTTTCTTCATAACTATTGGCCTGTTATATTCGTTCGAGCGCAGTCCCCAGTCGGGCCTGCTTCCGGTCACCACTACTTGGAACCGAAGGGGAAACAAGTTCGACATGCGCAAAACCTTTTCCTGCGTCATCGTAGCCCTCGCCGCGGCAACGTTTTTTGCCTTCCCCCCACCTTCCTCCGCTCAAGAGACACCCTCATCGTCAGCCAGCGAATCAGCCGCTGATACCAATGAGGCGACCGACACATCGTCAGTCCAATCTAACTGGATCGCCAAGGTCGATGAGTTTTTTGGGAAGTATCTCGTGGCACCGGTCGCGACCTTTGCGTTTTACCCCGTGCCATATTACGACTTTTCAGCCGGGGAATGGCGACCTTATGTCGATCCGGCCACAGCCGACTTGCCCCAGGACCAACAGGTGCTGATCGGCACAAAATTGCCGGTGGTCGTTGTGTGGCTCGTCGTCGGGGCGATCTTTTTTACGATACGTATGGGCTTTATCAACATCCGCGGCTTCTGGCATGCGGTGCGGGTGGTGAAGGGAGACTACGACGATCCCAACGACGTGGGCGAGGTCTCGCACTTCCAGGCGCTCTCCTCCGCACTGTCGGCAACCGTAGGTTTGGGGAACATTGGCGGCGTGGCGATTGCTGTTGGCACCGGCGGACCGGGCGCTTTGGTCTGGATGCTTGTCGCCGGCGTGCTCGGGATGAGCAGCAAATTTGTGGAATGCACGCTGGCCCAATCGTACCGGCACGTCGATCCGGACGGCCAGGTTTCCGGCGGACCTATGCGGTATCTGGCCGATGGTTTGCGTGAAAAAGGCCTGGGAGCCCTCGGCAAATGCCTAGCAGTCATGTTTTCGATCTTCTGTATATTGGCCTCATTCGGCGGTGGCTGCGCGTTTCAGGTGGACCAGTCGTTGGGCGCCATCAAAACCAAGCTTCCCTGGCTGGACGGAAACGAATTCGTTTACGGGCTGGTCATGGCTGTTGCGGTTGGGGTTGTGATTATCGGCGGCATCCGCCGGATTGCCGCGACGGCGGAGAAAATCGTTCCGCTGATGTGCGGAATTTACATTCTGATTTCGCTGTATATTCTGTTCGTCAACTTCGACCGTATTCCCTGGGCGATCGAAGAGATCTTCCGCACAGCATTTCAAGCCGACGCCGCCAAGGGCGGAATCCTGGGGGTGCTTGTGATCGGCTTTAAACGGGCGGCATTTTCCAACGAAGCGGGGACCGGTTCGGCCGCCATTGCCCATGCCGCCGCAAAAACCGAAGAACCGGTTCGCGAAGGCGCAGTCGCGTCGCTGGGGCCGTTTATTGACACGGTCGTGGTCTGTATGATGACCGGTTTAGTGATCGTGATCACCCAAGTCTACGATCCAGCGAAACATCCGGATCTGCAAAAATATGTCATCGGCGACAATGGTGCAGCGCTAACATCCGAAGCGATGAAGCTCCAAGTCTGGTGGTTCCCCTATGTGCTCGCGGTGGCGGTTGTTTTGTTCGCGTATTCGACGATGATCAGTTGGTCTTACTATGGCGAACGTTGTGCGACATCGCTGCTGGGCCGGTGGGCCTCATTGCCTTACAAGATCGTCTTTTTGGTATTCGTTTTTCTCGGGGCAATTGTGTCGGCCAAAAACGTTTTGGATTTTAGCGACCTGATGATCCTCACGATGGCCTTCCCCAATGTGTTGGGCGTGGCACTGCTCAGCGGTAAGGTCCGTAAGGATCTTGACGACTATTGGCGGCGCTACAAGGCGGGCGAGTTTAAGAAACACAAATAACAGAGCCTGACCGAAAACAATCAAAATCAATTGCAGCGACCCTGCGACATCACGGTGTTGGGCGACGGATGTATTGACCCTGAAAACAACTCGCTGAATTCACAATATTAAGGATACGAAAACCATGTCATGGCTTCCCAAGCGTAAGGTCGTGATCCCGGTCGATTTTTCTGAGACTTCTCTGGACGCGATTGCCACTGCCGTGGAAATGGCCGCCAGTCCGAGCGATGTGCATGCCGTCCATGTGCTGATTCCGCTGGAAGGGCTTTCTCCCGGTGTGATCTGGGGCGAAGTCAACGATGAATCACGGGAAAAAGCTGTGCGGAAGACGTTCGCCACGTATGCTCACGAACATGGACTGGACGGCGTCCAATTCGACGTGAAATTTGGTGATCCCGGTTTTCTGATTACCGAGTTTGCAACGGATCTTGCAGCGGACTTGATCGTAATTTCGTCACATGGTTATGGTGGATTCAAACGGTTAGTATTGGGGTCGGTCGCCGAACGCGTTATTCGCCACGCGGATTGTCCCGTACTGGTTTTACGCCGCAGCGACGCGGAGTGAACGACAGTTTCCACTGAATAGGTTATGAAGAAATGCCCAGTGAATTGATGCCCCTCAACCTAAGCAGCCAAGATGGCAATCTGATCATTGTCTGGAACGACGGTGTCCGGATGGAGTACGCGGCAACGGTCTTGCGTAACAGTTGCCCCTGCGCGACATGCCGCGCACAACGGAACGCTCCCGCCCCAGACCCGCTGGGTCTGCCCGTGCTCTCGATCGAAGAAGCAGCACCGACAAAAGTGGCGGGCATGAAACCGTTGGGTAATTATGCGTACAACATCGCCTTCAGCGACGGACACGCAACGGGAATCTATTCGCTGGAACTGCTGCGGGATTTGGGAAGCGCCACGGTGGAATAAGTCGCGGCGAAATACAACATCGCCGGACAACCGCTAATTCAGCGGGCGTTTCCAAAAATTGCGGAAGCGGACTTCCGCCCCTTCGCTTTGCAAAGCGATAAAGCCTTTGGTCGGCATACAGCCCTTCACAACGCCAAAATCCTGGCCGTTGATTTCCAAAGAGATCGTGTCGCCGCGGCAGGTGACGACACACGTGTTCCATTCACTGGCCGGTTTCTCCAACATCTTGCCGGGAAGTTGTGGATCGCACGTCGCGTCTTTCATCGGAAACACGCTGCCGACTTTCGGTCGGTGAAACTGAATCTGAATCGACTTGGGCCAGATCTCGTCTTTGCCGACGCCATACACCAAGATGCCGCTATTGCCGTTTTCATCCTTAGGAAAACGCCACTCCAGTCCAAACTGACAATTCTCGTAGATTTCCTTAGAGCGTAAATAGCCGAACGGTTTTCCGGTGCAGAGCAAAACGTTATCAATTTTTTCGACCGTCTGTCCGTCCTTTTCCACCGTTACCTTTTCCTGGACAATCCGCCACACGTCTTCCAGTTTCGTTCCCTCTTCGGCGGAGTAGTGTTCCCAGGCTTCGAAGAACTTGGGCGAATCGAGCAAGTTCGGCGGTTGATCATTGTCAGGCTTGGCCGGTTGTTCTTTAGCTGGTTCTTCTTTGACCGGTTCTTCTTTGGCTGTCGCTGCCTTGACCGGTTGCTCTTCTTGCGCGGCAACCATCAACCCGGATAGCAGAACGCCCAACAGCGACGCAAAGAAAACCTCGGCCCGCAACCGCCCGGCAGGCTGGCGCTGGCTTGCGATTCTCCGTACGGGTTGCGGAAGTCCGAAATGCGATTTCATGAACACAATTGAATTTGAATCAAGACGGGATAATAGCAATCAATGAGATTTGTGGACGCATGGGGAAAAACCCTTGGCCCGTACCTCAATTCTAAGCCTCCCGCGCCGCGCATTCAATCGCCTAACCCGCATCCGGCAGTGAAACCCGAAAAAACCAATCCAGCTCGACTGCTTGGTTTTAGGCAGGAAAGTACGATGGTTCGTTGCCCGCTTTCCACTTAATATTGCAGCCAATGCTCGGTTTTTGCTCGCTTGGAATCGCTGAGTCGGCCAGCAGGGCATCGAGCGCTCCGCGCAAGTCTTCGCCGGTCACAGGGATCCCGCTATCGGGCCGGCTAGCGTCCAATTGTCCCCGATAGACCAGTTTGTGATCGGCATCGAACAAGAAGAAATCGGGCGTGCAAGCGGCACTGTAGGCCTTGGCGACCTCTTGGGATTCGTCGTAAAGATAGGGGAACGTATACCCCGCACTGGCTTTTTCGTCACGCATTTTCTCAGGACTGTCCCCGGGATGCGTTGAGACATCATTGGAACTGATCCCCACCATAGCGACACCTTTGCCTTGATATTCGCTACCCAACATCGCCAAACACTCCCGCACGTGAATCACAAACGGACAATGGTTGCAGATGAACGCAACCAACAACGGCTTGCCGGAGAAGTCTGATAACGAAACAGTATTTCCATCCGTGTCGGGAAGCGAAAATTCAGGAGCAGCAGTCTCTAACGGCATCATCTGTGACGGGGTCATAACCATGATTGAATTCTCCTCAATAAGTAATCTTGTTTCGCCAGCGCGAGCAATGTTTGTTTGAAATCGTTGGGGCTGAACAGCCGACTGCACAACGAACATGGGCAGGCAGCCTCACCCAAAACTGGGAGCGAAGTTTCTCTCGCCCGACAGTGAACCAGTTCTACAGTGAACCAGTTGTAGTACAACTCATCAACAGGGAACGGTCAACTCTTCGGGACCGATTGTCCAAATTTCTCCAATAACGGGGCGATGACCGGTTCGGGTACGAATTTGCGCAAGTTTTCCATATTCGGTTCGGCTCCCATTTTGGCGATTTGTTTGATCAGGGAACTGGAGACATGCGAGTAATTTTCGCTCGCCATTAAAAACATCGTCTCAATTTCCGGTGCCAACGCGCGATTGGCCAATGACATAGTGAACTCCGCTTCCATATCAGAAAGCGTCCGCACGCCGCGAAGCATAACCACGGCCTCGTGCTGCGCGGCGAAGTTCACGGTTAATCCCTCGAAAGCTTTGACGGTGATATTCTCGTGATCGGAGACTGACTGCTTGATCAGTTCCAACCGCTCTTCGACAGAAAAGAGGGTCTGTTTCTCGGGATTGATGCCGATCCCGACATACACATGATGAAAGATCCGCGCCCCGCGTTGGATGATGTCGACATGCCCCAATGTCACCGGATCAAAACTGCCTGCATAGACGGCATAGCGCGGTTGTGGCGACGAATTCATAACAGCACTTGACCCCATTGGTGATTTTTTAAAAAAACCGCAGACCGGCATCACGGTTGTTGAGATATGCCCAATTTCTGTGAACGTGTTTTACACAGACAGACTGCAACAAGATTCTCCATTCCACGTTCCCCAGGCATCATATCGCTGACCGTAGAGAGGGCAATGCCTGCCAACGTCGCGATGCGTTTGAAACAGTGGTCTGCCAATTTGACGGCCAATTTGACAGTAGATTCTCTCCGCGCGACTTACTGCCATATTGACAGGGGCGAGTCTTCCTGACAACATCGACTTAAGTCCTTTTATAAATAGAGATTAAACATGCCCAGCTAATCTTGGCCCTATAGATCACCCACGGCACGGGCTTCCGGTACGAGGTTTGCATTATGAACCAGGACCTAAGCCGCTGGTTTTGCCGAGGCGAATGATCAAAGCCAGTGCGGCGGAATTGTTTGTATGCACGAGGAGTGTTGAATCATGCCTGTTTTTCAGTGGCGTCAGAGTTGGGATCAATTTCGCGACTTAGAGCGCGAAATGGACCGGCTATTGGAAAGCATCAAACTACCGTTCCACAATCTGCGGCAGCAACACCAATTCCCAGCGGTGAACTTTTACGAGTTGGATGATAAATACCTGTTGGTTGCCGAAATGCCAGGGATCGTTGCGCAGGATGTGGAACTGACGGTCGCCGGAGGGATGTTAACGCTGGCAGGAAATCGGACCGCGCCGCCGGACGTGTCCGACGATGCGTTTCGCCGTCGCGAACGTCCGCATGGAGCGTGGCAACGTTCGTTGTCGATTCCGGAGCGGGTTCACGAAGATAAAGTGACGGCCGAATTTAGCGAAGGTGTGCTCTCGGTGCATTTGCCCAAGGCGGACGACGTCAAACCCCGGCAGATTCCCGTAGCAACCAGTTAAAACATGCAACGCCGACGGTCAGATTTGGCAATACGAATTTGATCCCGGACGGATAATGAATAGAGGCGCGATACCATGTCTCAAGAAATTCGCAAAACTAGCGAAGAACAAAATGAACAGCAGCCGTCCACGGGCGATACGGCGCCCCCATCACGCGCTGTGATCACGGCTCCGATTGATATCTACGAAACCGACGAGGGATTGGTTTTGATGGCGGACTTACCCGGCGTCACGACCGACACTTTGGAACTGCAGGTCCAGGACAATAAGCTGACCATCTTTGGCCGCGTTAGTCCGGTTGCCCCTGCAGGGGCGCGGTTACTGCATCGCGAATATGAACAAGGCGACTTTTTGCGCTCATTTATTCTGAGCGACGAAGTCGATTACGATGGCATTACTGCCAAGTTGAACAACGGCGTATTGGAAGTCAATTTGCCTCGCATGCCCCGCGCTGAACCGCGACGAATACAGGTGGACGGCGACTGACGAACACTGCGGACTACGGTCCGTGACGATCATTTCACAAGCAGGAGACGAACATGTCGAGCACATCCACGGATCCCTTCGAGCCGCGACAAACCGGTGATAAAGTCCGTCAAGAATTGGAAAAGTTGGTCGAAACGGTCTGGTCCGGCAGCGAGCGCGCATTGGGCGCACTGGGCTTGAGCGGATTGACCGGACATGAAATACATCCGCGATTGGACATTACCGAAACCGAAACCTCGATAGAGATTGTCGCCGACATCCCCGGCATCGATCCAGAGAACGTCAATATTTCTCTCGCCGGCAACATGTTGACACTTTCCGGAACCCATCCGCTGCGAGCCCCTTCAGATCATAATGTCGTGCACCGTCAAGAACGGCCGGCCGGCGAGTTTTCGCGTTCCGTCCCGCTCCCTTGCCCTGTCAATGCCGACGATGTCAGCGCCACGGCCAAGAACGGAGTCCTAGAGATCACCCTCAATAAACCAGAGGCCGAAAAGGTTCACCAGATTCAAATCCATGTGAAATCGCACGAAACAGACCCCGTCGGCAATACAGAACCCAGCTGATGTTCGCCAGCGAGATGGCGCACGGCGATTGCTGCCACACGGAAAATTGAATTCGGTTGGTAAAAGTCTACCGATTTTGCAGCATTAATCACCACTGCCGAAAACAGACTGCGCACTCCCCTGCCCCGGCGCGTTGATCGACCGCAAGGTCTGCCTGAATTGCCCAACAACGACAAACGGCATGTCGAATTCGGTAAAACAGCAAATCAAAAACCAATCAGCCGCCTGTTAGGCGTCTATGTGTCAGAATGGTGTGTAGCATTATTTTCCCCTGAAGAAAGCCGCCGGGATGGTCCCTGCGGCTTTTTTTGTGCGCGATGCGATTACGTATCGGGAAAGCCTCGACAGTTGAACCAACGATGCAATTCACTCAGCAGGCAACTACAATACAAAGGACGTCACACTCTATTCCTTTCCCTGTTCGTGTTGCCATTACGTCATGTTCAAACTGACACCAATTCGCATTTTCCTTTTGATAATCTGCTGCGTTTTGTGGGCGGGGCCTGGATCGTCGATCGCGGTCGCTCAAGATTTTCAAAAGGGCGATCAAGTCACCGTGACCGCCAAGACTGCCGAATTGAAGGCGGGCAAACGGGTCGTCGCTGTCGTTCGGCGGGGACAAAAGCAAACCGTCGAACAAGTGAATGGCAAGTGGCTATTGACTACGGTAACGATCGACGGAAAGGCCCAACAGGGTTGGATCAATGCCAAAGACGTGGCGCCCTTCAAGCCGACTCCAACCAAGCCAAATACGACAAAGCCTCCTGCAAAACAGCCGCCGACAATGCGCGCCCGTACCCCAAAGCTTAAGAAAACTATTCCGCCGAGAAACTCGTCAACGCCGCTGTTTAAACAAGTCGGGACGCTCCGCGGGCATACCGAAGATGTCAATTGCCTCACGTTCTCGGCTGATGGTCAATCGATCGTCACCGGCGGCAGAGACCGTAATATTATCGTGTGGGATGTTGGCGACCACAAACCACTGTCCATTTTGACCGGGCACAAACGCCGCATCCGCTGCCTGCAATTTTCTCCGGTGATGGATGTGATTCTTGCCAGCGGCGGGGGCGAAATCTCTCATGGCGAGTTGAAATTGTGGAACCTCAAGGAGCAAAAGCTGATCACTGACTTGCCTGTAGGTGATACAGAAGTTACATCGCTCGGATTTTCGCCGGACGGGACACGGTTGTTCACCGCTGGATGGAGTCAATCGGTTTCGGTATGGGACGTCATCACCACGCGCCGCCGCGGATCGGCGCGGACCTCCTTTGGCGAAATCGTGACCTACCTTGCGGTTTCTCCACTTGAGGAGATGATAGCCGTCGACGGAAAACAGGGGCTGGTGTATCTCCAAAACTCGGAGAGCCTACTGGAAACCGAACGTCCGACAACAGCCACGCAGCACGTCTTGTCGGACCACAAGAAAAACATCTCCTCCCTCTGCTTTTCAGGCGACGGACGTTTATTGGCTACGGGTAGCGAAGGCCAATTTGCCATTGTCTGGGATCCCAAAACCGGTGAACCCGTGCGAAACTTCGATACGCAAAACGGACCGATCACCGCGGTTGGACTTTCGTATGACGGCAAATGGTTGGCGACGGCAAATCGGCCAACGGATGCTCCACTAAAAATCTGGGACGTTGCCGCTGGACGGCTCGCGGGAGAGCTCGACGCCGGATCGGTACGTGCCGTGGCCTTTTCTCCAACCGATTCGCTGTTAGCAACCAGCGATGGCACAGAGGTGCGACTGTGGTCGCTGCGGCCGCCGGCGGTTTTAAGAGCGCGTTGATGTTTCCGCTTTGAATCACGACTTAACTCGCGACAAAGGGAACCGGTAGCACTCTCGACGGTCAACTAACGCACTGCTGGACGAGCCTGCAGAGGCACCCGACCCCGAGAATATTTTCTTAACCGACTGTCAAGGCGTTTTCGTGGTGACCGTTAATTCCTTACCGCCAAATTTTCCATACACGCCGCTACGTTGGGTCATTTTTCCGCTGCGGAGAGCATCAAACATTTCGCGGGTGATGCGGGCGCTGTGGGATTTCCCGCCCGCTTGGCGCAAGGTTAATTGGTCGGACGTGGCGGTGATTTCAAAAGTGATCGGGCCGGCTTTCCACTCGGTATCAATGGAAACTTGTCCCGGCAACGTCAATTGATACACGCGGCCGTACTCCTTCCATTTGTCGTCTTCGTTCAGAAAACCAAAGCTCGGATCGTAAGGAGTCGATCCTTTGGAGGAGGTGGAGACGAATAGCGAATCTCCCAGTGGGATTAAACCCGTGATGCGGTGGCCCCAGCGATTGAGTACGTGCCCCAATCGCGTCGCTTCCTGCTCGTAAGGATGGACTTGTGAATCGGTCAGCGGCGGATGCGTGAACATGCGGCGGCTGAATTTCCATTGGTGCGAGTTGCTGTCCAAACGCCACAACTCCGCCCAGGGCCAGACGCCGACATACAGGTCGCCACCATAGATCGCGGTCGTTTGCGCTTCGCGTGCCGAACTGGAAACCCCGGGCATGACCGGGGGTTGGTCCTGCAAATGCCGCACTTCTTGGCCATCGTATTCAAACAGGTTCCCGGTTGGGTACTGCCCCAGCAACAAGCGATCGTAATAGTTGATCATCGTATATACTTGATAACTAACGTCAGCAATCGGCTCAACGAGACATCTCCACTCTTGCCCATTGAAGCGGTAGACGCCGCCGGTATTTGTGGCTGCCAGCACATCGTCGCCCAACTGACCGTAGGAATAAATAAATTCGCGGGGCATCCGCATTGGAATTTTGGGAGCGGATGCGTAGTCGATCTCTGCCGACTGCGACGGACGCCAAGGGCAGGCGGCGATTTCATTCACTCCTTCACCGTAGACACGGACGAACAAATGGCCGCCAGCATAATAATACCGCGCGATTCCCACCTCTTTGCTGGTCAAATCGAGTATCGGCTTGCCGCCATACAACACGCGGGGCGAGACAACTTCCAGGACCTTGTCAGCGACATAGGTGGCAAAAGGGACATGTTTTTGGTCGGGCACCCAACGTGAACCGTCCCAGGCCATCAACTGCCGATCTTTTCCTCCGGAGGCGCTTTGTGCCTGCAACCTTCCATTGAAATCCGCCAGATAGACCCCCGCATCGGTCGTGGAACGGGGCAGCGGTTTGACATCATACTCAAGCGGTTGGCCCGGCGTTTTCACAAACAACTGCAGCCGACGACGATTGCCGCGACCGGTCGTGTTATACACGCCCTCAAACCCCGCTCCCCCAACGACCTTACCGTTGCGATTCTTGATCTCAAACAGCGACCCGTAATTCTGGCCGAGGTCCTCTCCCAGATTCACGACAATCGTCATCCGTAGCGCCGCGGGATCGTCCGCTGCGCGAACCGAGGCGGCGAACAGTGTCGAGAGAAAGACCACAAACCCAACAGCTGCGATAAAGATCTTTGTCATAATCAGGAAGCTTGGAAGGTGTTTTGTTATTGAGAAGAGTCTTGGCCATCCCGAGCAAACGCGTTACTCGGTTTCGACGGGACAGACAAAATCAGCCGGTTTCACGGCGAGAACTGAGCAAGGGAGTTCGGGCAGAATCCGCTCCGCGGTATTGCCAACAAGAAATCGCGTCAAACCAGCGCGGGCGACTGTCCCCATGACAACCAGATCGATGTTGTGCGTTTGGATCAATTCGATGATCGCGGATTCAGGAACGTCGTCGGACAAATGGACCTGTGGTGGTTTCACAAGACCCGCAACGTCGTCGTTTACCAATTGCTGTTTCAGTGTCTCCTCAGCCTTGGTGCGGACATCTTTCCGATACTGCTGGATTTCTTCAGGCAGGGTTTGCGAAAGACGTAGTGGACGTTCCAACGGATATTCCACGGCATGCAAAACATGCAATTCTGCCTCCTCGGCTTTGGCTAACCGCGCACCAATCTGTACCGCACGATCTCCCACGGGAGTCAAATCGGTGGCCACCAGAATCGATTTCGTATCCGTTTCCGATTCTGCTTTCGTCACCCAAACCGGGCACGGGCAATAGCGGAGTAGCTTCATAGCCGTGCTGCCCATCAACATCCGTTTGACGCTGGACAGATTCCGTGTGCCGACGATGACAATGTCATAGGGCCGGGCGAGCACTTCGGTGATGATCTCATGCCAAGCGGCACCGTACGCCAACCGGCAGTCGGCTTTGATCCCCTGTTGCTCCGCCTGCTCGACAAATTCCTTGAGCACGCCCAAGGCGGCATCGTCGACGTCGGAAAAATTACGAGGGTCTTGTTGAATGAGATGTTGCGTGTGCGCCGATAACTCCAGCGCGGATATAAATGTCAATTTTGCTCCGGTATGCTCGGCCAGCCAAAGGGCTTTATCGATCGCATGCCGGTTGGAGGTACTAATATCTGCGGCGACCAATCGGTCCGCCTTGGAAAGATCAATACCGACCAAAATATTCTGAACCTGGGTCATTCGCTCAACTTCCTTATGGAGTGGTTTCACCATGGTGGCGTGCTGCCGTTGGTATGGTAAAACAAACGCCCGACTAGGGGAAGCGCGCCAGCGGCACAGCGAGGATACATAGCGATCCCAAACGAACGCCCGCATGGGAATCGAGCGACTGCGAGCGACCCCGGCGCAAAAACAGCCGCGCAACATTGGAAGGTCGCGCGGCTGATCAAAATGCTAAGGACGGCCGGTTTCACACGGCGCTGGCTATTAGAACAGCCCAGCGATGAAGTCAATCAAGGCGCCCGATTGTACCACAGAGTCGGGGTTGGAATTGCCCCACATGGTGCGGACCACATCGAACATCATCAACAGTCCGGCAATCATCGTCAAACTGCCGATCCACAGTCCAATGTGTGTGGCCATGCCCCATTCTTGCTCAACGGGGCGGGAGAGTCGACCTGAGGGGACACCCAAACCGGCAGCACTTTCGCCAGTCAGCATATCATCGTCGAAATGCTCTTCGTCAGCGCCGATGAGGTCCACGGCATCGCTGGATCCGAGCACGTCGTCGTCCAGCCCGTCGTCACCGAAATCTAGTTCTTCACTATCTTCGAAAACAGCCGATTCGACACTTTCTTCGTCGTCGTCCAACGTGATCACGCTGGTTTCGCTGTCGGTGTCGAGCAAATTGGTGGAGAATTCGAAATCGCTCTCCTCATCGACAATCGCCGGAACGTCCAAGTGGGTATCGTGCCCTTCGCTGCTGTCATCGTCGATGACGGAAAACGCTTCGGTTCTGTCCGTTCCACCATCCAAGGAGATTCCGCTATCGTCCGGCCCCGCCAGGGAAATGCCGCTATCGCCGGCTAAGGACAATCCGCTATCGTCGGCAAGAGAAATACCGCTATCGCTGGCCAATGACAATCCGCTATCAGACTCCAGGGCGATGCCACTGTCGGAATCGAGTGCGATCCCGCTGTCTTCATCCAGGGACAGCCCGCTGTCCTGGGCCATCACCGAACTTCCTTCGGAGTCCTCTGGCGCGTCGCTGCCCAAGGTGACGTCGTATTCCGAAACCAAATTCGTGGGCGGGGCGATGAAATTCTCCGCTTGATTTTCCGACGTCTGAATCAATTGCACGTCGC
Source organism: Symmachiella macrocystis (assembly GCF_007860075.1). Taxonomy (NCBI): domain Bacteria; kingdom Pseudomonadati; phylum Planctomycetota; class Planctomycetia; order Planctomycetales; family Planctomycetaceae; genus Symmachiella; species Symmachiella macrocystis. The sequence goes on from NZ_SJPP01000003.1 coordinate 716,870, forward strand.
TATCGCTACCACTGCCGCTGCCACTGCCTTCGTCGGAACTGGAACCGACGAGACTCACATCACTATCGCTGCCACTACCAAGCTTTTCGATCTCGACACTCGAACCGCCGACGAGTTTGACGTCGCTGTCGCTGCCCGCATCGAGGGAGGAATCGGCGGAGAGGCGGACGTCGCTGTCGGACTCGTTGATGGGGGAAAGCGAGATTTCCTCGCTGCTGCCTCCATCGGACATCAAGGCATCGTCAAACACCAATTTGACATCGCTGTCAGAACTCGAGGCGTCCCCTTCACGACGGCGGACAATGGTACTGTGTTCATCGTTGTGGCTGTCTTCGTCGTCGTCAAGCACCATGTCGGCTCCCGAATCGCCGAGCACGATGTCCGCGCCGGAGTCGCCATCGGCAAACGTGGCGCCGAAGTCGTCTTCGGAATCATCCGAGACATCGGAGAGATCAGCCTCTTTCGACGAGTCGACCTCCAAGCTTCGTTTGAGGTTCTCCACATCTTCTGGGCGAAACTTCCAAGACCCACGATCCGAAAACGCGCGAATCCCCCGTTTTTCACGTTTTTGGTTCAGTGCCTCGGGTTCAATTCCCAAAACCTCAGCGGCTTCTTCAAGACTCAAATACTTCTTTGCCATAGGTCGATTTCTCCGGAAGTTGCCTAATGCCCGAGTGTTCGCTCCGGCAAAATTCCCCACACTATCCGCAACGAAGCTGTAGGGGAACCGGACAAGCAATCAGTTAGGTGCGTACGAAACAGCCACGTGCGATTGTGAGAGTTGAGAGCAGGGTGTTGTTATCAGGTTGTTATTGGTTTTGCGATTCCGTACCGCCAACCACGCAAGGAAATGAATTCAAGCGAACCGTTCCTGTTTACTTCAACGAAAAACGATACGATTGTTATTCCCGCGCCAATCGATCCATCCCGCAGGTTTGAATACACAAACCGATGCCCGACAGGTTGTTATGTCGAGACAATTGCCTAGCAATATTTATTCTAAACGTCGTGGGACGCATTGCAAGTGGATTGCTACCGAGGATGCACAGATTTTTCAGTTTGCACAACCCGCGCAGAATGGGTGTGGACCGCTGACAGGATTGAATCTTGCCCTCCAACGCCCTAAAACGGGGCGGAATCCGCATTTTGCACCTCCACAGGACAAACTCTCCGAAAGACAGGATCACGACTCTGATGACACGTAATGACGGCCGTACGATTGACGCGCTGCGTCCCATCTCCATCAAACGGGGTTTCACCGGCTCCGCACCGGGCAGCATCTATATCCAAGCTGGACGGACCACAATCCTGTGTACCGCGAGCATTGATAATGCTCAGCCGCCTTGGATGAAGGACGAAGTCTCGGGCTGGGTGACAGCCGAATACAATATGCTGCCCGGCAGCACATCGCCCCGCAAACGGCGCGAACGCGGCAAAACCGACAGCCGTTCCACAGAAATCCAGCGGCTCATCGGACGTAGCCTCCGTGCAGCCGTCAATATGGAAGCCCTCGGACCGCGGACGATCACCGTCGATTGCGATGTCCTTGAGGCAGACGGCGGAACGCGAACGCTGGGAATTACCGGCGGCTGGTTGGCGTTGGCCGACGCAATTGCCAGCATCGCAGGCGATTTGCCCGATGCCGGGAAAGTCTTCCGTTCCAGCATTGCCGCCGTAAGCGTAGGTGTGCATGAGGAACGGGTGCTGTTGGATCTTGATTATTCCGAAGACAGCACGGCGGAGGTTGATTTGAATGTGGTCATGACAGGCGATGGGGACTTCGTGGAAATCCAAGGGACAGCCGAAGGCCGCACGTTCGGCCGCGAATTGTTGGACCAACAACTCGATGTCGCCGCCGCCGGCATCGCGCAGTTGACTACAATTCAACGCGAGACACTCGGCGACGCCTGGCCGCTGGCAAATTGACTCCCCCCTTCTTCCTCTTCGAAAAAACGAATACCGCCTAGTGAAATGCAGCACCTGATATCTGGGGCGCCCCTGACAAACCACTAGGCAAACGGCTCAACGGGTTGCAAGATGCCCATTGAGCCGTTTGCGATCTCTTTGCAATACCTCTTTCTTTTCGTAGAGCCGACTCGCATTGCCGGTCGTGAATATCTTACCCTTCACGTAACGTATTCCAATATTTAGCTGCGAACTAGATTCAAACCGTGTTGTCAATTCTATTGTGAAACAGACAAGGGGCCGCGCTATTGCGGCCCCTTGTTGGTTATCATGGCGCACTGTCCGCGGACAGTGTGCATCTTTCGCATTGAGTGATGAGCTGGTCCTAAAAGTGCAAAAGCTGGAGCAACATCAGCGACATTCCTCCGGTCAATCCTGCAGCAATGACGGACCGAACGCCCGACGTGATTCGAGCACGACGTTCTTCTTGCTCGACTTGGGCAACTTGTTCCCGTAGCTCATCGCCAATCCAACTGAGGACCGAAATACTTAGATCGGTCGCTGGATACGATTTCATCGGGTTCTCCCTATTCATTGTCGATGCCAGCCAACACGCTGCCGGCTGTCATCCACGATATCCGAAGTAGAAACCTTAAAGCTGACCTCCAAACCCTTTGCCGCAGTTGATAGCTCCTCGGAATTCCGAAGAGATGTTTAACACAGCCGGGTTTGGAAGGTGTTGCTAGTACACCATTTCGCCGAAATTGATGCTTTGACCAATCCGCAGCGAGCGCGAATTCCACAGGGTTTCGCGTCGAACTCGCAAACGGCAACACAATCATTTCAAGTGGTTGTGCCACTAGCGAACAGTACATGTATCGACCCGTTTTGAGACGCGACTGCGGCACTTTCGAGACGTTGGTCGGGAAAACCGGGGAATGGGGTGAAGGCACACAGATGTTACGCGTTGTTCCGATTGCGACCAGTCGCGCGCCTTTATCGACTCCCCACCTGCACAGCCGTCGAGCATTCGCGTTGCCATAACTCATCATTCGCAACTCATTCGTAATAAGAGGAGCATCTCCCATAACTGAATCTGTCGCGCAGCCTCTGACAAACTGTCGTCGGCGCCGTCTGACTGCACCTCGCAAAAATCGATGAATGCGAATGCATCCCAATCGCGCGGAGTTCGCAACTTATGACGTTGCTGTTCGGCAGCGGCGGATTTCTGTGCGGTCAAAATTCGGTCCGCGTGCTGAGCCAATTCGGGAAACAGCGGCGACTGGCCAATGCGGCGATACCAATACTTTGCATTTGAATAATCAGGTTCGCGGCGATGCATAATACCGTGCCAATGATCCCCCAACGCGGTGTCTTCCATGTTCTGTGAAACCGAATGACTTTCGTCGAGGTAATCGTGCACCTGTAACAACCCCGCCAACAAAGCCGATCCTGCCGGCGCAACTTCGTAAAGGCGTTTGCGGAGCCAATCGCGATCCGGTAACGGTTCAGCCGGGGCCAATGCTGGGAGTTCCAGTTGCCCTGCTGGTATGGTGGCTTCGCATTCACAACTGGCAATCGCAGCCGGATTCGTCTGCGCAATAGTCATGAACCAATCCCAAAGCGGCTCGTCGACGTCACGGAACGGACCGAATTTCGTCAGGGCGTCCTTGCGAATTAATGCCGCATGGAGCGTCGCTGCGGGTTGAATCAATGTTGCCAGTTGTGCGGGAAACTCCTCCCAAATCCACTTCGAAATCTCATCGTCGCGTCCAACCGGCAGCACGGCTTGCAGTTCCGCAGATCCCTGCATCCGCTCACCAAGTTGCTCCAGAACCGCCGGGAACTCCTCCGCCGCCTCGGCCACGAAAGCCAAGAACTCGCTTTGCGATGCCTCGACGAGGGCATTCAACTGTGGCCCACCTGTGAACTCAGCTCCAGCATCTACGATCTGAAATCGCGGCGCGAATGCATCCCAAGCCGCATTCTCTCGGTCGCCAAACACAAACACATCGATCGGGGCTGTCATGCAAAATCCCTTAACTCATGTCGAAAAACGCAAATTCCGGGGCGATGGCATCAAACAATGGACGCCACCGGGCCTGCTGGGGGTGGAATCGCAACGAGTTTACAAAAACCATCAATCCATGCGGATTTTCGTGAAAATGTAGGGAAAATCAAGCAATTATGACGGTGACATCCGTTACGACCCAAAACCAGTGAAATCCCAACAATTTGTCGAAGCGATCCCTCGTTCCCCTTGGCGAAATGCCACTCACTGCCGTATCCTTACGTTCAGTAGCTGTGAAACGGGACTGGGACTCCTGCGTACCGGCTACTGTGGGTCAATTACATTATTTCGGCGGTCGACCTCAGGACGAGTGTCTCATCGCCCTTACTGGGTTAGGACGCAGAACCGTATGCGTTACGGCAGGGGTTCCCCTGTCGTGACAAGTGTCGGCTCACTGCGCGGCTGAGGTATGGACGAGATCCTCACCGGTTACGACGTGAATGAACCAACGTGGTTCTACCTGTCGTTTCTACTGATCACCGCCGTATTCTTCAAGTTCGGGCGGATTTGGTCGCTGCGCAATATCGACTTGGTGTTGCTGCTGCTGATTTCGCCCGGCCTACTGATCCTGCACCGCGGTGATGACATCGGCGATGGCGCGTTGAAAGATTATGGGTTCGTGTGGATGTTCTCCATCACGGGCTTGCTACTCGTGCGCATGTTTTTCGACACCGCACTGACGCGCCGCCCGCAATTGGGGCAAAATCTGAATACGGCGGGGATGTCGTTTTTGTGTCTGGCGACGTTTTTGTTTTTGATGACAAAAGCCATGACTGAGGAGCCGGCCCCCTCGACGCTTCAATCGATTCACCGCGCTCAAAAAATCCTTGAACGGCAAGATACGTCATTGGCCGATGATCAAGAGCGCGATGCCGGACCGGCAGCCGACCTACTCAATACCGGTGCTGCTGTCGCCAAGGACGTGCTCGATGAAGGTACCGGCGACGGGGAACGTGTCGCCGCCGTGATCATGGCCATTGCCGCTCACTTGGCGGTCGTGCTCGGACTGCTGTTCTTAGCGCGGTTGCATTTTGGCAGCTTGGAACCGGGCTTGGCGATGGTCTGTTTGTATTTACTGCTCCCCTGCACCGCGTATGACGTGGGCAATGTGGTGCATGTCCTGCCACCGGCGCTGATCATATGGGCCTTGACCGCCTATCGTCGGCCGTTGATTTCAGGAGCTTTAATGGGGTTGGCGTGCGGAACGTTGATCTTTCCCATATTCTTACTGCCGATCTGGTTGGCCTTTTATGGACGTCGCGGTGCGTTGCGATTTATGGCCGCACTGGGGCTGATTGCCCTGTTACTGCTCGGTACGCTGGCGGTGACTTCGGTCGACATGAATTCGTTTATGGAAAAAGCCTGGGGACAATTGGGTGTGAGTCAAGGATTATTGACCAACCCCGTCGCCGACGGGTTTTGGGAAGCACGACTTTCCGCCTATCGGATTCCGGTGATGGTCACCTTCGGTGTGATGGTCGCTTCAATGACAATTTGGCCGCGGGCCAAAACCTTAGCGCACTTGATGTCCTATTCAGCGGCCATCGTTGTGGGGACTCAGTTCTGGTATCCCAACGAAGGCGGCATTTATGTGCTGTGGTATTTACCGCTGCTGCTGGCCGTCATGTTCCGTCCCGCGCTGCTGAAAGAAACGCCGCCGGAATTGAAACCGCTGCCGTGGTTTAAGAAATCGCGGCCAACGTCGCGCGACAATGCGACGCCAACAACCGCGCATTCCACCGCCAAAGGGAGCACGCAAGCACTGGCCACCGGCATGATCCGCCGCCCGTTCTTGCGCTAACAATGTGGCAACGAACGGTCTGTGCCGGCTGTCGCCAACGTCCTATTGCTGGACGTCATACCAGACTTCGCGATCGTATTGGACATCGGCGTTCGAGCCATTCCAAATACGAATGTTGTTGATGCGAAATCCACTGCGGATATGGCCCCGCGGGCCGGGACTGCGATAAGGCCGACGATAGGCCGACTTCGCTTTCGGAGCGATCCCGTATTGGTACCCCGGACTGTCGGCGTGACTGTAATAGGACTTGGCAAAGATCCAATCCTCAGCCTGCACACTGCTCGCGGTTGCAACTGTGAAAGCCACTGCCAAGCATCCGCCGCACAACCATTGTTTGATATTTTTCATCACCTTCACCCACTTGCCGACATGATGCCAGCAATCCACATCCGTCAATGTTGTCATCTTGAAACTGTCTATTCATCACAACACAATGTTGAGCAATGTCAATACGTTTCAATGTTGACGAATATGCGGGCGCAACGACAACCGCCGAAAGTCGCTGCCACAAGTGGAGTTAGGGCAATTCGACTCGCAGGAAGAACTGCTCCGCTGCCCATTGACGAAACCAGTCGCCCAGGTCCGCGGCGAATTGCTGAACGTCTTCTTCATAGAATTCCGCCGCTTGGGCGATCGCGTCGCCCACGGTTTCACCGGCCACGATGCATTGCAGCAACTCGTATTGCGCGCGATTCAAATCAAACCGCCGCACGATGTACTCGCGACGACTGATGGCCAAAAAGCTTGCCTGCGGATCAGGGATCGGTGTCGTCGCTTCGCGGCGCTTGGCGGAAAAGAACTGGCTCACCGGATGCGAGAACTGCATCAACCGCAAACAAGGCACGACCGCAAGCTTCGCATCGGGCCATTGAGCAGCAGGCACCTCGTGTAATTGTTCGGGCGAAAGTTTCGGATCCTCTTCGGCGCCCGGTCCGTCAAACACCTCGTTAAAAGCCCATTCCAAACGGGCCAAGTCGATCACAAATTCGGCCCATTGCGTGATCTGTCCTTCGTCGCGCGGAGATGTCTCGGCGAGGTAATTGGCAAAGTTTTCACCGAGGTGGCCCAGCGAGTAACTGCGTGAAGGGTAGGCGTTCAAATATCCAACCACGAACTGGTCAAACAAATCCTCCCCGACCGTAGCCTGCGTGACAGGAAATTCGCCCCGCATGCATTCCAGCAATCGCGCGAAGTAAGCCCCGGAATAGACCTCCATACGGTGAACCGCATCGAGTTTTTCCGAACGGGTCACAACGTGTTCGATCTCAGCAGCCGTGATCGCAATCTGCTCCTGCGCCGCAGCCGTTTCCACCCCAGCCGTCACCCCGCCGGGATACGAAATCACGGACTGCATCCAGCGTTGAATCGTGGCCAGGTCGTATTGGGGGGCGGACATGATCGTATTTTATAACGCTGTAAGGACAGATAAAATTGAGAGCATCAATCTTCGATGGTATCGAGTTAGACCGCGATACTGAAGACTAACGCAACCAACCTGTCATCGTTACCACAGCGGGGACTAATATTGCGAACAGTTTGATTCCACCGTCATTCCCCAAATCAATGCATACGCACGTTAAGTCGAGGGGCTGGCCGAAATCAATGGCGAGGTCGCCACCCGCAAGCCGCTTGCCTGTGCGGCTTCACCCAACCAACGGCCGAAAAGTGCGATATCATTGGGCGGTTCTGCTCCGGCGAGGTCATTGAGAAATGCGGTCCGGATCAAGCAGAACCGCGGTTCAACGGCAGCGACGCTGCGTGGTTTTAACCAGAGCGAAAACGGTCCAGGTGCCAAAGCATCGCGCCCTCGTTCGGGGCAAGCATAGGCGTCGTCCGCACCGCGAATTTCTCCAGAACCAATGACGATCCCCGCATGATTCACAATTCGCCCGGATAGCAACGCGACATCCGTATGAAGTTCAAAAAGGCCGATCGCTTCCCAGATTGATTCCTCACTGGGCAACAGATTGTCGGCAGTCATGACCACAAACTCCGCCGGTGAGTTGCGCGCCGCATCTAGAATCACAAAAGTTTCATTGGTGACGACTTGCTGAGCATTGAAGGGAAACCCAATCTCCTCGCGGGGAGTTGCGTGCGCGGCAGTGTGATGAATCCAATCGACCACCGGTGGATCAATCGGCTTACGACAAATCGCCCATTCTTTACCGCCGCGCTCTAAGGGAAAGGGGCGGACCTCGTAACGTTCAGGATGCGGTTGCGTAGCAATGTGTGTTTCCAAGACGTGTCGTTGGGATTGCACCGAACCGGGATGAGGTTGGCGACGATTGGTGTGCGATACGGCGTGCGTCCGCCAATGATAGAGGATCTCCGCCACATGTTGCGGCGAATGCCCACCACGGGCGAAACGAAAAACCGAATCCCAGTCATGGCAGTAGTTGCTACCGGGGTCGCTATACACCCCCAGATCAAGCGCCACCAAGCGGTCGAACGCGCAAAGATGCCAGATATAAGACCCCGCTTGGTTCAACACCGGGTCCCAAGCGGGACGCTGAAAGGGCGCAAAGGGACGACCGTCGGCGACGTGGTCTTCGTCGCTGTACAGAAACGCCGGCGCATCGTGGTCGGCAATAGCCTGTGCGAAAACCTGCACCGCGTCGGGAAATAGCAAGTCGTCCGCGTCGAGAGGAATCACGTAGTCTCCCGTCGCCGCTTCAAGGCAAACGCGCATACCGCCAATGATGCCACGGTTCTCAGCCAATTCAATCAGCCGCACGCGCGGGTCGGCAGCGACGTCGGCAATCACGCGCTGTAAGGTTTCGGGAATCGCGCCGTGCGACAGTACCACCCATTCAAACTCGCAGGAGGTCTGCGCGAAGAGAGCGGCGGCCGTTTCCTGAAACAGTTGCGGCGGGGTTTTTTCGTAAACGCCGGTCAGAAAAGAAAACTGTCCAGGGGCCGCATGTCCCTTCAAACGTGCTTGCCGCTGAGCCACGTGTGCTTCCAACCAACGTGGATAGACGAAACGCCGCTCGCTCAGTTTTTCGCGTACCCGACCAACCCAGCGACGCGCCGTCCGACGTGCGCGGTGAACCAATGGGGGACGCTGAAGGGAGTTGGAGAACGCCATGCTCACAGCGCCTCCCGTGCGTAGATTTTCACTTCATCGTTTTCCACAACCACCGGTTGATACGCGCGGCTGACATCACGGTCCAGCGCCGCCGAGTAATACCGCGATTCACCGGGCGGGAGTTGTTGTTCAATGGATGACGGTATTTCCACTGTGTGCGATTCGGATGACGTCGCTGATAAAAATGGAGAGTAGACCACCCGCCATTCGCTACAAGCCGCCTGGCTGGCAGCGGCGTAGCCGAGTTCATCCAGCGTCATCCGTGGTTGTTGCGTGTCGCTGATGAGTTCAGCCAGAAAACCAGCTGCGAACACACAGAAACGAGGCGAGACAGCATCGACGGTTCGCTGTTTCCACATCTGATGAAAATATCCCGGATCGTCCACCCTGCGGCCAACGTCGGGACAAGCGAAGGCATTTCCACAACCCCGATAATACCCCGCTCTCAACACTCGCTGCCGACTATCCAAGATCCGTCCGCCGACCATGCCGATATCGGGATGTCGTTCCATCAGTCCTAGCGGCTCCCAAGCCCACTCGTCACCGTCGATCGCTATAGTGTCATCCACGAATGCGACAAGACCGTCGGCGGCAGCGACCTGGGTGATGCGGTCTTGCAATATCACCGGATCGGCTGCGCGGGGTATGGCGATCGTTTCTTCACACGGATAGTCACCCGTAATAGCGGCGGACAGCGCGGGGGGACGATGTTGGTCAGCGGTTGTCACGACCAACAACAAAGGACGCGGGTCAACATGTCGGCGGCGAATCCACCAATCGGGGGTTCCGGAGAACAGTGGGCTGGGGATGATTTCATAGCGGTCCGCATCGCGGAGACTTTGCAGAGAGCGGGTGAGCATCGCACAGTGGGAAGCGGAGACGTCGTTTTTGCTATGCATGTTGGCCGACGTCGATCCGGCATGCATCCGCCAACTGTAGAGGATTTCCGGAATATGAACCGGTGCATGCCCCGCCATAGAAAACCGCAAAAAAGCATCCCAATCGGGGCAACTATTGGTGTTGCTGTCGCCGTAGACATCGAGTTCCAAGGCCAACCGGCGATCCATCACCCCCAGGTGCGCGGTGTAAGCGGAATTGAGAAACAGCACCGGGTCCCAGTCCGGTTTGAAATAGGGCAGCAGTCGGTTCTGGCCGCAGATGTGGTCTTCGTCGCTGAATAATAATGGCGGATAATCGTGTCGCTGGATGTGGTGCGTCACAATTTTTAGGCAGTCGGCATCCAACCGGTCATCGTGGTCGACCGCCACAATATACCGCCCGGTCGCTTGCTCTAGGCAATACCGCATGCCGGCGATGATGCCCTGGTTCGTTTCAGAACGGAACAACCGCACGCGCGGATCGCGGGCAAGCACATTGCTCAAAACCTCGAGCGTCTCGGGACGCGTTGTGCCGTTATCGAGTACGACCCACTCAAACGGTTGGTCGTCCGGCTGTTCCAAGACACTGGTCGCCAACGCGCGAAGAAACTCCGGCGGGGTATTCCAAACCGGAGTGATCAGTGACAGCAACCCCGGTTCAGTGGCGTGAGCATACTTGTCACGGCGTTGGTGGAGCCGCGCAGCGATCCAATTTTCATAGTTCGGGTCAGCAGGGGGAAACCATTTGGCCGCTGTTGCTAGAAAAGTCGCAGCCAGTGGGTTCATCAACAAGCGCCGCAGCGCGGGAATCCGCTTTGCGCGCATCACACATTGTCGAGCCCAATTGCCGATTGTCCGAGACACTGACGCATCCTTGCCGTCTGTGTTGAAATTCAATCAAAACCGAACGATTTTCCGGGAGGGTGAGGCTCCCGCCCAATCCGCGTCGCAAACCGGGCGGTACTGTTACACAAGGCCTCTCATGCGTCAAGCGGGATTTTGAGATGCCGCTGCCCGAGCGACGCGCATTCGGTGGCGAATGACATAGAAGCCGATCATCAACACCACTGCCACCAGGATTCCGGCGGTGATCAACGTTTTATGACCTTTCCACAGTTCAATGGCAGCATCGCCAAAGTAATAGCCGGTGAGCGTCAGGATGATGACCCACAACCCGGCTCCCAGTCCGGTAAAGAAGCAAAACCGCGCTAAATTCATGCGGGCCAGACCGGCTGGGATACTAATGAGTTGTCGTACTGCGGGTATTAAGCGACAAACAAAGGTCGTCATTTGACCATGTTTTGCGAAGTAGCCTTCGACCATCAACATCTTGTCCTGTGGAACAAAGAAATACTTGCCAAATTTCAGCAATAGCGTCCGCCCCAGCGAAACAGCCAGAAAGTAATTGATCAAAGCGCCGGCAATACTTCCGCCGATGCCCGCTGCGATACAGCCCCACAAATTGAGATCGCCTTGGGCAGCGGAGTACCCGGCGGGAATCATCACAATCTCGCTGGGAAAGGGGATGAACGAACTTTCGACCGTCATCAGGAGGAAGATGCCCCAATAACCAAGGTCTTCTAGTCCGCCGACCCACCCGACAACAATTTTCTGGATCAGTTCCGAAAGTTCGTGCACGCCACAGTTCCTCGCAACAAAATTCTCAAAGCAGTGTTGGAATAGGTTTGGTCAAGATTCGCGAATCTAGGGAGGATAGCTGAGAACTGTCAATGCGGGAATCCACATTCGTAATCGGTCCCGATTTGGCAGCCCGGGCTGGAACTTTTGTATCGCAGACACGATGATGCTTACAGGAGGCAGTTTTCAAAAACCATCGTTTCGGCGAACAGGGAGCGGTACGATCAAAGGACCAGGATTAAAAATTAGCCTCGACGTCCGTCGGCAATGGCAATGCCCGACGTGCGATTATCGGGCCAAAATGCCGGGAAACCGAGTCGCCGAACGTTGCCCGCATTGCACCGACGTGGTTTGGCTGCAGTTGGTGGAAAAACAACGGGTCTGGAAAGAATTCACCGTTCCGCACGCCACCGATATCGAAATCGACCTCGATGACGAAGAGGAAATCGTCGAGTCCTCAGCAGAGACAACGGCCCAAACCGCTGTCAGCGACGAGCCGGCGGTGGAAGCCCCCCCTGCGGTCGAGCCAACTGCCAGCGAAACGGCAAAAAGCGAAGCTGAGATCGTTGAGCAGCCCAGCACCGAGCCAGCTACTCCAGAATCCGTCGACACAGTTGAGCCGGTAATCGAAATCGAAGTCGTGACTGAGAAAATCACTGTCGAAGTTGTTGAGACAGTGCAATCCGCAACGGATGCGAAATCGGTCTCGCCAACGGAAACATCTGGCGAAACTGCGAAACCTCGCAAAAAACGCAGCCGCCGACGCCGACGACGTCGGGGAAATTCGTCGCCTGACGAGGCAACACAACCCACAGCTGAATCGGCATCCGCAGCACCACCGTCACAGGAACAGTCCCAGGAAAAAGAACCAACATCTCCCGAGACTCCCCCTGCCGCTGCCCCCCCCAAACCAAGCCAACCCGACGCTGCGCAGCCTGACTCGCCCCAAGAAGATGGTTTCGGATCTGGGGTTTTTTAAAGCCCGTTATGGACGCATTTCAAGACAATGTCCGTCGGAGGACGATCCCGTTAGAAGAATATTGCGTTCGCGGATAAGTTCGGCACATCGATCTTACAGCGAATAAATACTGAGAGATTTCCGACGAGATATTCGGATCGTTTGGCGAAAAGAGAAGTGTCATGGCAACATTCGCAGTCATCTTGCCGGCGGCCGGGCAAAGTTCCCGGTTTCAACATCAACAACGCAAAAAGCCGTTCGCCGATCTGAAGGGGCGCGCGGTTTGGCTGCGGTCCGCTGAGCATTTCACCAATCGTGACGACGTGCTGCAAACCATCGTCGTCGTCTCGCCGGATGACATGGAATGGTTCAAAGAAAAGTATACCGCGAATCTGGCATTCATGAATGTGGATATTGTTCCGGGGGGAGACAGCCGCGCCGCGTCCGTCAAAAATGGCCTGGCCATCGTCAAACCTGAGGTCGAGTACGTCGCTGTCCATGATGCGGCGCGACCACTGCTCACCAAACAGTGGGTGGATCAAGTCTTCGCCAAAGCCGCCGAAACCGGTGCTGCCCTGTTGGGCGTGCCGGTCGCCAGCACCTTGAAAAAAGTAGCCGACGAACGGATCGCGGAGACGGTGTCACGAGAATCGCTGTGGGAAGCGCAAACGCCGCAAGTCTTTCGGCGTGACTGGCTGGAGGCGGCCTATGCGAAACAGGGGACGCTGGAACCGACCGACGAAGCCCAGTTGGTAGAACAGCTCGGAAAGCCGATTTCGATGGTTGCCGGATCGTCGCTGAATTTTAAGATCACGACCGCCGACGACTTCCGCCTCGCTGCACTGGCGCTTGATGCACTTCCCAAGGCTGCTGGCCTGCGCGCGCTGCATCCGTTTGAAGATGAAGATCCGCGCCGTATTTGACGAAGCGGCGCCCGTTCCTTCCGGCGAACTTCAGGAAATCTGGAATACTAGCCACGATTTCTACGATGCGGGTACGGCACAATGCTCCGATTGCGCAAAGCAGTCTGAGGGGAAATGCTTAGATCGCATGTCGCTTAACTAGAGAAGTTCAAGTCGACTCAAGGCCAACGATCGTTCATCCGATTGACTATCTTAGTGTTCTACTGCTTAGGGGATTACCCGAAACAGATGACCGCGACGGTAAAGCCAATCGACATCCCAACGACGCAGTCATTGCGGAATCGCGAGTGAATAATTCCTCCTCGCTGGAATCCAGAGAATAGTTGATTCCAATCCGCGACGAAATCGAAGTGCTTCCTCCCATTCTCAACCACCGAGGGCCCGGTGGCGGAGACTTATCGCCAACAATTCGCTTTTTCTAATGGATCCGCATTGGCTCTTAACGCACCAGCCCTGAAAAGATCCTTCCAGGCGGTCGCGCCCCGTGCCGACTATTTGGCGGACCGTTTTTATAGCCAACTGTTTCTGGATTATCCCGAGCAAATCATTCGCTTTGGCAGTACCGATTTTGCCGACCAGCAACAGAAACTCATTGCAGCGCTCTCGGCAATCATTCGCCAACTCGACGATGAGACCGGACTGGTCGAATTCGTAACCCGGTTGGGCGAGCGACATGCCGCATATGATTTGTCCGAGCATGACTATTTGGCGGTCACAGAGACACTCATATCGGTGTTCGCTGAGGTCTTGGGTTCTGAATTTTGGAACAGCGAATACGAAGACGCATGGCGCGAGGCATTGGCAACAATCACTGAATTGATGCAACAAGGCGCGCGCACGCAACTGACTAAGCAGGCAGCGTCGGTAGCGGTAGCGGTTTCAGAAACAACCGTCGAGTACAACTCCAACGCCCTCACGACTGCTGAGAATGATACACAATTTTCTGATAAAGCAAATTCTCCGGCCCCCCTGCCCGGAACACCGGCGGTAACAACAGAATTCATCCCCCCCGAACCGGCACCGGCCGCGGGTCACCACACTGGAGATAGAAATACGATGATCAGCACGGCACAAACAGAGGGACGCATGGCAACGGAAGCACAAGCCGATGCGGGCCTAGACCAGCAACAGCTTTTAGAACTGGCTGCTAAAGTCGAAGCCATCAGTAAATCTCAAGCGGTGATTGAATTTGAGTTGGACGGCACGATCATCACGGCCAACGACAATTTCTTGAACACCCTTGGTTACTCCTTGGGCGAAATTCAAGGCCAGCACCACAGGATGTTCGTCGAAGACGGCTATGGTCATAGCAATGAATATCAACAATTCTGGGGCAAATTGAACCGTGGCGAATATGTGACCGACACGTTTAAACGCATTGGTAAAGGGGGCACTGTCGTTTGGATCCAAGCCTCGTACAATCCAATTCTCGATCCGAACGGCAAGCCGTACAAGGTCATCAAATTTGCCGTGGATGTCACCGAGCAAATTGAAATGGCCCGGATGAGATCCATGGTGGAGGAAATGCCAACCAACGTGATTTTGGCAAACTCGGATCTTGAGATCACGTATATGAATCCGGCGTCAATGAAAAAACTGTCGGAGCTGCAAGATTTCCTACCGGTCAAAGTCAAAGACATCATTGGGCAATCGGTCGACATCTTTCACAAAAACCCCTCCTATCAACGGGGAATTTTGAACAACCCCGATAATTTGCCCTACCGTGCAAACATCAACGTTGGCCCCGAGACTCTGGACCTGCTGGTGAGCGCCGTTCGGGACGTCAACGGTGATTATATCGGACCGATGGTGACCTGGGAGGTCATCACAGAAAAACTGCGGTTGGAACAAGAAGCGACGCGTGTCCAAAACATGATGGACAGCATTCCGATCAATGTCGCGCTGGCCAATCGCGATTATGAATTGGTGTACATCAATCCGGCGTCGATGAAAACGCTCAAGTCTGTCGAAAAGCTGCTGCCCATGCCGGTGGATCAGTTAATGGGACAGAAAATTGACATCTTCCACAAAGTGCCCGAACACCAACGTCGAATCGTGGATGATCCCAGCAATCTACCTCACCGGGCCAAAATCAAACTTGGCGAGGAAACATTGGATCTGTTGGTCTCCGCAATCTATGACAAGGACAACCAGTACATCGGCCCCATGATCACTTGGTCAATCATCACGGCCCAAGAAAATATGGGATCGAATGTCGCCGAAGTGGTCAAAGTCGTTTCCGCATCAGCATCGGAGTTGCAAGACGGTGCCAAGAACATGGCCGCCACTTCAGAGCAAACGGCACGACAATCGCAAGTTGTCGCCGCTGCCAGCGAAGAAGCGACGCGTAACGTAGAGACGGTCTCCTCTGCAGCCGAGCAATTGACAGCCTCGATCAGCGAGATCTCACGACACGTCCAAGATGCTTCAAAGATCTCCCATCAGGCCGTACAGGAAGCTGCTTCTGCCAATACGACGGTCCAAGAACTCGGCGAATCCAGCACCGAGATCGGCAAGGTGATCAAGGTTATCACGTCCATCGCCCAGCAGACGAATCTTTTGGCTCTCAACGCGACAATCGAAGCCGCGCGGGCCGGCGAGGCTGGCAAAGGCTTTGCTGTCGTCGCCAACGAAGTGAAAGAACTCGCACGGCAAACCGCAAAGGCTACTGAAGAAATCAGCCAGAAGATCGAAGCGATCCAAGGTTCCACAAACGTAGCCGTGAACGCAATCGGGACCATTGGCGAGATCATTGGCCAGATCAACGAGATCTCAACGACAATCGCCGGTGCGGTCGAAGAACAGACCGCTGCCACCAACGAAATTTCCCGGAATGTTTCGGAAGCAGCCCGCGGGACCGCCGAAGTGACGCAAAACATTGCTGGAGTTTCACAGGCCGCCGATGAGTCCGGTAAGGCTTCCGGAGACATGCTGGCCGCCGCTGATGGACTGGCTGCCGAAGCGGATCGCTTGCAGCAAATCGTCGAAGAGTTCCTCGCCGATTAATTGGACGCCTAGTGACCATCGCGTAGACACGCCAATGCCACTGACGGGCCGATTCCGTCAGTGGCATTGTCTATTGTGGAGGGATCGATCCGCTCCGTTTTCCTCACGCTGCCATTTGACCACCCATTGACACTCCTCTAAGATCGACGCCACCTAGCCTCCCCCCAATTAACGACGGTGCATTCCCCCGTGGCGGAAGTCGACCTGCAGCACGTTTCGAAGACCTACGACGGGAACATCCCCGCCGTGGTGGATGTGTCATTGACCGTTGCCGACCGAGAATTCCTGGTACTGGTTGGTCCCTCAGGCTGTGGGAAATCGACGTTATTGCGGATGATCGCCGGACTGGAAGAGGTCACAGACGGCACGATTTGCATTGGCGGAAGACCGGTGAACAACGTCCCGCCCAAAGACCGCGACGTGGCGATGGTTTTTCAAAACTACGCGCTCTACCCGCACATGACCGTCCAACAGAATTTGGCATTCGGTCTCAAACTCCGCAAGCTGCCCAAAATGCAAATCGCCGAGCGAATCCAACAGACCGCCGCCCTGTTAGGAATTGAGGAGTTAATGCAGCGCAAGCCGCGAGAACTTTCCGGAGGTCAACGGCAGCGCGTCGCTGTGGGGCGCGCCATCGTCCGACAGCCGGCGGTGTTTTTATTCGACGAACCGCTCAGCAATCTTGATGCACGTCGACGAACAGAAATGCGCCGCGAATTGGCAGATCTACACCGAAGGTTGGAGGCGACAATTGTCTATGTCACGCACGACCAAGTCGAAGCGATGACTTTGGGAGACCGCATCGTAGTGATGAACGAGGGCCAGGTCCAACAAATCGGCCCGCCGTTGGAATTATACGACCACCCCGCCAATCGTTTCGTCGCTGGATTCCTGGGAACGCCATCAATGAATTTTTGGGATGGCGAATTGCACGTCACTGCGGAAAGGGTTTCATTCCACAGCGGCGACATCACGCTGCCCTTACCGAGGAACACCACGGATCAATGGGCGGCCCTTGATCAGCAACCGGTGACTTTAGGCCTGAGACCCGAACACTTGAGCATCGTCAACAACGACATCAACACCGCGACATTCCCAGCCACCGTCGAAGACATCCAACCGCTCGGCGGCGAAAGCCTAATCTATCTAAAAGCCGGCAAGCAAGAATTCATTCTCCGCGACCAAACACATCAAGCCCCTCAGCGCAACCAAAAAGTCACCCTAAAACCCAACCTACCCAAAGCCCACCTCTTCACCCCCCAAGGAACCATCCACCCCACCCACTAACCACCGCCTACTGCCTACTGCCTACTGCCTACTGCCTACTAATTGCTGCCGCCCCTGCCCAACAATATCCATCCCCACCAACTCACTCCAAGCAGCAAGCAACTGCTGCGTGATCGGCCCCACGGCTCCATCTCCAACAACCAAGCCGTTGAATTTTGTAGCCGGCATAATGCAATACGGGGTGCTGGTAAAGAAAATTTCATCGGCGGTGTAGAGGTCGTAGGTTTGCAGATCCATTTCGCGAATGGGAATCCCGCTGGTTTTCGCCAATTCAAATATCGTCGAGCGGCTGATGCCGGCCAGGGCGTTGGCGGTTGTGGGTGTGCGGATCTCTCCCTCGCTGACAAGAAAAACATTCGCCCCTTTATTCTCCGCCACGTTGCCGTGAATATCTAACAAGATCCCCTGTGCCGCCGGGTCAACGAGTTTGACCTCTGCTTCGGCCAGGGTATAGGCCATGCGACTGCGGTTTTTGATGCGGGGGTCGAGTGCTTGCGCGGGGACCGCCCGACTCATAGCGGTGACCGCATGGCACCCAGTGGAGTAAAATTCGGCCCAATCACGCAGATCCAAAAACGACGTGAAGATCATGATCGTCGCCGGGGAAACCTGTTTGGTGGGATCGGCGCCGGCGACCGATATGCCCCGTGAAATATTGTGCACCAGCCAGCAATCATCCTCCGGCCCCAACAACGGAAGATTCGCCTCCAACACGTCGCGTGAAATTTGCAGCATTTCCGCCGGCGAATGGCCCGGGTCGATGCGGGTGACTTTCAGTGACTTGTACAACCGATCAATGTGTTGCTCCAACTTGAACGGCTGATGGCGAAAGGTTCGCGTCGATTCGGTGACCGTATCTCCCAACATGACGGCGCTGTCGAAGATCGAAATCTTGGCTTCGGACTCGGGAACCAATTCTCCGGAAATATAAATTTGACGAGCGGGCATCGTGGAGCCTCGTTGGGGTCGTGAGATTTCTGGTTCCCAAACACTGCTGGGGAACCCATTTCACCGAAGTTCCGCTTCGGAGGTATTACTCAATGCGGCGGGATATTTGTTGATCATCGAGCGAAGCGGAGCTTTGCAGTGGTTGCGTTCCCAAACGGAGTTTGGGAACGAGGGGAATGGGGGAATGCAGATTTAGCTTAACGCGGCGAGATGCCGGGTACGACTCGCCAAAACTGGTTCCAGTCCTGGACGCGGGTTTGGTATTTCAACAAGTAGGCGCGATTTGCCGGCGTTAAGGGATACCTCTCATCGTCCGGATAAGGATAGCCGCTCATGGCGTTAAACGGTAGCGGCGCGACGTCTTGTCCAAAAGCGGTATTCAGATTGGCATCCTTGTCCCAGCCGACGTTGTGCATCACAAAATCACGCTTCCAACCCAACGGTGGCGCGTTTGGGGGGAGCGCAAATTTCAATGTCATTTCATCCCCGCTACCGATGATTGCCATGCGGTCGTCGGTGGCGGTTAACAATTCGCTCACATCGCCGTACCGCGTAAAATGCCCGCGCATCGGGGGCCAAGAAAAATCTTTTTGGAGTCGCCCATAAAGATAACGATCCGGACCGTAACCGGTCGGATGTTCGATTTCCGAATACCCACGATAGTGCAAGTCGGCCGATTGCAGCGTTAGCTCTGTTGTCCGTATCTCCGCTGGCGGTTCATCCGTCGTGACGAACACAGCATCCCAATAGAATTCCATATTAGTGGCTAACCGCAGGCGAAAGTCGTCAGTCAAAAACGCGTCTGAAATATTGATGGCAATCGTTTTCGTTTTCCCGCCGGGGAATCCGGTATACGGCATCGTTTGCTGCCATGTTCCCTCTGCATCCGGAACCCACAAAGACGGGGATTGCGGCGAAGGCAATTGGTCATTGCGTGACAAGCGAATATTCAGCGACGTATCGGTCGGATAAACCCAGCCGGTCAAGTACAACATGATCTGCTTCGCCCCGCTAAGGTCCCCCAAATCAAGTTCCAGATAATGGTCTTCCACAAGCCCTTGCTTGATTCGCTGCTCAAACGGTTTGGCAAAGTGACCGTCGATAACACTCAAGTCGGACAGTAGATCGTGGCCCCGCTTGTCGTGAGCAGCGACCGGTGAGCGTGGGTTGCGGACAGTATGAATCTTGTGTTCAGCCATCGAAGCGGGACCGACTTTTTCGTTGGTGAAGACATCAACATCCGCGGGATGATCGATGGCAATCAAGCTGATGCGATCGAAATAGGCCGCCTCCCACAATTCCTCAGTGACCTGCAATTGATAACTGCCGTCGCGCGGCTGCAGTTGATCACCGTCTACCTTCAGATACTCCCACGCGCGCGACGGGGCATAAACGTCGTCGGCGAACTTCAAACCCAACGGCGCCGCCCAGCATAGGTCGGTGGCAAACACAAACTCTTCACCATTCCACGTGTACAGATACGGGCAAGATCCAAGCAATAATTTCTGGTCACAAATATGCGCATCCGCCTCGGGGGCCATAATGTTCTGTGGAAAACCGTTGGCCCACACAATCCGTACCCGTTCGACCTGCGGTTGCGGACCGAGGCCAAAGTGCGTGACCTGGCCGCTGACAATTTGCGGGATGTATTGATCACCGCGCCGCAACTCCAACAAACTGCCGATACCGTGATAATTCACCCGCCCCCCGGGATCGGGCGACGCCCCGCCCTTTTCCTGTTCAGCCAAGAGACGAATGTTCAACCAGTGGTTTTGGTTGCCCCCTTGGTTGTCATAAATGGCGATGCCCTGCGACGTGGCGATCAGCAAATCCAGATCACCGTCCGCATTGACATCATCCACACGGCATTGACGGATTTCGGTGAGTGGAGTTTCAATGATCTCCTCTTCCAATAAAAATTCGCCACTGCCCTCGCCGCGAAAGATCTCCAAGCCTTGCCGATTCCACGCCAACAAGTCGGACCGGCCATCGTTGTCGTAATCCCAAACCAACACACCGTCGGCCGCTGTTTGAGAGATCTGAGTCACTCCGATTTCCCGCACGACACCCGCGTCGAGCGTGGCTGTGCGAATCAAGGTCACCCCGCTAGTTCCGGCTGTCACAATGTCCCACGATCCATTCCCATCGGCGTCTAAGACGGCAAGGGCCACGGCCGGCGAAACTTGAGAAAACTCTTCCCCCAGTGATTCCCGCGAAAAACGTCCGTGACGATGATTCCGCAAGATCTCCACTGCGGGTGATTTTTCACCGGCCATAATCACATCGACATCAATGTCGCGATCCCAATCGACAGCCGCCATTGCCTGCGGAAGCGGGGTTTCCTCATCGACGCCCAGCGTCTGTAACAACTGAAACTTGAGCCCGCTTCGATTTTGCCAAACTTGGATTCCCGCGTCGCCTGCAAGGACCAAGTCCAATAGCGCGTCGTGATCGACATCAAACAGCACAGCTGCGGAAATATTCTTAGTTTGCGCGAATACCTGTGTCTGCTCGATACTCACCAGCGACCTTAGTTTCGTGGTGCTGTCCAGCACATTCTCAAAAATCACCGCGCCGGAAGTGCCATAGACCACCACATCGAGATCCGTATTGTGACAACGGACCGTTTCCGGTGTCGCATCAACGGTCACATCTTCATCGAGATCCGCCGTGAGTAGATGCTGCATGCCGGGCGGCACCGGTGTCTCACAGATTTTCGTCCAGGGTGCCGCTTGGGTACCACCTGCATAAACTTCGATGCGGTTTTCGAGCAGCACGATCAGATCGCTCCGCTCATCCAAATCGAAGTCCGCCACCACAAAATCGACGACAGCGGCCTGCAACGGCAATTGCGGCAGCGCGGGTGATTCGGCGAAATTGACAACGATCCGCGTTTCGTCGCCGGGGTCGTCCATGGCGGGCTGCGGCTTTGTCCAATTCGCGTAAAACTCAGGCGTGAAGTCCTGCAAGACGTACGCCAATGGATGGGGCGAAGCCCGCAATCCGTCGCGACGCGCGAAGGGGTGCGCCTTGATCACATTCGCCACGATGAACGCATGCTGATACAAATCGTCTGTGCGCCCGACGTCCGCTGCTCGCAGCGCATCGTCAATCTCGCGCAACAAATCCACACCCGCTTCAGTCGCCTGTGGGGCAATGGGTTCTACCAACGGGCGGGCCGAGCGCATGGTTTCCACAACGTCGGCCTGTTGGCTATCCGCTTGGCTTTGCAGGAGGTTCCACAACACGGCTAGATTGTCAGGGGCCAATTCAAACGCGCGTTGAAACGACGCCGTCGCTTGGCGGCGCACATCAGGCTTGGGGGAATCGCGCTGCAGTTGCCCCAATTCAAACCAGAGGGTCAGTTCCTGGGGCGAAGACTGCGTCGCCTGTTGCAACCGCCCGATAGCAGCCGCCGCATCGCCGCTTTGTGCCAACACCTTTGCCGCCAAGATTGAGGTCGCGACCGCATCGGGTTGTACGTTTTCTAGCTCTGCTACGGCGGCTCGGGCTGCGTCGGCAGTCGCTGGGTTGGTTTCCATGGCCAACAACAGCGCAATCACCGAATCCCGCGGCCCGAGCGGATCGTTCGGTAGAGCGGCGGATAGCTGCGACAGCGGCTCAATGGCGCTGGCGTATTTGTGGTTTTCGAGCAATCCCACTCCCCGCTCTTTGTCTTGCCACAACTCCAACCTGCCGGCATCGGTTAAAGCCTCGTTGACACCGGGCACGGCTGGTGGTTGGGCTATCTGGAGGGCGGCCGGCTGCTTGAAGAAGACCCACCAGCCAATGCCCAGCAAAATGACAAGGACTAAACCGCACAACAACACGGTGCGTAGGGGGTGAGACGAATCGTCGTTCTGTGTAGGCATAGAATTTTCAGCGTTGGAAACAATGGGGGGAACGTTCCCCGATTCTTGAACGTCTGCTGCCGGGACGCAAGCGATCCGCTTCGAATTCCACTGTAGGTTTGAGGGATTTTGGCAACACACCCTGTGGTTAAACGGCAACATGGATGCGAAGGGGAATCGGTAAAACCCTCACGAACCATACTGCGAGCGGCTGTAAACACTGAAAATCAGCTGTTCGACTCCGTTGGCATGCGGTTTGCAATTTGATACAGCGGATCGCTGTTCTTTGAGCGCTCCGTTCAGACACGCATTATGCTCCCATTGACTAAAACCAGTTTTGAAACCCAGTTGTGATCGTTCATGTAACGTGCCGATCTGCGTCAGCGGGACGCGTCGAAGGGTTTAGAAACAACTTTACAGATGAAGCGAATCAACCTTGAGTATTCACCAAATCACCGAATTCGCGGCAATGATCGCCGCGCAAAGTCGTTCGTTCATCGAATCACCGCAACCGCTCGGCGACGCGCAATTGCAGGTCTGTTGGCAGGCAACGCGAAGCCGACTGATCGACGAACTGCAGCGGATCGATGCCTGCATCGATGACGAAACGACTTCTGGAATCAATGCGCATCCAAGCGAACCATTGTGGGACCGTTTGGCACCGCTGATCGAGGAGGTGTTTGCGACGGAAATGTTGACGCGCGTCTGGAGCGGTGTGTTGGCTGCACGGGACCGGCTTTACCCAACATGCGGTTATGGCGCCTTGGCCCGCAACATTTTGGTCCTGCAATTGAAGGTCCGGCAACGGGCCTTGCGGTTATTGGTCGACGGCGCCGCAAACGATAAGGACGTCCGACGCATCGCCGCCACGGACCGTACGCGGCGCAAACTCGAACGCTGGAACGATTTGCTGCTGGCTGAGATGGTACTGCGCGACGAGGTCGTCGACTACGCGTGCGATGCGCGTCGTGCCCACGAGTTCGGTATTGATTATTTCCAAAATCAAACACACGCCACTTATCACGCGACTTGGACCCTGCTAATCGCCGGCATGCGTGCGGCATTTCCAGCGACCGACGGGGCAAACGCTGACACCGCTTCGCTCCCGGAAGATCTGTTTCGCGCCATCTTAGCCTGTCTACCGGTCGACGGATTTCTCGAGGATGGGCCCTCGTTGTCGCTGCGTTCGACACGCAACAAACGCATTCATCTGACGACCGATTGCCTACCATCGGACGCCATCACGGGAATGACTTCGAGGATTGTGAAACCGCGCGACTCAAAATTTTCCCGACCGGCGAATGGAATTAGCTTTTCTCAACTGCGGCGTCCCCAAGATTGAGTCGACGATCTTGACCGACGGGTGGCAGTGCCTTAATAATGGGGGTCCACCGGCGAAAACGCGTAGTTTTTCCCCCTTATTTTAACGGGGGCAAACATCGCTACACACCGGTTTTTTCACCGGCAGTAGACTGCCCTAGCATTTTCGTACGCGATTCGCCAAAATACCCGTTCGTCGCATCTGCGATTGAATTGACACAATTTGAAAATCCCGCTGCCCAAGGAACAATTGCTCCTTGGGCAGTTTGCTATCTATCACACATGTTTTTGCGCCGTGAACTCGCACAATGACTGCGAGTCGTGCGGCCTGGAGTCGGAGGCGGTGGCATCGCCGACCGCGCCGGCAAAATTTCGTATCTTGCAGTGAGTAATTGTTATGGAGAAACAACCGATTTCGCGTGAGGGTTTTGACAAAATCCGCGAGGATGTTCGGCGTATGGAAGAGGAAGAAATGCCTTTCATTGCCGAAAAAATCGCCGAAGCCCGCGCCGAAGGGGATTTGAGTGAAAACGCGGAGTACCATGCGCAGCGGGAAGCCCAAGGGCTCCTGCAGGCCAAGATCAATCAACTGCGCACAAAACTCGCCGATTCCTATATCGTTGATAAAAGCAAATTGCCCAAGGGGATCGTCACGTTCGGCTCGGTGGTGACAATCAAAGACCTTTCCGACGACATGGAAGAAAAGTACGAATTCGTCGGCCCCGGCGAAGACGACTATACCGGTGAGATTATGAAAATCCTCACTAGTAGTCCGTTGGCAACCGCGCTCATGGGGAAAAAACCGGGCGACAAAGTCGAAGTCCCGCTTCCCAAAGGGACAGCGGAATACGAAGTCGTCGCGATCGATGACGCTGACGACTAGGTTGCCCTGCCACTTCGTAGCAGAACACCGGCGCGCAAAGTCTGTCCCCCAATCTCCCACGGGTTCGTCTCATTGAAGAAGGAAACGTCGTTCCATGTCGCCCGATTTTCGTCCGTCTGAAATGATTCGACCGCAGCGGAAGCTGACCGGAATCTCCGCAATCTTGCTGCCGTTCACCGAAGCGGGCGAAGTCGACTGGACCGCGCTGCAAGCGCACATTCTCCGCACAGCGGAAACTGGATTGATGCCCGCGGTCAATATGGACACCGGGTTCCTAAATCTGATCGACGAACCGACGAAGCTCCGCGTACTGGAAATCACACGAGAAGTCCTGCACGGCGCGCCGTTTTGCGCCGGAGCTTACTCCGCCGATGAGCCAGGCGCTGCGTGGTGCGCGGATGAATACCTGCGGCAAATGGAGCTGATTCAGCAACACGGCGGCATGCCGGTGATTTTTCAATCCTATGGACTCACCGGCCAAGCCCCGGCGGAGATCGTCGCCGCCTATGAACAACTCGCCGCCAGTTGCGACCGTTTTCTGGCCTTCGAACTGACCGAGGATCTGCTGCCGTTCGGGAAGACTTACGATCTCGAAACCTATGCGGCGCTGTTAAAAATTCCCCAATGCGTGGGAGCCAAGCATTCCTCGTTTCGCCGTGAACCGGAATGGCAACGCCTCAAATTGCGCGACGAATTACGGCCTGACTTCAAAGTCTACACCGGCAACGATCTGGCAATCGATATGGTGATGTACGGCAGCGATTACCTGCTGGGCTTAAGCACATTTGGCCCCGATTATTTCGCCCGCCGCGACGCCTATTGGTTGGCGGGAGACGCGCGGTTTTATGAACTCAACGATTGGCTGCAGTATCTGGGAATGTTTGCCTTCCGTGATCCCAGCCCCGCTTACAAGCATTCGGCGGCACAATTTTTGAAATTGCGAGGTTGGATCCCCTGCGATAACACTTGCCCCGGCAGCCCAACCCGCCCTGATTCGGACGTGCCCGTTTTGGCCGAGATCATGCAAAAACTCGATGCCCTGATTGCGTAACGCCCTGACTGCCGTTCATTTCGGCTTCGGCAGCTTTTGGATCCATTGACCGGTCGACTGCTGAACTTCCTGTTCTCTTAAAGCTGAGAAATCAGCAGCGGCGCCAGAATCGTCATCAGGATCAGCGCCAGCGGATAGACGGCGGCGTAGCTGGTTGAAGGGATACTGGAATCGACCATCGACGTGACCGCGCCCAAACCGGGGGTCGACGTCATTGCTCCGCAGATCCCCCCTGCCGCTTCCAGTCGTCCGAGGCGGCATACATATTTAGCCAGCAGAACGCCCACTGCGAGGGGAACGATCACAATGATCACCGCCCCCAACGGCAAAACGACTCCGTATCGCTGGATCACGGAGAATAACTGGCCGCCAGCTTGCGCACCGGCCTGAGCGAGGAATAGCGACAACCCAATTTCTGAGAGCAGAAACCGAGCAGCGCGAGGCATCCATCCCGCAATCGGCCCGATGTGCCCCATGTGCCCTAACACCAATCCGACAAGCAACGGCCCTCCGGCCAATCCGAGGGAAACGGAAAGTGTGCCCAATTCAAAATTCACATGCCCAACAAAGATCCCCAAGGTCAATCCCAATAGAAGGCTGATCAGATCGGTCTCTTCCAATGTTCGCTCGCGATGCCCCGCGAATTCGACAAACTGTTCCAGTCCGCTCAACTCTCCCACAGCGGTCAAGGCATCGCCAGATTGTAGGATTTCCGAAGGACTGGGAACAAATTCAACGTCCTGCCGAGTGATCCGGGAAATGGTCACACCAAATTTCGATAGCAAATGCAGTTGTTTTAACGATTGGCCAATGACGTTTTTCGAAGTGACGACGACGCGGCGGTGTTGCCGTTCGACATCCAACACATATTCCACATCTTGGCACTCCTGCCCCAACACTTCCACGACTTCGGGGATGTGGCACTTGGCCCCCACGACGAGAATCCGCTGTCCCGTTTCCAATTGAAACGACGCAGGTGGGGGCTGCAGTTTATCATTCACCATAACTCGCGAGATTTGACAATTGGCCTTGGCAAAAATAGCGAGATCGCGTGATCGTTTGCCAGCAACGTTTGGATTGGTCACATCCACGAGCACGCGCGTAATGGAGCGGTCCAGCGGTGTGTTGCCATTGGTACCATGCGTGGAACTGGATCGATCGGACAGTAACCGCGGCAGGATGTTGATGAACAACACGACTCCCACAACGCCAAACGGATAGGCGATGCCGAAGCCCACGGCCACCTCTGTGTCCAACGGAAGTCGTTCGGAGGCAGCGGCGAGCGCCGGCGTACTGGTGAGTGCCCCAGCAAATAATCCCGCAGCCAGTCCCGGACTGAGCCCCAGCATTTCCGCGACGCCCCAGGCAATCAGGCCCGCTGAAATGATCATGCAGACAGCCAGTATGATTAGCGACCGTCCTCGCTGTAAAAACATGCCGAGAAAGCTCGGACCGGCACCGATCCCCAGGCAATAGACGAATAACACAATCCCCACGGTGCCCGCGGTCTGTGGGACAGCGTACCCCAAGTGCCCAGCCGCTAACGCGACGAACACGACGCCGGAGGTTCCCAGCGAAATCCCACGCCAGGTAATACGTCCCAGCATCAATCCGAGGCATATCACTCCGAATAAGGTGACTATCTCTTCTGTTGACTCACTCACAGTTGTCGGCTCCATCGTAGACGGTAGACCAAAGTCCGCAAATGACGTGCCGCGGTACGGCGTTCCGCCATGAGTTTTGGCCTACTTCAATATTCATCCCACAGATACACTGGTTTCAGCATGAAGAAACCGGCGCTCGTTTTCTCTAACTCATCAAACTGTTTTTACTGCCGCTCTCAGTGAAAACAGTATGTGCGCAGAATTTGAGCAGATGTCTAGTCGTCCTCAAAGAAACTTTGGAACTTAAATTCTTCGCAAACCTTGCTAAGTCCAGAAGGACGATCGAATCAATGCGAGGTTTGCCTGTCATTTCCGATGGCTTACTAGATTTTTGTGGAACTGTTTCATACGAATCATCGTCTCACTTCTCGAAGTTGCTGGTCACATCACTTCAGCACGTACTCCCAATCCGCTCACGGAGGTGAAGCATGTTGCGCTACCGTAGTCTCCCGTTTATCGCCAGCCTGATTTGTCTGTTCGCCTCAACCAGCGCAGATGCCCAAGTGATTGTGATTAATCCCGAACGCGATCGGATTGCCCGCCCCAGTCCGCGGCCGATTCGGCAGGACTACGAGATCAAATCGGTCGACATCCAAGCCGACATCCGCGATCAGGCGGCTGAGGTTCAGGTCTCGCAAGTTTTCGCCAACAAAAGCAGCCGCACCTTACAAGCGACTCTCTTTTTTCCGCTGCCCGATGAGGCAACGATCAGTGGATTGACGTTGATTGTCGACGGGAAAGAATTACCCGGGCGATTGTTACCCAAGGACGAAGCGCGGCGGATCTATGAAGATATCGTCCGCCGCAGCCAAGACCCCGCTTTGCTGGAATATATGGGGCGCGGATTGTTTCGCACGAGCGTGTTTCCCGTCCCGCCTAATGCCCAGCGCAAAGTCGAGATCCGCTATTCGCAATTGCTCAAAAAAAGCGATGGGCTGGTCGACTTCTCATTGCCCTTGGGCAACTCCAAGCACTCGACCAAACCAATCAAACAATTGAATCTCACAGTCCGCGTGCATGCGAACGAGGGCATCAAAACCATCTACAGCCCTTCGCACGATGTGAATATCGAGCGTCCCGAATCCAAGCGGGCGATTTGCAAAACCACGCTGTCCGACGTCGCCGCAGCGGACGATTTTCGTCTATTGTTCGGCACCGAGAGCGGGCCGGTCGGTATGAACGTGCTCAGTTATCGCCCCGACAAATCTCAGGACGGTTACTTTTTGCTATTGGCTGCGCCGGAAATCGCCGCCGCCGAGGCCCAAGCGGTCCCCAAGACGGTGGTGTTCGTGGTGGATCGATCCGGCAGCATGAGCGGACAAAAATTTGAACAGGTTCGCAAGGCTTTGCGATTCGTCCTGGATCGACTCGGCCCCGAGGACCTGTTCAATATTGTCGCCTACGATTCCAAAGTCGATGCCTTCCGACCGGAATTGCAGCGGGCGGACGAAGCGACGATTGCGCAAGCCCGTGGTTTTGTCGATGGGCTTTATGCCGGCGGCAGTACAAATATTGACGGGGCACTGCAAAAATCGCTGGAGATGCTCAGCGATGCTGACCGCCCAAACTATGTCTTGTTTTTGACCGATGGACTGCCGACGGTCGGCGAGCAAAACGATGTGAAAATCGCTGCACGAGCCCAAGCGGCCAACACCGTTCGCGCTCGGCTGTTCAATTTCGGCGTCGGATTCGACGTCAATAGCCGCCTGTTGGATCGACTGTCACGTGAACAGCGCGGACAATCGATTTATGTGCGTCCCAACGAAGACATCGAAGCCCAGGTCGCCACGCTGTACAACCGCATCGCCTCGCCAGTGCTGACCGATCTGGCTATTGAATTTTTATTCGAAGCAAAACCCGATCCGACAGCAGCACCCCCCATCGCCCGGACCTACCCGCAGGAGTTGAACGATTTGTTTCGCGGCGAACAACTCATCTGGGTCGGACGCTATCGCAAAAGCGGCGCAACCAAGGTCAAACTGACGGGCAAAGTCGGTGCGGAGCCACGCAGTTTTGAATTCGATGCCTCACTGGTGGAACACTCGGGAGACGAAACGAACGGCTTCGTCGAAAAGCTGTGGGCAGTGCGGCGGATCGGTGAAATACTGGACGACTTGGACCTCAATGGTCAGAACAAAGAACTGGTCGACGAACTGGTCGCCCTCTCCATCAAGCACGGCATATTGACCCCCTACACATCGTTTCTAGCAGATGAGGAAACCGACTTGATGCAGCATCGCCAGAATGCTCAGCGAGCAGAGGACAATATCGATTTGAAATTTCGCCGCAGAGTATCGGGAAGTGACGCCTTCTACGGTCGCCGCGGCAAGGCCGCGCTAAAAACAGCCAACCGGCTTCCTGAACTACAGCAGAGAGGTGGGATTGGCGGTGGCGGCGGGTTTGGTGGAGGCGGCGGGATTGGTGGCGGGATTGGTGGCGGGATTGGCGGCAATTTGCCGCGTTCTGCCGAGAGACGCGGAGCGGGACGAGCTTTGCCCACAGGTGACGCATCCGATAGCGAGTCGGCAGAGGCAGCGGAAACCGTCCGCAACATCGGTCAAAAGACGTTTTTCCAACGCGACGATCTGTGGCGGGATTCCACAGTCACGGCCGAACAGGAAAAACAAGCGAAGCGGATCGTGCAGTTTAGTAACGAATACTTCGATTTGGCAGCGACGCACGGCAAGGAACTGGGCAAATACCTGGCATTTCGAGAGCCGGTGTTGATCAACTTGCGAGGGAAAACCTACCGCATCGACCCGCCGCCTGATGATGCGAAATAACAATCAAACAATCAGCTGAGGTTAACGGTGTCGTTATTCGACGTATCGCACAGCGGTTTGCTGCCATTCGAGTCGGCTAAGACCTCAGCCAAGGTGGTGTTGGCAAAAGCCTGCTCGACCGTCTTAATGGCATTGTCCATGCGGCGATGCAGCGGGCAAAGCCGCGTCCCGTGACCCGGAAGATCCAGCGGGCAGGTTTCGATGCGACGAATGGGGTCGACGGCATTGACGACCTCCAACAGCGCCAACTCATCAGGTTTTTTTGCCAAGGTGAATCCACCGTTGGGGCCACGTTGCGAATGGACCAGTCCGGCACGATTCAAACTAGCCATCACCTTCGATAAGTAGGCGGCGGGAACCTTAGTCACCTTGGCTATTTGCACATTGGTTTGTGCAGATGGCGATTCATTCGCCAAGCAGACAATCGCCCGCAGTGCGTATTCAACCGTTTGCGATAACATCCCGTTTCATCCCTTTCAAGCGCCGGCCCAGCATGCCTAGTGCAAAATGCATCTCCGCCGATGAGGCATGGCCTCTTAGCATCTAACTGCGTTCAGGAGTTTGGGGGAAGTTGCCGCGAACTTGTTGTCCGTATCTCCCACTCAAGGAGATCCCCCCGCCTTTACACAATTGATCTTAGACAGTCCCCGGTAACATGAAAAGCCCGAGTGACGGGCTCGTTCGCAATGCAACACTTCCCCCTTGCTCCACAGCACCGTCCACCACCATTCTAAGCCAGCCAGGCTGACGGGCTTTCTGTATTGCAAACGATCTGCGTTTTTTGAATGCTGTGGAATACATTGAGCCACGGATTAACACGGATAAGAAAAGAAAAAAATAAAACAAGGCTATGCACCTCTCGTTCCTATCCAGAGCTGGCGACCGAGAAAATCCTCTTTTTATTTCTTATCTGTGTTTCATCTGTGGCTTAAGAACCTGCACATCATGATTCTCAAGCCGGACTAAAAGCCGAAATCGTATTCGTCGATATTCTCTGCTGTGAAGCGGATCGGGTCTGAAAGGATGATGGTTTGATCGTCGCGGGGACTGAAGCGGAGGTTGCCGTAGCCGGTGATCTCGTCCCCTTCTTTGAGTTCCTGTCCTTCAACAGCTGCCTTGGCGATGCGGACGGTCAGTTCGCCCAAGGCGTTGGGATCCCAGAGGAAGAAACTTTCCAGGACTCCCTCTTTCATATAGGGCCGCATTTTTCCGGGCGTCGAATTGCCCGTCAGAGCAACTTGGCCGATCTTGCCGGCGCGTTTGATGGCTTCAGCTGCTCCAGGAACGGAATTGGAATCAAAGGCGATGATCCCTTTCAGGTTCGGGTGCGCGTTCAGCAGCGTACCGACTTTTTGCGCCGCCTCGGTTTCGTTCTCTTTGGTGATGACGGTTTCGACCAATTTCAGCTTGGGATATTTTTCCGCCGCTCGCGCTTCGGCATAGCTACGCCAAGTATTTAAATTGGCAGCGTCGAGACTGGCGATCGCAATCGCCCACTCCCCTTCCTCGTTCATCTGCCGAGCAATCTCATCCATCAGCGATTCGCCAAGCACTTTGTCATCGACTTGGTTGACCATGTATTGCCGACCGCTATCAGGCGCGTCGCTGTCCCAGGTGAGGACCGTAATTCCCGCAGCCCGCGCTTTATCGACAAACGGCTTGATCCGTTTGGGTTGGTTGGGCGCAATGCAAATCGCATCGACGCCGTTGCGAATCCACGTATCGATGTAATTATTCTGCTCTTCGCCGCTGGGTGTGGCGGGTCCGTCATAGATCAGCTTGACCCCCAACTCATCGGCCGCCTTTTGCGCCCCTTTTTCGCAAGCCACAAAATAATCAATGCCCACTAACTTGGGCATCATGGCGATGACGATTTCGTCGGAGCTGTCTTTCGAGGCTGCGCCATCTTCACCCGACTGCCCACAACCGATTGAGAACAGGGCCCCCACAAAAAGCAGGGTAATAACATGGCAAAAACGCAGCGGCAATCGTGGAATGTTTTGCATGAGAAGTCGATGAATCCTGAAAGGATGTTTTCAAAAGAAGTTTTCGTGATTGTCTATCAGCACAGCGGGAAGGCGAAGCTCCTGCTGAGCCGCTTTTTCCACTTGGCGTGCAGCCACCCAATGGTTTTGGTAAGCGTCTTGGTCCATCGCGGCTCGGCGGGAGCCTCGCCCTCCCATGATGAAGACACGATCTGTGAGACGGGAAAGAGAACGACGTAACAAACGCCTGCTGCGATGTGCAACCAGCTATACTATTACGGATATCGCGTCGATCTTTCCACCGTGGCGCGCAGGACGATCGCGGAATCTCGCAAATGAAACGGGGCGTAGTTGGGCGGCTCGACTACTTCGTCTCGGCCGGTTTCAACACCGTCAGCCAAGGTGCTGCGGTCGTTGCCGTAAAACCGGTGATGGTCGCTTCGGCGGTGCGGCTGAGCGGTGTTTCCCCGGCCACCGTCCCCACGATACGAATCGGCCCGCTGACCGGTCCGGCGTCCGAAGTCAGTTGCAGCTTGACCGACTTGGCCGTATCCCCTTTTTTCTTCGAGACAACAGTCGTCGCTGTCACGCCGGCGGGAAGATCGACGGCAGTGATGCTGATTTCACCCCCGTAGCCATGCAATCGCCCCACAGTCACAGGAATTTCTAATGCTGTTCCCGGCGTGAGCGTAAAGGCATCGGCTGCGAGCTTCAGATTAAAGTCGGCCTGCGGAAGGATGCCAGTGAGACGATAGACGTAGCGAAATCCGCCATCACGGTTCAGGTCGCGAATCATCAAGCGATAATCCCCGTCGGCGGGAATCGTATGAGCCAAGACCGCATCGCGCTGGCTGCGGTTAATGTCATCGACCTGTGCCAATCGTTTGCCGGCAGCGTCAGTCAGGCGAATCAACGGGTCCAACGGAAAACCCAATGCCCACGATTCGGCACGGAATTCGACCCTTTGACCTTTCTTGGCGGTGAACTGATACCAATCCTCGTCCCGTTCTTCGGAGATGGAACCGGAAATCGTCATGGGCAGCTTGATGGGTTGCGGATGCTGCGCATCGTTCACGGCTGACTCGACCGTCACAGCATGCGGAACGGTCTTGATCAACGCGGTATTTCCTAATTCCGGATGAAACAGCGGAGCAACATCCTGTAAGCTACTGGACGAAGGCACGGTGTAAAAACGGACCGGTTGCGGAATGTTCCAACCCCGTAATTCGATCTCAGTGGGATGATTTTGCGAGGCGGCCAACGGAAACGCATGATCCACAAACGCCGCCGTCGTGAGCGTCAACCGATAAACATAACTGGCCGAAGCGGAAAAACTGATCGACTGGTTCGGTTTCGAAGGAAATGCGAACGAACGCACCAAGTACGTACCCGCCTCTTGCGCGGTGAACACCACCTGCGGGTCGAGGTTATATGTATCGTGGTTGAATGCCAACCGAAAACCATTGGGCGAGGTCACTTCTAAAATCGCATCCATCGGTGAACCAAGCACTTCATTGGCCGCCATCGAAGCGACCAGCGTCTGCCCAGCGGCAAGCTTCACGGCGAAGGTATCGACATCGCTACTCCCGTTGATCCGTCCATTGACGATAACAGTCGATGTTTCCAGCAATTGCGGTTCGCGGTAGTCGTTGTTCGGTTCTTTCTCATTCATTTCAGGCAGCGTGCCGACGACAAACGGCCGCAACGGCGATGCGCCTTCGTCGTTGTGCAAGCGGACCCAATAGACGCCCGGAACGGCGTCTGAATCGACGGTGATTTTGAGTTTGCCTTTGTCCTTCTCGGGCTCAACCGTAATTCCCGCGCGGTCGGTTAACACTTTCGGCGGCCAAGACGCGTTTTTACCGGCGGCTTCGACCGAGACCGTTGTTCCCCGCTGCGCACCGGCGGGGTGCAAATAGCTCAACTCCGGCTTGGCTGCGAACAAATCCGCAGCGGTCAAGCCGGTCAAAAACAGGACCAGGATGAACGATTGTCGCCAAAAACAAAGTCGCATACCGCTGTCTTTCAATAGAGCAATATTCATTTCGTGGCCGCAGAGTTAGGCGGCGTTCCAGCCAGCGTCCCATTCATAAGAACGCCCAAACGCCGTCACACGAAAGTGCCATCGGCACTAGAACCAGTCGTCGCCGTGACCAACGCAGTCATCAATCTTTAAACAGGAATTCGGGCGTGTTGAGCAAGGCCCAGGCCAAGTCCTCCACCGCTTTGCGACGGTCGTTTTCGCTGATCAGCTTCCCACCGAACTGCAATTCTTCTTCGTTCGGATTGCGACCATAGATCAGCAAGTAAAGGTCCGTCACAATCTCTTGCGGGGATTTCTCCGAGGCCGCTAACTTGGCCACCCGCCCGTCGTCACTGGTGACTTTCTCGTGCAAGCGGGGTGCATTCATGAGATGCAAGGTCTGCACCACGGTCGTGTCGGGTGTCCGTTCACAAGGGGGATCCTGGTTGGGATCGGGGCGGCCAAAAGCATCCAGAAACAGCGAACCGACACGATGCGACCAAATCTGATTGGCGCGCGAACCGGTAGGCATCGCTGAGAATGTCTCGGGGACATCGGTGATATCACACACCGCATCCAACAGTACCTCCGCTCGCAACCGTTTGCGGTAATACCGCGAATAGTTCCGCGTATCAGCCACGTTGCGTTCCCCGGGCATGGAACTCAAGCCGTACACATGCGACGTCGCGATGCTGCGGATCAAGTGTTTGATGTCGTAATCGTGTTCACGAAAGTCCTCGGCCAAGGCGGCAAGCAGCGCTGCATTTGTGGGAGGATTCGTGCCCCGCAGGTCGTCGACCGGTTCGACGATGCCGCGGCCCATCATGTCGGCCCAAATGCGATTCGCCATAACCTCGGCGAAGAAATGATTCTCATCCGAAGTGATCCAGCTGGCCAATGCCTCGCGGGGGTCTCCATCGGGGTCGATCTCCGGGGCTTCGCCAAACAACGGACGCGGCGGCATCACCGCTCCCGTGAGTGGATGCTTCACCGCCCCGCTCTCTTTAGCATAGATCAACTCTTCACTACCGGAAATCGGCGGCGACAAGCCGGTTCCTTTGTGTCCCACCTTGGCGAAGTAGGCGGCGAAACTGTAGAAATCGTCCTGCCCCCAGATTTCGAAGGGATGGTGATGGCATTTAGCACATTCCAGCCGGACCCCTAAAAACAACTGGCTGACAATCGTGGTCAATTCATCCGGCGAACGACGGTCGCGAAACATCGTGACCGCTCCATTGCGAAATGTGCCGCCTCGCGCGGTGAGCAGATCTTGGACAAATTCATCGTACGGTTTGTTTTTGATGAACGCATCGCGAATCCACGCATCGTAGTTCATCACTGCTTTGATGCCGACGCGATACGGATTGGGCCGCAGCAAGTCAGCCCATTTGTTGGCCCAATGATTGGCATATTCCGGCCGCGCCAACAGCCGGTCCACGACTGCGACGCGTTTGTCGGGTGACGAGTCATTCAGAAAGCTGCGAATTTCCTCCGGCGTCGGTACACAACCAATGATGTCCAAATAGGCCCGCCGCAAAAATTTGGCGTCCTCGGCCGGCGGCGACGGAGTGATTCCCAACCGCTGCAATTTATTCCAAACATGCTGGTCGATGAAATTGTTGCGCGGGAGTTGTGCATAGAATTCCGGCGGCACGTCGCCTTCAAGCGGAATCATAATGTCAGCAATGGCAATCTCGCCCATATACCGCGCCATGATGGCCGCTTCGCCGGGAATCGGCCCTGCTTTGACGAGGCCTTGTTCATCGACGCCGACCACAGCCCCCTCGTTGGATTGATATTGAGCCAAGCGCGTAACATCGCGGGTCGAGCCATCGGAATAATGTGCGGTGACAATCAACTGTTGCTGCTCTTCAGGCCGCATCTTGCGTTCGGTGGGGGTGACGGTCACGTTTTTCAACACGGGATCATCGACCGTCGAACGTGGCAAACCGGCCGCTACCCAACGGGCAAGCATGGCAAAATCATCCCCGTCAGGCTCC
The DNA here is from genome assembly GCF_007860075.1 of Symmachiella macrocystis. Taxonomy (NCBI): domain Bacteria; kingdom Pseudomonadati; phylum Planctomycetota; class Planctomycetia; order Planctomycetales; family Planctomycetaceae; genus Symmachiella; species Symmachiella macrocystis. The sequence continues at coordinate 752,933 of NZ_SJPP01000003.1, forward strand.
AACCGTTTGCCACCACCATGCGGTTCAATCGCCGCAGCCTTGCGCAACAGCAAGCTGGATTCTGGAGCGGCTAAGAACAAACGTCGGCCGCGCGCTTCAGCTTTTAACGCGTCGGAATCAAAATCGGCATCGAATCCCAGCAAGGAAAGTTGAAATCCGTTTTGGCCGCGTGCTTTGCCATGACAGGCGCCCGCATTGCATCCGGCGCGGGTGAAGATCGGGATGATATCGAGTTCTAAGGTCGGAGTCGGTTGCGCATCGGCGTTCACAACCTGCACGGCGACTTCCACTTTGTGTCCGTCTTTTTGGGCGACGATCTTGCCTGCGCCATCCTTCAAGCCGGTCACGATCCCCTGCTCGTTGACTTCCACAATTTCAGGAGTCAGCGAAAGAAACTCGACGTCACGCGTGAGGTCCTGTTGTTTGCCGCCGGTTTCGCCGGCCACAATCAACTGTTGGCGAACACCACGCCCACGCAGGACGACTTCACCGGGCGCGATCGACAAACCAGACAGTTCGTCACCGGCCGTTGCGGACAACGGAACCGTGGCTGTGAAAAGGATTAGTCCGGTGAATAGGAAGCAAAATCGTTGCATGGTGGGATCACCAATGGTTGGCTGCGGGGTGGGAATTCAGGAGGGAGGGTCGCTATGATGTCTTTCTAGCGTGGGCTCCATTTTAACAGCACTGGTGAGGCAAAAGGAAGAGAAACCACCGCAACGTGGCAAATTGGCCCCAAAACCGACTAGGATAAATGGTAGGTTTATGCTCCACACAAAACCCGAAAACAAAGTCCGCAAATGTGCCCACAGGTATCCCCAATGCCGTAGGATGCGTCGCGTCGCACCTTTCTCGCGTAGTACGACCGATACTCCTGCTAAAAAAGACCTCACGCAAAGCCGCCAAAGCAGCAAAGACGTTGAAATCATACCTGCAGGAAATAGCGCGACCGCTATGTGAAATTACGGAATAAGTGATATGAATTCGCTAGTCGACGAATCGATTACCGCAGTGGCAAACGAGGTTCAACATCAACTCAATAAACTTTTTGCGACAACAGGGACGCCTGAAGCTGAATCAACATTAGACCAAGCGGGTTTGAAGGACGGGGCGATGATTGTTCGAGATTATGTGGATCATGGCGAACAGGGAATCGCTTTTGAACACCTGATTTATATGATCACAGAACCCAACATCGAAATTACCGCTCAGGCATATCGGCAATTGGTAGAGGCAGGCATGATATTGGGATTTTCACCGGCTACCTGGGCAAAGGTTCGTTACAATTTATCCGGTTGACGACATGGTCTCAATCCAATCACGTAGGATGCGTCGCGACGCACCTTTCGATGTAGGACTTTTGACGCAGAAGGAAAACGTTTGTCGGTTTGGCCTTCCCAGGGACCTTTCAAAAGCCCAAATGCGGGTAGCGCAGCATTCGTTGATTGCCCAAGCGTGTCGCATGACTTGAAATCAATACATTAGAGAACAGGCCCGAACGTGTCTTCATCGTCTTCCTCAGGGTTTCCCGGCGTCCGCATGCGGCGGTTGCGTACTCATCCTAAATTGCGGGATCTCGTCCGCGAGACGCACCTTCGTCCAGAGGATTTTATTCTGCCATTGTTCGTGCGGCACGGCGAAAACCAGCGGGTGGATATCTCTTCCATGCCGGGGCATGCTCAACTCACCACCGACTTATTGGCTGACGAGGTCACCGAAATCGAGGCATTGGGAATCCCGGCGATCATTCTGTTTGGAATTCCCGCAAACAAAGATGCGGTCGGTAGCGACGCCTTTGATGATGGCGGCATTGTGCAACAGGCGGTGCGTGCGATTAAATCCGCCGGGTCGATGCTGTTGGTTATGACCGACGTCTGTTTCTGCGAATTCACCGAGCACGGCCATTGCGGCATCATCAATGAGAAAACCGGCCAGACGGATGTCGATAATGATGCGACTTTGGAAATCTTGGTGAAACAAGCGGTCAGCCACGCCCGAGCCGGTGCCGATGTCATCGCTCCCAGCGGCATGATGGACGGGATGATCGTCGCGCTGCGGCAAGGGCTGGACGAAGCTGGTTTTACACACTTGCCGATCCTCAGCTATGCAGCCAAGTATTCGTCGGGGTTCTATGGACCGTTTCGCGAAGCGGCCGAAAGTGCCCCAACGTTTGGCGACCGACGTACCTATCAAATGGACCCGGCCAATGGCGCCGAGGCACTTCGTGAAGTGCTCTTGGATGTCCAAGAGGGCGCGGACATGTTGATGGTCAAACCGGCGCTTAGTTATTTGGATGTGATCCAACGTGTGAAACAGGCGCACCCCAGCATTCCGCTAGCGGCATACAACGTCAGCGGCGAATTCGCGATGCTGAAAGCTGCTGCGGCCAATGGTTGGATTGATGAGCAGCGTGTCGCGATGGAGGTCTTAACTTCGATCAAGCGCGCGGGTGCCGACATGATCCTCACCTACCACGCCAAAGACGCCTGCCGCTGGTTAGCCAATCCTGGATAACGGTCCCCTATCCAGTCCTGATTAGGGCATAGTAGTTAATCCTATGTCGCAACCAGGGAACGCACCGTATCATTAATATACACAGACCATGCCCACTTGCATCGCGAACGACATGCAAGTCGCTATCCAAGTGGGAGAACTGAGTATACATGTCGGGAGATTCACGATTAGTGCTCATTCGCTCACTAGTGAATACCCGCAACCAGCCACTACACTCCCGCTCGCAACAAGGTTAATTGCACTAAAGGTATGGAATTAAGCAGGCACGAGATCACGAAGAAAGCGAATGATGGCTAAGAAAAAGAAGAAGTTGTCCGTTACTGATTTAGAAAACCTATTACAACAGCGTATGACGCAGCTGGAAACTCTGATCGAGAAGCGGCGGAATCTGCAAGATCAGATCGCCCAGTTGGATCGTGAAATCCACAGCGTCAACGGATCGGGTGCAGGGACCGGTCGCGTTTCCCGATCGAAAGTCGTTGCCAAGCCAAAACGCAAACGTCGCCGCGCACGCAACTCGGTCTCATTGACCTCCGTAGTCGCAACCGTGCTCGCTAAGCACAAAAAAGGGCTTCCGACCGCCGAGATCGAAACCGCTGTCTTAGCCACTGGCTACAAGACCACCAGTAAAAATTTTCGTCCCATGATTTATCAGACATTGGCGAAAATGAAGGAATCCAAGGATGTGATCTACGATGGCGACGCAAAGCTGTATAAGTTGACGAAATAGTCTTCCCAACGCCGGTTGATGTCTTGGTCTGAGGAAATCTGATTGATTGCGGGTGCCGCGCAATGAATCGATCCCAGCAACATTCAACCTCAGTTGTGGACACAAGCGGGCCGTGACCCGTTGATTCACGTGAAAAACGGTGGGACTCGCCCCGCCGTTTTTTTTATGACTCCACCCAATCGTTACTTAACCTGCAATGGATGCTCCAGCTATGTCATCTCCTTCATTTAAAATTGACAAGAAAAATGCCATCGATCTTGTGATGCAATTGATGGCTATTCCCGGAAAGAGCGGTGAAGAATCGCTTGCCGCCGATTTCATCATCGATCAACTGCGGGCAGCCGGAGTCCCCGCGCGTGCGATTACTGCTGACACCACGCACAAAAAAAGCCCGATCGGTGGAGAGCGCGGAAACTTGATCGTCAAACTCCCGGGAACCATCCGTGGTCCGCGACGGCTGCTTATGGCGCATATAGACACGGTTCCGCTCTGCGTCGGCGCGCGGCCGGTGCGTAAAGGGAACTTCGTGACCTCCCGCGATGCGAATACGGCTCTGGGGGCCGATGACCGCGCCGGCGCTACGGTAGTGTTGAACACAGCCATCGAATTGATCAAGCAAAAATTACCGCACCCTCCGTTGACGCTCCTGTGGCCTGTTCAAGAAGAAATCGGTTTATGGGGCGCCCGCAACGCGAGCCTATCCAAATTGGGGAACCCCAAACTCTGCTTCAACTGGGACGGCTACGCGGCGGAGATGGTCTGTATTGGGGCGACCGGTGATTTTCTGATCGAAATCCAGATCGAGGGGATCGCCAGCCATGCCGGCGTCCATCCCGAACAAGGGGTCAGTGCGGCGGTCATTGCCGCCAAAGCAATCGCTGATCTCGAGGCCGGCGGGTGGTTGGGCTTGGTGCAAAAAGGCAAGCAGGCCGGGACAAGCAATATCGGCGTGATAGAGGGAGGCGCCGCTACGAATGTGGTGATGCCCACATTATCAATTCGCGCCGAAGCCCGGAGTCACAATCCTAAATTTCGCTCCCGGATTGTCAAAGAGATCGAACAGGCATTTCGGCGTGCTTGCCGTTCCACCAAAAACGATTCCGGCAAAACCGGCCGCATCGAATTCCAGGCTGACCTCAAATACGAATCCTTCCGACTCGAGGAAGACACTCCCGTGGTCCAAGCCGCCTATACGGCTCTGGAATCGGTCGGACTGCAAGGTCAGCCCCGGATTGCCAATGGAGGATTGGACGCCAATTGGCTGACCGCGCGGGGATTGCCGACCGTCACCTTCGGCTGTGGACAGATGAATCCGCACACAGTCAACGAAACTTTAGACGTTGCTGCATTCTTGGATGCCTGCAAAGTGGCTTTGGCGGTGGCAACCGAAGCCCAAGCCTGACAGGGCAGTAATGGCCTGACTGTTGGTATGAGAAACGTCATTTAGTGACCTAAATCCCCAGTATTCTGCAGATCCCTCTTGCGTAGAATTCCTCGGACGCTTACTTTGTAATGCAAAGTCCAGTTAATTCCCCGTGCGAAATCCGGGTGTTAAGTTTGTGCGGATCCCGTAATCGGACTTCGTTCTAACTTGTTACCCGAAGTTTCCCGTCGACTCAGTTTGCGTCGGACACCCTAAACTGTACAATCACAGATGGTTATCTCAGCCATGATTGCGGCACGATTTAAGAATGAAAACGACCATCGGTGGAGTCCGGAAAGGATTCCTTGTGTCCTACACGGGAACGTGAACGCCCCTATGGCCAAATCGGCAGTTTTACTCCACGAGTCTTGGAACGCACTTCGAACCGACGTCGAAACTGCCCTGGAGCAGTACGTTGAGAGTGCGCCCGACTGTCCTGAGCAATTGGCGCAGGCTATGTGCTACAGTCTCATGGCTGGGGGAAAACGACTACGTCCGATTTTAGTATTGTTAGCCTGCGAAGCGTGTGGAGGCGATACGGCTGCGGCCATGCCGGCAGCCTGCGCAATCGAAATGGTGCACACCTACTCGCTGATTCACGATGACTTGCCCGCAATGGACGATGACGACCTACGGCGCGGTCGCCCGACCAATCACGTGGTGCATGGAGAAGCCACCGCGATTTTGGCTGGCGACGCATTGTTGACATTAGCGTTTGAAGTGCTGGCGCGTGACGTTAAACCCCCGCGAATCGCAGCCGCATGTTGTGCCGATTTGGCCTCCGCTGCCGGACGTGCGGGTATGGTGGGAGGCCAAATTGCCGACCTGGAAGCAGAGACTTTTGAAACACCGACATTGGAACAATTGGAACAAATCCACCGCCGCAAGACTGGCCGCTTGCTCACCAGTGCGCTCACGTTGGGCGGTCGCATTGCTCAGGCGGACGATAACGCATTCCAAGCTCTGACCAGCTACGGACAATGCCTCGGCTTGGCGTTTCAGATCACCGACGACCTGTTGGACATTGCCGGAGACGCAAAGACCTTAGGCAAAAGTACGGGCAAAGATGTTGCACAAGGAAAATTAACCTACCCGGCGCTCTTGGGTATCGAGGAAAGCCAAAACCGGGCCCGCAGCCTCATCAATCAGGCATGCCGCAATGTGGAAATGTTTGGTAATCGTGGTCAGCGATTGGATGCATTGGCCCGTTTTGTTTTAGAAAGAGACCACTAAAGCGATGCCTTTACCTAAATGGGTCGGATGCGAAGAACGATAAATCGGGCTCGATGCTCGTATCGGATTTTTCACTGATAAACTGGAAACCCCAGACGGACGATACACTTGATGAATGAATTGCTTTCTACGATTGATTCGCCGAAGGATTTGGCTAAATTCAGCGACGACCAATTGACACAATTGGCGGCTGAGATTCGGGAAGCATTGTGTACGGTCGTTTCTGATCGGACCGCTCACTTTGCCAGCAATTTGGGTGTCGTGGAACTGTGCATCGCCCTGCATCTAGTCTACGACTTTTCACAAGACCGGCTGATCTGGGATACCGGCCACCAAGTGTATCCACACAAATTAATCACCGGCCGCTATCACGAATTCCCCACCATGCGTCGCAAGGGAGGATTGATGGGATTTCCCAATCCCAATGAAAGCCCCTACGACCTGTTTATGACCGGGCATGCCGGCAGCAGCGTTTCCACCGTATTGGGTCTGAAAACCGGCGATGACTTGCTGGGGCATGACGAGCGCAAAGCGGTCGCGGTTATCGGCGATGGGGCGCTCCCCTCGGGGATTGTGTTCGAGGCGATGAACAATGCCGCCGAACTCAAAAAAGACATGCTGGTTATCCTCAACGACAACGAAATGGGCATCTGCCCCCGCGTGGGAGGATTGGGCAAAACACTGGACAAAGCGCGTACCACGCCGCTGTATGGCGAATTCAAAAAAGATGTTTCCTGGATCCTGAATCAGATTCCGTTAGTTGGCGGTTCGGTAGAAAAAGCACTCGTGCAAACCAGGGACGCCCTGAAAGCGTCGCTGCATGGTGGCATGCTGTTTGAGGAAATGGGTTTCCGGTATATCGGTCCAATCGACGGGCACGATTTGGCCACCTTGCGGGAATACCTCGAGATGGTCAAAAACCTCAATGGTCCCGTACTGCTGCATGTTTTCACGGAGAAAGGGCACGGCTTCAAACCGGCTGCCGAAGACCCCGTGATGTTTCACACGCCGCCTCCTTTTGAACGCAACGGCGACGATAGTGTGGTCTCGGTCAAAAAGAGCAGCAGCCGCGCCTATACCAATGTGGCCAGCGAAGCCATTCACGCCGTTATGCGTCGCGACAAACGTGTCTCGGTGTTGACGGCGGCGATGTGCGAAGGAAACAAACTGGGCAAGGTCCGCTCTGAATTTCCCGACCGATTTTTTGACACCGGCATTTGCGAAGGACATGCGGTGGCCTTCGCCGCCGGTATGGCCAAAGCCGGAGCGCGGCCGGTCGTTGATATCTACAGCACCTTTCTGCAACGCAGTTTCGATCAGATTTTTCAGGAAGTCGCCCTGCAAAACCTGCCGGTCACGTTTTGTCTTGACCGCGCCGGACTCTGCGGACCCGATGGCCCCACTCACCACGGGGTGTTTGATGTGGGGTATATGCGACTATTCCCCAACATGGTCGTGATGGCGCCCGGAGACGAGAAGGATGTCTCCGCCATGCTCGACTTTGCTTTGGATTACAACGGTCCCGTTTCAATTCGCTATCCAAAAACCGGTGCAGACCTTGTGGATCGCCCCTTTGTCCCGGTCGAACTCGGTCACTCCGAGATTCTGGAATGGGGAGAGGACGGCACGATTGTCGCCTTCGGAGCAACCTTAGCTGCTTCTATTCAAGCGGCGGCGCGACTGCGTAAAGAAGGACTCGAAATTGGCGTGGTGAATGCAAGATTTGCGAAACCCCTCGATACTGCGACAATCTTTCGCGCCATCGACGAGACGGGCTTTGTGCTGACCGTCGAAGAAGGCGTGCTTGCTGGCGGATTTGGCTCGGCGGTGCTGGAAGCAGCCAATGCCGAGGGACACCGCACCGACCACATTCACCGCTTGGGAATTTCCGATCAATTTGTCGAGCATGGTGACCGTGGCGAATTGTTGGCCGATTTGGGGCTGGACGCTGAGGGAATCTTCCAAGCCGCGCTACAGCAAATCGAACGCGCCGGTGTTACCAAGGATTGGGGAAACGGACTAGAGCACCCCGCTTGATAGCTCTTCCCCGCCGAATTCTCGTGCAAAACATCCTTGCAGGCGACCGGTGCATCCCGATCGGTTTCTCAGCCGGTCACACAGCGACCGACAGCTGCTGCGAGTCGATAATTCACGAGTGTCCCAAGCCGCCGATTGACGTGTTTTAGAACATAGACCGTCAAATCTTGCCTGATCTTCCGCGATTGCCTACAATCGTAGTGATGTCGAGGTGTGCCGCTTGCACAATTGTGTCGCGTCCATTTTCGATGATAACAACTAACCAAGCCATTGGGCGTGGGGAGTGCTCTTGCCATCCGATTCGGAGGTCCGGTGAATGCGTTGTCAGTCATTAATTGTCGCTTGGGTTTTGGTTTTGAGCACCATGGCACTTGTCGGCCCGGTCTCTGCAGACGAACCCGCGAAAGAAGCGGAAACTGCCAAAGAGATCAAGGACAAAGACTATGAGATGTTCAAATTGTTTGTCGACAGTTTTGAACAGATCGATCGAAATTATGTCAAAGAGGTCGACCGTCGCGAGTTGATGGAAGCGGCCATTCAGGGCATGCTCCGCAAGCTCGACCCGTATTCGAATTATATCAGCCCGGAAAACCTGCGGGCGTTTAGCGATTCGGTCGAACAGCAATTCGGCGGAATCGGTATTCAAGTCACACTCGACCCCACGACGCATCGTCTAACGGTTGCTGCCCCGCTTCCCGGTGCCCCGGCGCAAAAAGCTGGTGTCAGACCGGGTGACATCATCACAGACATCGAAACCGAATCGACCGAAAACTTTGACATCGAGGACGCCGTCAAACTCCTCCGCGGCCAGCCGGGTGAACCGGTCAAAATCAAAGTTCTGCATCGCGGCGAAACCGAACCGGTGGAAGTCACCATCGTCCGCGACATCATCCGCGTCGCCACCGTGCGGGGTATGAGCTACAAAGAAGATGGTAGCTGGAGCTATTTTGTCGATGAAGAACACAAGATCGCTTATCTACATCTGACGACCTTCAGCCGCAATTCCTACGAAGAGCTCAAAGAGACGATGGAAACCTTGTCTGAGGAGGGAATCAAAGGATTGATCTTGGATCTGCGTTTCAATCCCGGCGGGTTACTTTCGGTGGCCACGGAAATCTCCGACATGTTCGTCGAAGAGGGAAAAATCGTCAGCACCAAAGGCCGCAATACGCAGGAGCAGGTCTTTTCGGCGAAAAAGCAAGGGACATACAGCGACTTCCCCATGGTGATCTTGGTGAATCGCTATAGCGCTTCGGCGAGCGAAATTGTTTCCGCCTGTCTCCAAGACCACAAACGAGCGCTGATCATCGGCGAGCGAACGTGGGGCAAAGGGAGCGTACAAAACGTCATCAATCTCGACTATGACGATAGTGCGTTGAAACTGACAACGGCCAGTTACCATCGTCCCAGCGGCAAAAATATCCATCGTTTCCCCGGCGCCAAGGAAGAAGATGAATGGGGCGTGATGCCGGATGAGGACTATAAAATCCGCCTGGGAGACCGGGAAATCGGGAATTTGCATAGCCATCTCGCTGAGCGAGAACTATTCAAACCAAGCGATGATGAAGACAAAGGCGAAGAATCGAAAGAAACATTCGCTGACCGGCAACTCGAAGCGGCGGTCGCCTACTTAGCAGCCAAGATCGACGGTGTCGAACCACCGAAACCGACGACGCCTGCTAAAGAAAATGGTGACAACGACGAAGTCGCCAAAAAGGAAGATGCGAAAGTGCCCGAGACGAAAGAGGAGTCGAAGCCGGAACCGGAGTCCAAACCGAAATAGCCGGGAGAATCTTCGCCAGCGACTTTCCCAGCATGTTTCTCCAGCAACACTCGACCGCGGAGGCCCCATCAGGTTCTCCCGGTCGTTTTTTTAGCGCGGGTACTTAAGTGCAGTGACCGATAATTTGCCATCCGAGGAATCTCGTGCCGCTGGGCGGCGATTGATTTTGGCCATCGAGTCTTCGTGCGACGAGACGGCTGCTTCGGTCATCGATAGCGACTTGAACATTCTGGCCAATGTCGTTGCCTCCCAAACGGATCTGCACCAACGCTTCGGCGGGGTAGTTCCGGAAATCGCTTCGCGGGCGCATGTCGAAAACATTCTGCCAGTGATCGACGAGTCCTTGCGGCAAGCCAACGCCACGCTAAAGGACCTCTCAGCGATCGCTGCGGTGACACACCCCGGCCTGGTCGGCTCGCTGCTGATTGGATTGACTGCGGCAAAAACATTGGCTGCGGTCTTGGATATTCCGTTGGTGGCCGTCGATCATCTCCAGGCGCACATTTTTGCCTGCCGTCTGGCCGCCGGCCGTGATGTGTTTCCCGCGGTTGGACTGGTCGTCAGCGGGGGGCATACGAATTTGTATGACTGCCAAGCGGCGTTGGAAATGGAATTGTTAGGCTCCACCATCGACGACGCCGCCGGCGAAGCCTTTGACAAGGTGGCGGCGATGCTGGGGCTGGACTATCCCGGTGGCCCCTCGATCGAGCGTGCCGCACGCGACGGCAATCCGGCGGCGCACGATTTTCCGCGTTCGTTCATCAAACAAGATCGACTGGAATTCAGTTTCAGCGGGTTGAAGACAGCTGTGTTGTATCGCGTTGCGGGGCAACAGGCAAAAACCGTTGATCCCTCCTCGCTATCCCGGCAACAAATCGCTGATGTCGCTGCAAGCTTTCAAGAGGCGGTCGTCGATGTGCTGGCGGCAAAATGTGGACAAGCCTTGCAGCGGCTCGGCTATCGTACGCTCTGCGTAGGAGGCGGCGTCGCAGCCAACGGCCGACTGCGGGAAAAACTGACTGACGTCGCCTCACAATGCGGCGCGGAATTGATTATTCCGCCCATGGATTTGTGTACCGACAATGCGGCGATGGCGGCGATTGCCTGGGAATTGCTTGCCCGCGGCGAAACGGTGGCCTTAGATGTAGGTGTACAACCCGGTCTCGTTCGTAAGAAGTAGCCGGACCGTTTTTTTGTCGGCCTTGCGATACTGTTTCCTCAATTCCCGCCGCCGCTGTTGAGGAAACTAAACGTGAACACGTCAGTGACTTGCGAAAATGTGGGCGTCAGTCGCATGCGGACATAGCGGCGGTCTGCGGAAATGACGGCGGAGGCTGACAGCGAGGAGCCTTCGGGAATGACCGAAATCACCGGCTGATAGCCGACGCCCGCGCGGCGCGGGGCGCCGGGTTGTGTTAAGCGGCGCGTCCTTAGAAAGTCGTCGCGGGCTTGCCGACTTTGCGCCGACGATTGCACTATGCGGCTGCGATTGCGGACCGGAACCGGTGGATGCGCCATGTGAGGCACCGCAGACACGGTGACCGGTTGTGTACGACGTCCCTGCTTGAGTTGCACGCGCACCACCGTCTCCTCATCGGTCAGAGCAATCACCTGTGTCTTGGTTGTTTCCGCGTCGGTCCCCTTATATTGCGTCACTGTGAGCAAAGCGCGTTTGGCAACCACCCGGCCCCAAACATGTTGGATTTTGATGCGATAGGTTCCGGTGAGCGCCTGTGGATAAATAATCTGTTCGTAGGTCTCCTTTTGGCGCGGTCCCATGCCGTCGTGCAGGAGGACACCGCCTGCCGGAGACTGGGGGTGTTGCAACGAACAGAGCGTGCCATTGGGTTCCTCGATAATGAGATCCAAGTCCGCTTCCCCCTGCCAACGGAGAATGATCTCCAGATCGTGCGTTTTAGCAGCGGCCATTTTTTCAGCAACGGCTTTCGCCTCGGCGGTTTTACCCGCTCGATTGAGCTGTTGTTCCAAATCGAGCAGCGCGTTTTCTGCTTGGCGATGCAGCGGCTGGTGATCGGTGGTCCAAACGTGCGACAAAATACCCAACGCGGCCCATTGCACGGCGTCCGCATCATTAAGTTTTTTGGCCAATCGCAACCCGAGCGCGTACGGTTCAGGGCGAGCGGGATTCAGTGACGAGGCTTGCCGGTAGAGGTGCAACGCGCGGGGCAGTTGTTGAAACCGCACAAGATACGCGGCCGAAAGCATCATGCTGGATTGGTCGACGGTGCGAAAATCGGACCGTGATAGCATGGCGCGTTCGATGTCGTCGGTCGAACGTTCCGCCAATTGCATCTCCAAGGGAAGCACTTCATACATCCACGTGCGGCCCTGTCCGTGCCGAATGGCGGCCTCTAAAAAAGCGACTGCGCCGGCATGGTCCTTCAACTCGAAAATCGCTTTGAAGGGTGCGTGAAACTCGATGGGTTGCGGTGTATGCGTGGCAAAAAACTTGTCCCAAACCTCAATCGCATTGCCCTGCACGGGAATCGCGGGAAAGGGAATTGGCTTAAAATCTGCGGGATGTGGAGCCGAAGTTGGGTCGGTTAATGCCGAAGCGGAGCCGGGATTGGGATCCCGACTCCGCTTCTTTTTTGACAAGCTAGGTTGTTTGGCGAAACTCTCCGTAGAGGCTTTGGAGCCCTTAACGGCGTCTTTGCCTTTCTGACGGCCCTTTACGGTTTTTTTTTCTGGGCATCAACAGCTTTGTTGTCAAATTCGGCAGGTACGTCTTCCGCGGGGACGTTGAATTGTCCACCACCGAATCCGCCTCCACCGCCGCCGAAGCCGCCGCCACCGCCGCCGAATCCACCGCCACCGCCGCCGAATCCACCACCGCCACCGCCGAAGCCGCCACCACCGCCTTGCGGGGTTTGAATCGGAATCACCAAGTCGCCAACAGGATAGACGCGGATCTGGAGGATTTCCTCAGCGACCCGTTTTGTGGTGATCTTCATGACTTCGTCTTGGACGACATAGGTCAACTGCAACGGTTCCAGCATCAACTTCAACGCGTTGCGAAGTGAGATCCCGGCGAGAGTCAGGTTGATGGGCGAATCGGGAGAAATACCTTCATCGTTGAGGGCTACGTCATCGACCACGATCTGAATATTGTGCAAGTCCTTCAAGTACAGGACCACATCCGTCAACGGTTGGTCTTGGAAGTCGACTTCAGTATTCTCATCCAAGGCTTCGTAGATACGATCTTCGATCGGGCTGAATTTCTTCAAGTCGACCGAAGCCCATTTTTTACGGTTAATGGTCAAAGCTTCCCAAACTTCCGCCGGCGGATAAACGATCGGCGGTTCATCCGGGAACGGAACGTGCGACAGCTCCACCTGATACAGCGTCTCTAAGAAGCGGTCGTATCGCAAGTACTGCAATCGCAGTGCCTTGTCGAGTTGTCCGGCAGCTTCGGCAACGAACACAGCTTGCGCGGTCACGCCGGTGTATGGTTGCAATTCCCAGGCAGCCCGTGCGACAGCTTCGGCCTTTTCAAAAGCGTCGCGGTCGCCGCGATACCCTTCGTAGATCAACACGCTAACTTGGTCGATCAACTGCTTCATCGTGTCTTCGTCTTCAGCAAGCTGATCCAGCAGCCGCCGTTGTGCTTCGATTTGCGATTGACGCTGTAAGTCTTGACGCTGCGCCAATTCCCGCTGGTCTTTCAACGTGGAAAGCTGTTGAATAGCTGTCCGTAACCGAGCCCGCAATGATTCGCGTGCATTGATGTCCACATCGGTGGCACCGCTGACCGATCGCAATGTGCCTTTGAGCAACGAAATCGCCGCACCTGGATCAGTCCTTCGGGCATCGTTGGCATGTTCCAAGTCAGCATTGACCTGGCTTTTGAGCCGCTCTGTGCGGACCTCACGCAATTTCTCTTGTTGGGCCAGCAGGTCGACTTCACCTTGTTTCTTCCCGTCATCGACTGGAATTGCTGGAGCCGCGTCGTTTTGTTGTGCCACCTTCAACACGCGATGCCCTTTTTGAGCATTCGTTACTGTGGAAAAGATGATTTGCGCTTTCACATTCGCGGGGTCTAAACGTTTGATTTCACCAGCGAAGAGATCTGCTTGTTTCATTTGTCCGGTCGCGACAGCATGCTCACCGAGGTCGACCAAATTGGCGATGTGGTTTTCATGAGCTTCGCGGCTGACATTGAGCAAGTTGGTGCCTGCCAACGGGACCGACAGGCCATCATCACGATTTGCCTGCGACCACAACGCTGCCAGAAACGTATTGCCCGGTTGCTGCTCGATGTTGCCGACGGTCCAACGCATTTGTTGATCGCCGATCGTGACCATGATTTCCGGTGTTTGAGCGATGTCTCCTTTGCCGATCAAAATCGTTTCGCGATCGCTACGCAACGGCGGTAAAACGGACGGATAGACGCGAGCACCGACTGGAGTCATGCTGTAGTTCGTGGGATAGTAAACCGGAGCATTCGCGGCGGCGACCAGTGATTCGCCGACCTGTTGTGGGTAGAGATTCGAATCGACTTTTGTGGCATCTTCAATCACCACGACACCGCCTGTGTGCTGGGCGATGACACCCAACAAACGCAGGTCGGTCTGCGGTCCGATCGCGAAGCTATGCATGGCGATACGTTGTTCACGCATGTCACCAAGCATGCTTCGCATGACTTCGGTGCCGATCAAGTCGGCAATACTGAGTCCGTCACCGATATAAGTGATCGAGGCGGGACGGTCGCCGCTGACGGCTTCCATCGCGGTCCGCACGGCCAATCTCATGTCGGTGGCCCCCAGCGGAGTCCGCATGGACAAGCGATTCACAGCGCTGTCCATCTTCGCTCCCGTAGCAGGAATGAATTCTTTGGTGTAGCGTTTGGCTTTCACATCCACCGCAAACAGGCAGACGCGATCGTCAGCCGACATCGCTTGCAGCATGGCGGACAGAACCGCCAATCCGCGATCGCGATAGGCGCCGTTTTGACTCGCCGAGGTATCAAACAGAATGACGTGGTCGCGCGGCTGAGCCGGCGTCTGCTGAGCATCGACCTGCAATCCGAGAGCGAAATACGATTCGCCATCCGGAGCCGTGTAGGCCGTCATACTGGCCTGGTGGTCGGCCCGCAGATTGTCTGCTGCTGTTGCTTGCGAAAGGGAATAACTGCAAACGCAGACCAATGCGAATGCCGGCGCGAACCGAACGCTACTTCTCAACGTGGAGATCATTTTGCGACTCCGAGAACTCTGACACTGATACCTGGAACTGCCGCGAGGCGTGATTCCTGTAAATTGATTTCATCAAATGACGGGCGACGCTGATACTGCCAGTGGAAAACTCCACTCACATTCCAAACGCCGAATCCCACTCTCGGGAACATCGAATCGATTCACCCACGATGAACGACTCACCCGAAAGGAGATTACCTATTCTATAACGGGCAACCCGTCTTGCCCAAGAAAAAAACCGCAGAAACTTCCCAGTTTATCATAATTCCCGATTGTTACAAGCTTCTGGTCCCGCTGTCGAGTCGCAAACCCACTGAGATTTACGCTCACCGCTCTGCTGGTCATCGCGTCAGTAGTAACAACGCAACACCCAGGAAGAGATTTACTGTCATTGTCGGAAAAGTGTGAAAAAGTGGAAATTCATCGAGTCGGACGGCCCAAATTCGATGTCCCGGAGTGCACGCTATCCCAACAGCGCGTACACTTCGGCACGCTGGCAATACGATCCTTCGTAATTAACATCGGTGCAAAAAGGCTGTCGGTTATCGCAAAACTCCGCTCTTGAGACGAAAACCAGCGTTCCCAACCACCGCCGCCCCGCTAGAACGGGCCATCCGTACTTGGCGGACAAACGTGAGATTTTACCGGCGTTTTGCAATCCGACGCAGCAGGCCAGATGATTCCTACAATTGGCACAACCGGACCACGGCGACGAGTTTGATGCTCCGCGCGGCCGAACGAGGGAATCGGATCGTAGAGCCGACTACTACTCTGACGCTGCCGGCGGGTCCGCTTTCTCGTCGACTTCAACAACCGAGGCCAATACTCCTCGAATGCCGTGTGTCCGTTCTTGGTGAATCCAATAGACAGCGGCGACGATGGCGGTAATGCCACAAACTCCGGCCAAAAAGCCGAAGGCGGCTGACCAGCCGTATTCATCGGCAATTTTCCCGATACCCCAGCCCGAAACGATCGCGCCTAGATAACCGGCGCTATCGAGCAGCCCAGCCGTCGTCGAACTTCCTTGCTTACCCCCGAGGTCCATGGCGATGACCCCTGACAAGAACGAATAGGGTGCGATCAAGAAAAACGAAACCAATGACAATAGCACTAGTGCCACGTAGTACTTGTTCTGCATATTCGTAAACGCCAACACGCACAGCGCCACCGCCAATAAAACGATGGAGGGGAAGATCACACGCCCATGGCGTCCACCCATACGATCCGACAGCGTCCCTGCACTGAACGCTGCCACGGCCCCCACAAGTGGAAACACCATACTGCCGATCGCTGCTTGGCTATTTGTTGCACCAGTGACTTCGGTGAGAAAGGTCGGCGACCAGAAATTGAACGTCTCGCGAATCAACGTCAGCCCAAAATTGAGTGTTGCGCAGATCCAAAAGACCGGACTGGTCAGCAGAGGCCCGATCAATTTTACAAAGCTGGGAGGCACCGGGACATTGCCGGTGTCCCCGTAGACGTTGGCTGCGTTGGCATTGGGTTCTTGCAATCCGACTTCTTGCGGGCTGCCCTTGAGCGTGAATAACGAGATAACCGCGATCACCCCGACCGTCACCGCTGCAATAATAAACAGCCCTCGCCAACCAAAGCCCGCTTCTAGAAATAGGCCCAAATAGCCCCGCGCAAAGGCGTCCCCTAACAAATAACTCATGGAGAGCACACCCATGATCGTGGCGTACCGCCGCACTGGAAACCACCGCGAGGAGACTTTCACCAATGAGACCCAGCCACCGGACTGCACATAACGATTGATCGCCCAAATCACAGTGAAGGCAGCCAACCCGGTCGACAGTCCAAAGGCGACGGTGCATAACACCGAAGCGACCATCCCACCGATGAACAACAAACGTCCGCCAACAAAGTCGGCCAACAGGCCGTTGGTAATTTTTCCCAAGGCATAGAACAGAACACCGGTAGAGGCCACACCGCCAATTGCCGCCTTGTCGATGCCCGCGTCCTTGAATTCAGTCAAAATTAACGGGGTCGCCACCGAAAAATTTGACCGGCAGATATAATATCCTGCATACCCCGTGAACAGTGTGGCCATTGTGATGTACTGCCAACGGTTCAATTTCGTATCATCCATGTGGCAACTTCAACAGTCATTGAACGGGGAAGGAAATCAGTGAATCGCCCGCGCGGCAAGACAAAGTCGCACTACTGTCGCAGTCACTCGGCGGTAATGCAAGCGGACCCAGCGGGCAATCTGAGCAACTGTAAAGAATGTGTTAAGGAGAGTGTCATGAGAGAGGTCATTCCAGGCTGGCTGTGGATCGCCAACACCCGCGCCGCAAATGATATCAGTAGCGTATTGAGCGAGGGGGTGACTGCGGTCATCGATTTGGCGATTGAGGAACCGGTGATTGTTTATCCGCGCGACATCATTTATTGCCGCTTGCCGCTGATTGATGGTGAAGGCAATTCGCCGAAGCTCATCAATATGGCCATCGACTTGGCAGCGACATGCCTCACCGATCGCACCCGCCTGCTCATTCGATGCAGTGCGGGAATGAGCCGGTCTCCCATGATTGCGGCTGCGGCAATGGCGCGCGTGCGAAAAATTCCCCTGGAGGAGGCATTGACCGAAGTCGCCAAAGGGGCGCCGCACGATATTTCCCCCGGCATTTGGATGGAGGTCGAACAGGCGCTCCAACTCCGCACGTCCCTCAAATGACCAGATCGCGCAGTCTTGGCCATCCAGGGGGCTTGTGCTATCGTCTTGTAGCGCGAAACGGATTTTTCACCTTACTAATGGCAATGGTGGCCCATGGCGGATGGATTTCTCGGTTACCCGACTTCCTTGATGTTGGATTTTGTCGTTTGCGCGCTGGTCTTGATCGTGCCGCTACTGCTATTCAGCATTTATCTGGTCAAAATCAAACGCAACTATCTGCTGCATCGCAATATGCAGATACTGTTGGGTGTGACGCTACTCGCAGCAGTCGCCGCCTTTGAAATCGATATGCGGCTGCAAGGAGGCATCGAGGAGATCCTCAAGAAACGCGCCACTCCCCTCACAACAGCGCAGCACGAAATCTTTTGGAAGGTGATGTACGTGCATCTGTTTTTTGCCATCACCACCGTTCCCTTATGGGCCACCACGCTGATCCTGGCCTGGAAGCGTTTCCCCTCCCCGCCGGTCCCCTCGGAGCACAGCGGCCTGCACAAGCCGCTGGCGTGGTTCTCGACGATCGATATCACGATGACTTCGGTTACGGGCCTAGCGGTTTATTATTATGGCTTCATGGTTTGACGGGGATCGATGGACTCTCTGTGGGTTCCGTACTAAATCCGGCTGGCACGAGTCGCCGAGTCTTCCAGGCCCGCTGTTTCAGGCAGGTCTTGCTTTCTATCCAACGCCGATTGACGTACGCTGTTCGGGTAATCGTCAGTTCGACTCAATGCCCGTCAGGAATACCGCATGCCTGCAGCCGCTGCCGTCAATCTCGCCATTGTCGTCGCCTACCTCTTCGCGATGCTTGGGGTCGGTATGTGGCTGACGCGGTATGTGCGCAGCGAGGACGATTATTTCATTGCTGGGCGGTCGCTGAATCGTTGGGCGATTTGTGGGTCGGTGATGGCGACTAATGTGGCCGCTGTTTATCTCGTCGGGCCGGCGGGGCGGGCTTATTCCGGAGGAGCAGCGCTGCTGTTGATGGCTTGGACCGGCAATATGCTGGCGGCGATCAGTGCGGTCACGTTCTTGCCGCGATTTCGTCGGTTGGGAATCACCACGCTCTCGGAATTGCTCCAGCGGCGTTATGGCTCTGGAATTGCGATGGCCATCTCGTGCATGTGGATGTTGTTTTATGCCTTGTTCAGCGGCGTGACGATGCTGACCTGCGCCACGGTACTGACGGGTGCATTCGGCGGTGGCGAACATTTCGAAATGGTGCTCATTGGTGTCGCTGTCGTGGTGATCATGTATTGCCTATTCAGTGGGTTGTTGGCGGTTGTCTACACTGATTTGTTGCAGGCATTTTTGATCATCCTGGGAGCGGTGATCTTATTGCCCTTGGGGCTTAAGGCGGGGGGCGGGATCGAGGTGCTGTTTGATCCGGCGAAGATCGCCCCTGAAAAATGGCTGATGTGGCGACCTGCCGGACAGCCGGATGATTACCTGACGATGTTGATGCTGCTCGTGCTCGGTTTGCCGTATTGGTTCACGTCGCAATATATGCTGCAGCGGAGTTTTGCCGGGCGGAACGTCGAAGAAGCGAGCAAGGGACTGCTGTGGGCGGCGCTTCTCACCGGGCCATTGACGCTGTGTTATATCGTGCCGGTGATGGTGGCGGGGGTGAATCCGGAACTGCAACCGCCGACCGGTTCGGCCGACTCGGTTTTGCCGATGCTGGTGCAGAAACTGATGCCAATCGGGCTGGGAGGAATTTTTTTAGCGGCGCTCGTGGCAGCTTCCAACTCGACTGCTTCGAGTT
The DNA here is from genome assembly GCF_007860075.1 of Symmachiella macrocystis. Lineage (NCBI taxonomy): Bacteria > Pseudomonadati > Planctomycetota > Planctomycetia > Planctomycetales > Planctomycetaceae > Symmachiella > Symmachiella macrocystis. The sequence continues at coordinate 772,326 of NZ_SJPP01000003.1, forward strand.
ACCTCAACAGTCTGGCGACCTTGTTCGAACGTGACCTGTATCGCCCCGCTAATCCGGATCGTTCGACGAAACACTATTTGCTAGTCGGCCGCGTCGTGACGATGTTGGCCGGCGGCATGGGATTGATCTATGCCGTGCTGTGCCACCGCTCGGAAATGAATCTTCTAGACTCCGCCTGGATGATTGGCAGTATTTTCCAACCGGCCATTTTTGTGGTCATCGCCGGTGCGCTCTTTTTCCGTCGCGGCACAACGGTCGGAGCCTGGGCCTGTCTGGTGATCGGCATCGGCTATGCGGCGGTCGGAGCGTTTGGTGGTTGGGCAGCGATTGGCGATGCGCTGCAGCTGAGTCATTGGCCCATCTTCGCCTGGGACCACACCAAGGCGCCGACCCGCGCGCTGGTCGGCATGCCGTTGAGCGCGGTCGTATTGATTCTAGGCAGCCTGTGCACATCCAAAAGGGCTTCGGATGAAAACCGGGCAGCGGAGCATGAGGTCTGGCTGAATCGCATGCGGTTTGCCCCCGGCGATTGGACGCCAAAGCGGCGTGCGGGGTTTGGCTTGGGGATGGTTTGCTTGGTGGGCATGATCGTAGCGGCCATTTTTGATCGCGACCTGCCAAAGCCGTGGAACGTACCCATTTTTCTGGGCTTGCTCAGTGGATTTGTCGCGGGCGTGTTATTGGCAGCGGGCCGGTTTTTGCCGGCCGAGGAAACCGAGATGCACACCCGCGCCGCGATCGAAGATTCCCGCTTCGCCCGTTACCTCGCCACCGGCTGGACCTGGGCAGCGGTGTATGCGGTGGCGATGGTGCTGGTGGTGGCTTTGTACGTGTTATTGTAGGGTGCGTCGCGACGCACCTTTCGATGTAGTACAAACGATTCCCATTATGATAAGGACTCACGCAAAAGGTTATTGCGGATTCAGCGGTAAGCAAATTGAATGGCTGCGCTGGCGGCGCCCCAGGTAAGTGACGAGCGCTTACCTTTTCCGGTATCGTTCCCGACCATATGACCTTTGCGATGTCGATTTGTTAGGGAGTCCCTCTCGTCCTACCTAGAAAGGTGCGTCGCGACGCACCCTACGGGCTAGCGAGCCGCATCGGCTTCGATGTCCTCAATTTTTGAAAGGATCGCATCACCAACCAAGGAAAGTCTGACCGGGTCAATCGATGCTCAAACCGCATTCCATAGTAGGTTTATTCTCCAGTTGTTCGCTTGGGCGGATATTTCGCATAAAAATTTGTTTGAACAGGAAAACTTCACACTCGTCGTCATCTCTCAGCCAAAGCTTGAGATAGGAGCGATACAGTGCGTTAACCGTTTCGTGTTCCCTAGAGTACTTCCCGACAGGATAGAAAACGGGATCGATTTTCTGGAAGCTCTCCCAACTAAGTTGTCCATTCTGTACTAACCAGGCGTACGGACCGACCGCCAACGGATAACTCGCGATCAAAATCAACCCGGCGATCGTCCAATAGATGTATTTCAATGCCACGGCTCCCTTATGAGTTCGTGACAACGGTAGCAACTTCGAATATTTGCGTCGATACGTTTTCAGTATCGTCGTGATTGCCAACGTGGCCATAACTACGTTAAATAAACGACTCCAGATCCTTATGCCATGCATTCCCCAGGAGCCAAAACGATGACCGCTACCGGACAAGTCGCTGCGTTTACCGGGGTGCGCAAGCCGTTTGCGTTGCGGGAATTCCCGGTCCCTGCACCGGCGGCTGGGGCGGTGCTTGTTAAGGTGCGGATGGCGAATGTTTGTGGTAGCGACCTGCATATTTGGCGGGGGGAATACGATGTCTCTCGCGGGCATACGGAACCGTTTTGCCTTTCCATTGGGCATGAAATGGCCGGGGAAGTCGCTGAATTGGGCGAGGGAGTCACGCATGACTCGGCGGGGCAGCCGCTCGCGGTCGGAGATCGTATCGTCTATCAATATTTCTGCCCCTGCGGCCGCTGTCGCAGTTGTTTGCGGCGCAGTACGCCGCGTTGCTCTGAGGCGCTGCGGAATCGCTACCCGCCGGATGAATACCCGCACTTCAATGCCGCCTATGGGCAATACTATTACCTGAATCCCGGCCAAGCGGTTTTCAAAGTCCCGGCGAATGTGTCGGACGATTTGGCCGGTCCGGCGAACTGCGCGCTGGCGCAAGTCATTGAAGCCTTTCGGCGGGGACACGTGGGTTTGGGCGATCATGTTGTGATTCAAGGGGCGGGGGGATTGGGAATCAACGCCGTCGCCGTTGCTCGTGAAATGGGCGTCGCGCAGATTCTTATCATCGATGGCATCGAATCTCGGTTAGAACTCGCCCACGCGTTTGGTGCGGACGAGACCATGTTGCTCGCCGACTATCCGCACCCCGATGACCGTGTACGGCGTGTGCGGGAATTGACCGATGGGTGGGGGGCGGATGCGGTGTTGGAGGTTTCGGGCCTGCCGGCGGTTGTTCCCGAAGGATTGGACATGCTGGCTCAAGGGGGCACGTATTTAGAGGTCGGCAATATCAATCAAGGCAAGCGGGTCGAGATCGATCCGTCGGTATTGGTGCATGGCGGCAAGTCGCTGTTGGGCATCATGTGGTATGATCCGGACTGCTTGAAAGCAGCGCTTGACCTATTGAGCACCAAGGCCGACGTCTATCCGTTTGAACAGATTCTGTCGCACCATTATCCTCTCAAAGATATCGACCAAGCCTTTGCCGACCAGGATAGCGGCAACGTACAGCGAGCAGCGTTGTTGCCCTGGGCGGACTGATATTAAGACCACCTAAGCCACTTCCCGCTGGGACTGCGAGCTTTTGCGACCTTCGTGGCTTGGCGTGAGGTTTTCTTTTTTTTGATGAGATTTTGTCCCACCTAGAGAGGGGCGTCACGGCGCACCCGACAATTGAAGATTACGGAACCGAATTGTGAATGAATCGACTGAGACATTGACGTTGGCGGAATTGCAGGAACTCATACAACGGATGTATTCCTCGAAGGATGAAGCGCGGGGGGTTGACGGGACCTTTATGTGGCTGATGGAGGAGGTGGGGGAGTTGGCGGCGGCGCTGCGTGAGGGAACTCCCGCGGAAACGGCGGCGGAATTCGCCGATGTGCTGGCTTGGCTGGCGACAATCGCCAATGTGGCCGGCATCGACCTGCAGCGTGCGGTCTTGGAGAAATATGGCCGTGGTTGTCCCGGTTGTGGGGCGATGGTTTGTGCCTGCGACACGGCGGAAAAGCCGTAACAGCCGCCTTTTGTGCCCCTTTTTTGCAAAAAAACGCGCCAGGCGCCCCCGGCTAGCCGATTTCGGTCGTAGAACCGTCGTCGGGACTTCCGCTTTGGTTTGTCAGATCGCTAGGATGAGGCCTGTTTGGCGGCGGACGCTCCTGGGAGACCGTTACGTCGATTCGGCATTTGGCGCCCAGCAGTCGCTTGTGCCGGTTTTGTCCGCCAAAACATCTCACTACAATACAAATCCCGCAATTCAGCGACGCTGCTGAGCGGCTGCATTTCTTGTTTCTCCTACTAATTACGGCATACCAAAATTGCGATTTCCGCCATTTCTAACGTCCCTGACCGCCGCCTCCGTTTTTTGTTGCCTGTTGCTAGGCAGTGCGAGCACGCGCGTCGTTGGTGCTGAAGAACCGTCGCCAGCGACGATCGATCAGATCGCTGTCGGCTTTGACGGTTATTACAAAGTCGGTGAGTGGAGTCCGCTGTTCGTCACGGTGACTGCAACGACGGATTGCTCAGCGCGATTGGTGGTCGGCGTGCCTGACATCGATGCCGACATGACGTTGCTCACGAGCGAAACAGTTGAGTTGGCCGCTGGAAAACCGTACCGCTTTGAAAGCCGCTTTAAAACAGGGCGTGCCAACGGGGAATTGCGGATCCGCGTCGAAACCGACGCAGGGCCGATCGCTTCGAAATTGCTGCGAGTCTCCGACGAATCCCACCAATTTCGCGAAGGGTTGCTCCCTGCGCAACAATTGTGGGTCGCCATCGGCGATCCAGCCGGACTTGAGACGCCGTCGGTTGAGGGTGCAATCGACAGTGAAATCACAGTGGAAGCCGGTAAACCGGTGATTGCTCATATTTCCGTTAAGAACTTGCCCTCGATTTGGCAGTCGTACACCGCGATCGACGCGTTGATTGTGGCAGCAGCGGCCACGTCCCCCGAGGAGCAGCCGTTTCCGGCGGTGATTACTGAAAGTCAAAGTGTGGCCATGGCGCGGTGGGTTCGCTGCGGGGGATATCTGGTATTTTCGCTCGGCCGAGATGTCGAAGCGTATGACAAAAGTCCGCTCGCCAAATGGATGCCTGTCAAAGTGATCGGCCAGGCGGAAACGCGTCTACTGGGCGATGTTGAATCAATTGCCGGGCAACGCGACCCGCTTCCACGCTTTCGCGGCGTCAAGACCGCGGTCATTAGTGAAGACGATGCGGACTTTGACGGCGTGGTCGTCAAACGGGGACGGAGCGGACCGACGTTGCTCCGCGTGCCGTATGGGTTGGGACGGATCGTCTTCTTCACGATCGATGTCAACCTACCCCCGATCAAAGGTTGGAAAGCGGCGACCGCGTTGCTGGAAAACCTGGTGAAAGGGGAGACCCGCTCCGATCTACAGTCGCAGCAAACAGCGTCGGGCCAACTCTCCAAACGAGGAATCACCGATCTTTCGTCACAGTTCTTGGCCACCCTACAAGACTGGGACAATGTCCCGCGGATTTCGGTTTGGACCGTGCTGGGCTTGATCGCGCTCTATGGGTTGCTGATCGGTCCGCTTGATTATTGGATTGTGCAAAAACTGTTCAAGAAGCCCGAATTGACTTGGGTCACGTTTCCGTTGTTCGTGGCGGTCGCTGGTGGTTTGGCAATCTGGATGAGCACAGCCTCACACAGCAAAACAGTACAGGTCAAACAAACCAGTTTCATCGATCTCGATACCTCTACAGAACAATTGCTGGTGCGAAGTTGGTTCGGTGTCTACAGCCCCGAGAACAAGCTCTATTCGATCGAGGCACAGCCCGAACCATTTGCCGTCGAGAAAAAGGCGCCGCGTCAGATCGAGCTGTCGTGGTTGGCCTTGGCCGAGGACGCAGTGGGGGGACTGAACCGACAAGGGGGACTTCACCTGACCGACCGCACGTATGATTACGGCACTGATGAGGTGACGATGAAAAACGTGCCGATCGGACATTGGTCCGCTAAAAGCTTCCTGGCCCAGTGGGATGCGACACGCTCGGGATTGGTGGACAACCAACTGGAGAGTTCCGGAATGGGACGCATGCGTGGTCGGATTTCACATACATTTCCGGTGCCGTTGCAGGATTGTGTCCTGGCCTACGGGGGACAGGCTTACCTCATTGATCAATTGGCTCCTTACCAACAATGGCGACCGAATGCCCCGCAGTCGCGAGAGCTCCGCTCGTTTCTGACCGGACTCGTCGCCAAGCAAAAGACGATGGATGACAAAAAAGCGTCGTTCGATGAATTTTTTGAAGAGCGGACGACTTACAATCCTGATGATCGCGATCTGGATAATGTGTCGCGGATGCTGACGTTCTACGAGACCGCCGGCGGCGCCGCCTATACCGGTTTGGCGCACGATGTTTCGCCCGAATTGGACTATTCCAAGCATCTACGACTCGGGCGGGCGGTCTTGCTGGCTCGCATTGATCTTTCACCGACAACGCTCCACGTCGACGGCGTCACCCCGGAAAACACCCAACAAGAGACGTTTGTCCGCATCATACTTCCAGTCAGAAAGACAGATGTTTCGGGCGGACGCCGTACGCTACCCACGACCGATGTCGCCCCTCCTCCCAGGCCAAAGCGTTAGCGATTGACTTGAGTTTCGACAATCGGGGCCATTGCCGCTGCCACCAAATTACTGCGAGAAGATTCACGTGATCAAGACCGTCAACCTCACGAAAAAATATGGCGACCTGATCGCCGTCAATCATCTCAACCTGGAACTCGACCAGGGGGACGTCTTTGGGTTCATTGGCCCCAACGGTTCGGGCAAGACGACGACCATGCGGATGATCGCCACGTTGCTCAATCCCGATTACGGCGAAGCCTACGTCTGCGGAAAATCGATCTATACCGACCCGGAGGAAATCCGCCGGCTCGTCGGTTTCATGCCGGACTTTTTCGGCGTCTACGACGACATGAAGGTCATCGAATACCTGGAGTTTTTCGCCGCAGCCTACCGTATTAACGGACCGGGGCGACGTAAGATTTGCGAAGAAAAACTCGAACTGGTCGACATGACCTACAAACGCGATGCGATGGTCAACCAGCTTTCCCGCGGACAGACCCAGCGTATCGGACTGGCCCGCGTTTTACTGCACGAGCCGGAAGTGTTGTTGCTCGACGAACCGGCCAGTGGTTTGGATCCCCGCGTGCGGATTGAAATCCGCAACCTGCTCAAACGCCTGGGGGAATTGAACAAGACGATTATCGTCTCCAGCCACATTCTGCCCGAATTGGCCGACGTTTGTAACAAAGTCGGCATCATCGAAAAAGGAGAACTGCTGGTCAACGGGTCGGTCACCGACTTAATGAAACAGGTCCGGTCGGCCATCTTGTTGAACATCTGTGTCGCCAAAGACACAGAGAAAGCCGCGTCGCTTATGGAACAACATAGCGAAGTGGACGAAGTCACTATGCGCGGCGACGTGATCGTGGTCCGCTTGCAGCCCGAGGTCCTGGACTACAGTTTTCTACCATCGCTATTGATCGAGGCGGGTTATAAACTGACGCTGTTCCGCGAAGAGGAACTGAACCTGGAAACGGCATTCATGGAACTGACCCGCGGACTCGTGCAGTAGCCGGATTTTGTGCTGCGGATGAACGTGTCATTGTCGCCTTTAACTTCTCCCTGCTGTTCGCTGTATGTCTGAAATTCGTAAAGATCCAATTGTCGACCGTTGGGTGATCGTGGCGACGGAGCGGGCGGCGAAGCCTGTCGAGTTGGTCCAACAGGCGCGGACGCAAGCCCTGCAGACATGTCCGTTTTGCGAAGGGCATGAAGACGAAACGACACCAGAGATTCTAGCCTATCGCCAAACGCCCGCAGCCACCAATGGCCGCGGTTGGCACGTGCGAGTGATCCCCAACAAATACCCGGCTGTCACCGCTCAAGGAAACTCTGCAACGGCGGGTAGCGGTTTTTATCATCAAGTGCGCGGCGTCGGTTCCCACGAGGTGGTCATTGAATGCCCCCAGCACGACACCAACCTTGCCGAACTCTCGACGAAGCAGGTCGGCGATGTGCTGACCGTTTATCGCGACCGTTTACGCGGCTTAGCCAGTGACGAGCGGCTTGCCTATGCGTTGGTCTTTAAGAATTACGGCGCACTGGCCGGGGCATCGATGGAGCATTGCCATTCGCAGATTCTGGCGACCCCCAATGTGCCGCTGCTTGTGGCGGAAGAATTGGCCGGCAGTGTCCAACACCACAGTCGTAGCGGCGTCTGTCCCTATTGCGCGCTATTGGCTGAGGAACTTGAAGTCGGGAGTCGTGTCGTCCTGGAAACCACACGGTTTGTGGTGATCTGCCCGTTTGCCTCACGGTTTCCGTTTGAGATGTGGGTACTGCCGCGGACGCACGCCAGCCACTTCGAGGAGCAAGACGAAACGGAGTTGACGGAGTTGGCGGCGATCTTGAAGTCGGCACTCCGCCGGCTGGGTGCTGTGTTGAATGACCCGGCCTATAACTATTACTTACACACCGCCCCACTCCGCACGACAACGATGCCGCACTTTCACTGGCATCTGGAAGTCTTCCCACGCCTGGCGCAGTTGGCGGGATTCGAACATGGCAGCGGTATGTTCATCAATCCGATCCGTCCCGAACATGCGGCTGAGTTGTTGCGAGCAGCACTGGATTAAGCAAACCAAGCATTAGGCCGATCCGACTGGCAACATAGGCAGTAACGGCAACTACGACGAAATTTTTCGTTTCTTCACAGTTCTCCGGGATACCAACGTCACAATTTTGTGAATTCGCCTCTCTACCCACAGATCACCTAAAGCTTCGGTGTTGACGGGTGTCTCAAAATGGCAAGAATTCGGGTATCTGTCGATTCTGCCCGCGCGCGTCGTTTGATTCGTTGATCTTTGTACGGAATATAGCGATGTCGCTTGTCGACAGGGTTCGGAACGCCGAGAATACTGCCCAGGTGCATAGTGCGAATTGTTCGTGAACCGACGGTTGGGCGTTCCCGGCTCGATGTCGTACTTGTGCTGATGTCACCCGCGATAGTTTCGCGGAACTCACTGTTTTCATTTGACGTTGCGTGAAATCGGAAATTCACTCATGAGTGGTCCACTTCGGCTCGTACTCGCCCTGCACAATCACCAGCCGATCGGCAATTTCGACGGTGTCTTCGAGGCGGCATTCAACGACAGTTATGCTCCCTTTCTTGAGGTCCTCCGCGACTATCCTGATCTGCCGATTGCGCTGCACACCTCCGGCAGTCTGCTGGAATGGTTGGTCGAAGCGCATCCTGAATACATCGACAACGTGCGGATGCTGGTCGAGCGAGGACAAGTCGAGATCCTGGGCGGACCGTTTTACGAACCAATTCTCGCCTGCATTCCTCGCCGCGACCGCATCGGACAGATTCGCGCTTACACGCAATATCTGGAAAACCTGTTTGGACAAACGGTCCGCGGCATGTGGGTCCCTGAACGGGTATGGGAACAATCCTTCGCCGGCGACCTGACCGAAGCGGGGATGGAATACACGCTGCTGGATGATTACCACTTCCGCGGCGCCGGACTAGAAGCGGACCAGTTGCACAACTTTTATCTCAGTGAAGATGAAGGCCGACTGCTGAAGATTTTCCCCGGCAGCGAACGTTTGCGGTACACGATTCCCTTTAGCGAACCCCATGAAACGATTGACTACCTGCGGCAAGTCGCCGAGCGGCATCCGGGGAGTGCGATTGTCTTCGGCGACGATGGCGAAAAATTCGGCACTTGGCCCGGTACAAAGGACCATGTCTACGAAAACGGTTGGCTGCGACGGTTCTTCGATGCGTTGCGGGAAAACGCCGATTGGCTCAAAGTCTCCACGTTGGCCGAAGTGGTCGACGAAGTGCCGCCTGCGGGCAGCATCTATTTGCCCGACGCCAGTTATCGCGAGATGACCGAATGGGCGCTGCCGACCGAACGACAAATTGTGTTGTCACGTATGACGCACGCCAAGGAATCAGATCCGGATTGGCCACAAATCAAACAGTTTCTCCGCGGCGGCTTTTGGCGCAACTTCCGTGTGAAGTATCCCGAGAGCAACGAAATGTACGCACGGATGCTGTTGGTCAGCAACCGCCTGGACGAACTGGCAGCCAGCCCCCAAGGGGAAGAGCGCCGCGATCTGCTGGCGCAAGCCCGCACATTTCTGTATCGCGCACAGTGCAACTGCAGCTATTGGCATGGGGCCTTTGGCGGATTGTATTTGCCGCACCTGCGCAACGCCGTCTATACCAATCTGATTGCCGCCGACAACGTGCTGGACAAAGTCGCCGGACGGACCGGTGCTTGGGTTACGATCGACGCCGATGACTACGATCTGAATGCACGCAAGGAAATCCGTATCGCCGGGGATAAGCTCATTGGCTTTGTCGCGCCGAACGATGGCGGACACCTGTACGAACTGGACATCCGCAGCATCCGCCACAATCTGTTGGCCACGCTTGATCGCCGTCCCGAACCGTACCACGACAAGGTTCGCGCCGCCGGAGACCAACAACATCAGCAGTCCGAAGTCGCCAGCATCCACGACATGGTTGCGTTCAAACAACCCGACCTGGACAAGAAAATCCAATACGACACGTGGACGCACAAAAGTTTGGTGGACCACTTCTTCCAACCGGGTCTGACCTGGGAACAGGCGCAAAACGGCGTCGGAGAAATGGGCGACTTCGTCTCCGGTGTTTATGAAACGATGTTGCGGCGGTCACCCGAACAAGTCCAAGCCCGCATGTGGCGTCTGGGACGCATGGGACAATACGAGGTCAAAATCACCAAAACGATTTCGCTCGACGTGCACGACGCCGGACAGTTGGACGTGCTTTACGAACTTGAGAACTTGCCGGCCGACCTCCCGATTCATTTCGGCGTCGAATTCAATTTCGCCGGCATGGCGGGTGGTGCTCCGGACCGTTTCTATTACGATGCAGACGGCGCGCAATTGGGGCAACTCGATTCGGTCCAGGACCTCCACGATTGCGGCCGCATAGGCCTGGTCGACGAATGGCTGGGCATGGATGTCACGCTAGAGACCTCGCAACCGAGTTCCCTGTGGGCCTTCCCGATCCAAACAATCAGCCAATCCGAATCCGGATTCGAAATGGTGCACCAAAGTTCGGCAGTCATTCCCCGCTGGGAAATCCTCAATCCCCCCGGCGGTTGCTGGAGCGTGAAGTTATCGATGAACGTCGACACCTCAGCAGCACAAGCGCGGATGTTGAAAGAAGCGGCACTGACCTCGTAGATCAGGCAGCCGGTTGACACGGGTTACATTTGATCGTCCAATGAATGAGGCGATTGAGCGATCCGACACGACGAATTACGTCGTCAGCCAACGCCTGATTTCACATGGAACAACCGCCATGTCGCCGCGAATCCATTGTCGCCTGATCGTCTATGGCCCGCTGTTGATCGGCATGTTCGGGATTCCGCTGTGCATGGTTTCGTCCGAATCCGTGTGGTGCCTAATCGTGTTGGGCGGGATCGCCGCGGTCTATGTGCAATTCTTTCGGGTATTCGTGCCTGCCAAGTGCCCTCTTTGCGGTAATCAGGCTTGGTGCCGCTTTGTTGTCAAAATCAAACTGCGAGGCGCAGCCCGGCCGTCATTTTTTCGCTACGACTGTACTGGTTGCGACTACTGCGGTCACCCAAAATGGATCAAGAGTTTTGCCGGCGGCATGGTGGGGGTGATCATGGGACTTTTTTTCTCGATCATGATACTCTTTTCGATTCCTATCGAAAGTGAAATCGAACTCACTATGTTTGGCTTCGTAATGATTACCCTCGGACCGATGTTGCTGGGATTGATTCTTGGAGGCAATGTTGGCGTGACGAATGACGATTGAAATCATTAAATAGCGGCCAGCGTGATCCAATCAATCTCCCCCAACCGCGCAATATCCTCCGCATGGTTGTGCCGTAGCGTCGCCAGCACCGGGACGTCCGTGAACCGGGCCAAATCGGCGGCGTTGGTTTGGACCGAAGCATCGTGATCTGAGGCCACTGCCTCGTTGAGTACGATGCCCGCAACGGTCAAACCGCGCTGGGCTGCCGCTTCGAGCGTGAGCAGTGTGTGATTGATCGTCCCCAATCCGAGCCGTGCCACGACTATTAGTGGGTATCCCAAGTCTTGGGCGATATCGGCGACCGTCTCTTGTTCAGCGATGGGCGACAACAGCCCCCCGGCCCCTTCGATCAGCAGAAAACCACACTGCGTGCTCCACCAGTCCGCTCCGCTGCGAAGCAATGGAGCGTCGACCGTTCGATTTTCCGCTCTGGCGGCCGACGGGGGAGCTAACGGGGCGTTGAATCGCTGCGGGCAAATCCGCTCATGAGGAAACTGCTTACCCGTAGCGGCATGCAGTTCCTCGATGTCAGCCCAAACAGACTGCCCCGCCGCATTCTGCCCTGCCCCACTGACGGCCGGTTTGTACGCGCCCACCACATGGCCCCCCGCAGCCAACTGGCGGGCGATGTGGCACGTCACATAGGTCTTACCGATGTCGGTGTCGGTACCGGCGATGAACAGGCCTGGCGGGGGCATAGGATTGTTTCAAGATAAAATAGCGGAACGCTGCCACGCGGGGTGCCGTTGGCTATGCCCGTGTTTCACAAGTATCGCACACGCTTGAACTCGCACTGGCTGAGCCAGTGGCACCCTCGTTGTTAACATTGTAGAAGGCGATAGTTTATCCCCAACGGCGGCGGATCGCTATTGGGCGTTTAAAGATGAAACGGTTCTGGGAACAATGCGAAATCCCGTCTATCAGCACCGCGGCGGTCGCGCTATAATCCGCCGCGCGCCGGGACTTTCCGACGACAAATCAGCTCTATATCGCTCCAAAGGTTAGCGTGATGATCAAAATTCTCCGCCGCGGATGTTTGCTGTCATTGACATGCGCGGCCATGGGGTGCAGTTCTGCGACAACACAGACGCCCGATCTGTTTCGCGGGCAATTGCCGCGGGAGCATGCGGCGACGCAGCGGCAGGGATTTGAGATGTACGATCCGCTCCCCAGTGATGCAGGCCCGTTCACCGATACCCGCCCCCGGGCCTATAACCAGCAACGCTCCATGCCGCGGCGCGCTAAGGATAACTATTATCCGCCAGGTGGCTACTTGCCCAGTAACGGAGCTGTGCCACAATCGTCGCGGCCGGATGATTTTTCCGGGACGGTGGACACCAACTGATGACCGTCTTCGTAGGACCGTTAACGGATGACGGCGCAATCAGGTCGGGCCGCCGCAAAATCCTCCGCTCCGGCGGACGTGACGCGCGTACCGTGCACGTGCAACAACTTCAGCTTGGGGATATCCAACAGCGGTGCCAAGCCCCAATCGCTGACTTCCCGGCAAAAATTCAGATAACAATCTTCTAAGTTGTTGAATTCGGCGATGTGTGTAAGGCCTACGTCGGTGACCTCAGTCGTACTGACATCCAACCGTCGCAGCTTTGGCAATTGCTTGAGGTCGTCCATTCCCGCGTCGGTGATCTGCGTGCGACCGAGATTCAATTCTTCCAGATTCTGAAGCGGAATCAATTCTGTCATTCCAGCGTCGGTAATTTCGGCGCCGTGGATACTCAACTGCTTGAGGCAGGTGAGGTGGTTGAGATGCCGCAACGTCTCATTGGTTAATCGCGTCCACTTAAAATCGATCGCTACAATGTCGTCGCCTTCACAAGCGTAGCTCACACGTGTCGGTGCGAAATGATTGGGACGAACGTCCCACAGTGATTCCAGCGCTTTCACAAGATGGCCGTCGTGCGCGTCGAGCGCCTCTAGAAACACATCCTCAGATCGGACCAACGTCTTCATGTTCCTCTCCCATTTTTGCATGAGCAAAACGGCGAATAATTGGTTTTGATTATACCTGTTTAGAACGAAAATCGCAAAATTATTACTACAGGGGAGGGGCAACACGACGACACATACAACCTATTCCCCCCAGGCCGAACTGCGAAAGTCGAGCGAATTCCCAAAGTCTTATAGCGGTGCGGAGAGGAATGAACGCACGTAAACCACACGATTCCAAGGCTTTATGCGTTTACAACATTGATAAGCTATAAGCATCGCTGCCTTCAAATAATCGCGACCGCTTCGAATTCAATTTCCAAGCCGGGAATCGCCAATTCGGTCGTGCCTACCGCTGTCGAAGCCGGGTATGGTTTGACGAGATAGTCCTGGCGGACCTTGCGGTAGATCGGCAGGTCGCGGAGTAGGTGCACGAAAAACGAACGGATGATAACCACGTTTTCGAATCCGGCGCCCGCCTCTTTTAAAATTAAGCCGATCCGGTCAAAGGTCTGTCGCATCTGGGTTTCCATATCGGCATCCAGATCCTTTGGCCCCTGCCCCGAGACGAACACCAACCGTTGGCCTGCGGCGAGGATGCCGGGTGTATATCCCACATCGGCCGAAGGCGCGCCGTCTGGGTAGAGTCCCGTCCGCTTGGCGGCTACGTCGGCTGCGGCTGCGGATTGCGGTGACAAGGCGGCCAATGACCCGCCGGTCAGGCCCAACACCGCTCCGCTCAAAAAGTCGCGACGAGGATTCTCAGATGGTTGTTGCTGCTGCACGGTCAATCTCCGCTAGGAATAGATGAGGTCTGTGTAATTATCTCTCGTCGAGCTGAATCCATGAGCATTGGGTAATGAACTGATTCAGCGATGCATAGGAAATGTGGGCATTGGTGGCATACCGCGGCGTATCGTTTGCCGGGAAGGTGGCCAAGGTCGCATCTCCCACTAAAAAGACGTTGAAGTCGCGCGAGAGGTTTTCGTAACCAGCGGTTGTCGAACAGAAACACATATCTGTAGCATAGCCGGTTAAAATCACATGCTGTACGCCCTGGGCTTTGAGAAAGTCCCGCAGCCCGGGGTAACCATCATTGTCGTAGTAGACCACGTCGTCCAGATCCACATCGACGGCGCTGCAGATGGGAATCGGGAGATCCCAGAAGCCCTCGTGGTTGTACTTCGCCGCCGCATCGATCCCGGGGAACTGCCGAAAATAGTCTTTGAATGCATGGTCACCGGAAATGGCGATTTCCGCGGGCAAGGGTTGGCCGCTGTAGTCGAAGTCCTGGAGAATCTTCCGTAAGGCAACCATTCCGGCGGCGTGTTCTTGGGCGGTCGGGCGATGCCGGATGCTGCGGTACACCGGCGTGTGCGCCGGGTGTTCGCCGCCGCGCATACTATAGAGCACTAAATTCACGCGGTCGCGTAATCGTTTTAGCAACGGATTGACGACCTCTGCGGTATGGCGGCCGGCGAGTTCGTTTTTCTCTACGGTACAAAAGTCAGCCACGCCAGCCGGCTCGGGCGTCTTCCAGCCTTGTCCATCGTCGATCCCCCAGGGATGGACCATGATCACAGCGGTCCGCTCCGCTAGAATTCGGTTAGGGACTTCGACAATGCCACGGGCGTTGTAGGAAAATCGCCAGGCCCGCAAAGACAAGTCCGCGCCGGGTTCATCGATCAAGATGGGTGCTTCGAACCGTCGGGACTCGATCACCGGTGCGACGTAATCGGGATAGTCGGCCAACAGTGGTTGCGGATTTTCCAACGGCGTCAATTGATTGCGGTAGGTCCGCGCTTTGGCCGGTTGCGTTTCCGACGCGTTGGCTTTGACGACGGTGGCCGGTGGATCGGCGGAGAGGCCGACTTGTCGTCCGGCACAAAAAGCGGCGACCAGCAACAGACCGCTCACGATGGATACTTTGTGAAAACCAGTCAGGGGAGTTCTCATTATTTTTGCTCCTGCAGCTGAGTCGGTGTTTTTTCAGGGGGCGGGGTCTGCGACGTGATTTCGATTTCCACAAGATCCTGATCGGGCTGCACGGTGACCGTCGGATAAACCATCGGCAGCGGATCGGCATATTTCATTCCAGCATAATGGGTTTTGGTCTCCACGAAACCCCGCTCGTCAAAGTTGCTGATTGTTCCGGTTGAAATTGTCACCGTCGTTCCGTCCGGCCAGGAGAACGTATTTCCTTCGCGCGCCGGTTTTCCGGCCAACCACCACGTAAGTGGTTTGGTCGCTTGGCGGCGAATCTTCAAGCGGCCGGGCCGGTGCAGCTCGATTTTCTGTTCACCGATCCCCGCGGCTTTCGGCCCTACGCAGCGGATCTTCGCCAGTCGACCGTCGTCGGCCACAAGCATTTCTTCGATTGGCTCTGCGGGTTTATTAACGTCGTTAGTCTCTAGCATATCGACCAACACCGGCCGCCCTCCGGCATGCACGATGAGGCCTCCTTTTTTGAAGCCCACAACGATATCCCCGGCGGTGTAGGAATCGCGCAGGTACGCTTCGTTCACCTCCGGTTCAGGAAACTCGAAGGATCGCGGTAGATTCGGTTCAACGACAGCCGGGATGGTTGGGTCGTACCACAGGTAGACGTATCCACCAAAACTGAACAGCAATTCCTCTTTTTTGGTCGGCGTGATATAGCGAGAACGTTGTAACCCGCCAAGTGATTCATCCCAGCCCGCTAGGTACTGATAGATCGGCCGTTGTTGCTCGCGGGCCAGAAAGACCAACACGGGGGACCAATAGTCGAGTTGCCCATACGATGGCCCAAACAGCACGTTGCGATTCGCTTCGTTGTACTGTGCTATTTGCTGTAACGGTTGCCTTCCGGCGATGGCAGCCAACGCCATGCGGCCCGGAGTAGAATCGGGAAATTCGCGAAACAAGTCCCGCCCGGTGACGCGACGTAGTGCATCCATAAAAAAGATGCGATAGTGGAGTGTGGAGGCCCAGAAATTTGATGTCTGGTCGCTTGTGCCGCTGGGCGTCAGTGCGTGCGGTAAGAGGTAATCGACGTGCTTTTGAATCATTTGCTCCAGCCACGCGTCGGCTGCGGGGACTTCGCCCAACAGTGCCAAGGCGACAATTCCTTGCGGAGCGGCATCGACGCTACCGTGGTGTTTGTTGTACCCCGCACCAGCCGCGACCGGATCTTGGAAAAACTTGAAATAGGCACCACACACGGCGGTCAGGCAGTCGCGGACCTCTTGTCGTTCCGCTGCGGTCAGTTGGTCGTAGAGCAGATCGTAGCCAACGGCGAGACTTTTCATCACGCGGAGCACAGCGTAGGCCTTGCTGGCATCGGGTTTGTTGTCGGCTTCATGTTTCCAAACCCGGCTGCCGGCCAGCAACCAAGCTTTGGCCGATTCGAAATAGGGATCGTCGTCCGGATCGGACAACACCGACGCAAAGGCCAGATGCTCGATGATCGCCATGTCGTGCATAGCAGCATAGAAGCGGTCGTATAGGTTTTCGTATTGGGGATCGTCGGCCAGCGTGGGAATCCACTCTGTGCGGGGAGGTTGTTGCCGACACCAATCAGCGGAGCGAGTCAAGTTAGCCCAGATTTTCGCGTGCATCCCCGAATCGCGCAGCTTGCGCAATCGCGGTAGATCGGCCGCGGTGAAATACAGACGTGGGTGCTGCATCGATTTGGGTTCAGCCGCCTGCGGGTAAGAGGTTATCGTCAAGCAGATTGTGATTGCGAGCAGGACAACCAGGGAGTTTCGCATATGGATGCAGCCCCTCAAGACAAAGTGGGCGATTGATAAACAACGGTAGCTTTGACGGGTTTGATCGTATCGCAAGGCTCGATGCCCTACCAGTTCTCCGACACCAAGCGCGGAGAACATCACTGTTTTCCATCAATTGCCCGCTGGAGCAGATTGTGCGTAATCTGTTGGACGCGGGGATCGGGACCGTGGGGGCGACTGAAATGCGACCAGGGCAGCGTGTGTCCCGGCGGTGAGCTGAGTCCTTGCGCCCAAAAAATGGTGGCGGCGTTGAATACGAAGTTGTCTTTGGGACCGGGATAGATCGTGGCTGTCCACTGTTGGGGGTTCTCGCCTCCTTGAAAAGCGGTTCCCGCGGCGACGATTTCCAAGCCGGGAATCTTGGCCGGCGCACCGTGGTATTCCCAACCGATCAATCCAGGAATTCGATCGCCCGCTTTGACGTTGGTTCCGGCGAAGATCCAATGCTCGGGTTTGGTAATCGTCCAGTCTCCCCCGCCATTCACCGGTTCGACATTTCGCGCCCCCATCAACAGGCCCTCGTCCGGGCCGTGTTCGGGAAACGGGCCGTGCAGTCGCTCGCGCAGGAGTGCGTAATCGTTCTTCGCCCCGTAGGGCCCTCCGCGAAAGATAATGCGATTCTCCCGCCCATCGCTGCTGGCGCGAAATGGCGTGACCCAACAGATGGAATTGCCCGAAAGAAACAATAAATCCACACCGGAATCTCGCATCTTCTCAACACTGCGAAACTGCCGAATGTCCCAGTATTCATCGTGCCCGACGCTGATAAAGGACTTGCATTTCAATCCATGTTCGGGGGTGAGCATGTCGCTGTTACAACAATATGTCACATCGTAGCCATGCTTTTCGAGCCAGTAGGCGAGTGGAAACTCCAAGGGCAAAAACTCGCCCGATCCGAATGTGAGCGGATCGTTGACTACGCCGTTGTATTGCGCTTCGCGGCCGTAGGGGCGATCGAAACTGACGTCGGCCCACGGGCCTTGGACGCCTTTGGGATGCGTGTAGATCGAATAATTGCTCGGCCATTGGTTGTACGCTTGCCAGGTATTGTCGGAACATTGAAACAGAATATCCGCCGGGCGATCGTCGCGAACAACAAAGACTACGTAACTTTGCCAATACGGCCGGTCCGCTTCGGGAGGCAAGGTGGTCAAGCGGCCCAGATAGACGCCGCTCAACCAATCGTCGGGAATCGTCAGTTGTGTTGTCGCCGCCCAACGGCATTCATGCAGGTTCTTTTCTCCCGGCGCCGGGACGGGCTGCGTTTGCCCCTCGAACGGGCCGAGCGTGGTCATTAACCTAGCACCACGTCCGCTGTAATAGCCCATCCGGAAGACTTCGATTTTGAAAGGCTGCGGCGGATCGCTGGAGACCATGATTTCGATCGACTCGCCCGCTTTGACGCTTTGTCGCGTGCAATACCCTTCGATCCAGGGCGTACGATGCCCCTGATTGTCGGGGCGCACGCGGGTCAATTGCCAATCGGTTGCGCCGGGGAGTTTGTTTTCCTCAACGATCAATGAGCGGCGCGATGCCGCCTCTGGTGTCTCCTGAGCGGAGGCCGGCAACGTCGTCAACAGCCCCGCGAATAGGCACGAAACGATCAGCATGGAAGACATCAGTTGACGCATGGAAGTCTGCTCCTGGGTGTTTCCGTTAGTTTTATAGACGTTGTGGACCGCGCGGAAGCCGAACTGCAGTTGCAGTTATTTCTTGGGTAGTCCGACTAAAAACTCCAACAAGTCGGCCATTTGTTGCGGCGAGATTTTTTTCTCCAGACCTTCGGGCATCAAGGAGACGCCGGAGCTGGTGATCTCGTCGATATTTTGCCGCAGGATGGTTTCCTGTTGCCCTTCGGCGCGGCGGAGGGTGATGCTGGTGGCGGTTTCGTTGGCGATGATGCCCGTGGTGGTCCGCCCATCATCGGTGACGACGATGTAATCCAAAAAGTTTGGCGAGACCTCGCGATTGGGATCGAGCACGTGCACCAAGATCTCTCCTGCCGTCCGGTTTTTGATGGTTGCCAAATTCATTCCCACATCATGCCCTTGGTCTCCCAGGCGATGAC
Source organism: Symmachiella macrocystis (assembly GCF_007860075.1). Lineage (NCBI taxonomy): Bacteria > Pseudomonadati > Planctomycetota > Planctomycetia > Planctomycetales > Planctomycetaceae > Symmachiella > Symmachiella macrocystis. The sequence goes on from NZ_SJPP01000003.1 coordinate 791,216, forward strand.
AGGTGGTGCACTGGTTGCGAAAAACCGCCTCGCCCCGTTTGCTGTCCGCCGGCAAGCTGAGAGCGGTTTGGTAGGCGGCAATCACTTCGTGCCGTGGACTGGGTTTGTCATTGGCGAATAACTTTTCGGCGCGAGCCTTGATCTTTGCATCACGATTTCTCAGCAGCAAACCACGGCGAATCGGCGGGATCTGCGCCAGCGGTATGTGGCCTTGCTCCAAAGCGTCCAGCAACGGGCCAATGCGTTCTGAGCGGGAGGAAAGCGCACCGACGACTTCATTGCGGACCGATGGAGTCAGCTGCGTAAAACGTTCCAGCAAAATGCCGGTGATTTGCGGATTGACAAAACCGGACAACGTCTGCACCGCTGCCATCTGCAGCGACAAAGGTTGCCGCGGGTCGATCAACTGCTCCAGCACCGGTTTGACTTGTTCGAACTCACCATAACCCAACAGCCGCACGGCCTGAATGCGTTGTTCGACCGTCGCATCATCGAGGACCGCAATTTTTTCCGCATCGTCGAACAGTCGCGCAATCAGTTCGCTGGCTGGTTCGTTTTTATCTTTCCTGTAGTCTCCCAATCCAGCACGCGCCCGTTTCAGGCCGCTGCCCAGCGACGCGACCGTGTTGAGAGAAACGGAATCGGCGGCCGAACCAGTTTCCTTCGACAATGCGGCCAATAGACGGCGGACCTCGTCGGGACGATTGCGGGCGCCGATGATTTCAGCGAGTTGTGCAATCAACGGCGTGCCATTGCCGGCAGCAAAATCAGGATCGGCTAGCAGGTCGACCAGTACGGTAATTTCCTGGCCGGATAGCGACGCCAGCACCGCTGCGCGCGTCCATGGGTCTTCGACATCGCGTCTCGCGATACGCTCTAATGCGGCAGTGATGCGGGGATCGGTTTCCGCTTCTCCTAATGACAGCGCCGTCTGAAAGCGGACGCGAGCGTCATCATCGTCGGCAACGGCCAAGACTTGTGTGAGTAGTTTCGGCGAAGTTTTCAATCGATTCTCTGCCAGCAGCACCGCTTGCTCGCGTACGCGGGGTGAAGCGTCGGTTAATCCTTGCATGAGGTCGTCTTCGGTCAGCGCCTCTAAACCGTTCAGTGACCACAGTGCGTGCAAGCGGGCGAGTGGTTTTGAGCTTTCTCTGAGCATGTTGCGAAGCGGGTCGATGGCAGCCTTTTCTTGACGTTCATAAATCAGCCGGTGCGCCGTTTCCCGCCACCAGGAATTGGGATTCTCCAACTCAGCCACCAACTGCGCCGTCGTCGCAGTCCCCAGTTGCGGCCGCCGGTTGATGTCGTGACCCGGCGGGTACTGGGGGGGAGCAAGGCGATAAATCCGTCCGCGATCGCGTCCACTCTCTAGGTCGAGATGAGCTTTGATATCGTCGGGAATCGACCAGGGATGCTCGATCGTTTCCCGATACATGTCGAGCACATGCAAGGTGCCATCGGGGGCATTGACGAAATTCACTGGCCGGAACCAGTTGTCGGTCGATGCTAAAAACTCGACGTCTTGATTGGCGCGCTGGGCAACAAACGTTGGGCCCGCTGCATTGAGACGGTAATGCATGACCAGATTGCCGGCGACTTCGGCGATGAAGGCGTTTCCGTAAAACTCCTCGGGATAGGCGGCTCCCCGGTAAATGGTGATACCGCTGGAGGAGGTCACAAACCCGGTGGCAACGCTTTCGCTGCGGGGGCTTTTGCGATTGGTATCAGCGGCCAGACGTTTTGCATTGATCACCCGCCACGGTTCAGGCGGGCTGATGCGAAATACCTCGACGGCATCGCCGGCAATCGCGGCATCGTTGACCGCCTGTTGGACGGCGAGAAACGGATTCCGTGCCAGATAACGCCGCTGCAACACAATGTGCTGCGCGGGATTGCGAATGTTGCAGATAAAACGGTTGCCGAAATCATCAAAGCTGTTGCCAAACCGCGCTCCGCCCGAAATCACCTCGAAGGCATCGTCTACGGGATCGAGTCGAAAATCATTGCGACGCAGTGGTATTGGTTGGGCCGATGGTTCGTCCCCCGGCCGAATATTGCCGCCATTGCTCGAACCGGCAGCGTAGATCTTGTGGTCCAACCCCCAGGCGAGATTGTTCATGACCGCTTGCACATTGAATTTGCGAAAACCAGTGAACACCTTACGACGAACATCGGCCTTACCATCGCCGTCGGTGTCCTTCAAGTACCACACATCCGGTGTCGCGGTGACGAACACGCCCCCTTTCCAAAATGCCAATCCAGTCGGCCAGGAGAGGTCTTCGGCGAAAATCACACTCTTGTCGAACCGACCGTCACCGTCGGTATCTTCCAAGGTTCGCACGCGGCCGATCGGCAATGACGTTTGTTCCTGCCAAGCGACATCTTTGTCGGTGCCGGTATACGGGTAGTCGCTCATCTCGACGACGTAGGCCTTCCCGTTTTCGTCGTATTGCATGGCGACGGGATCGGTGACGAGCGGTTCGGACGCCAGCAGTTCCAGGCGAAACCCGTTCAGCAAGCGAAAGGTTTTTAGCGCCTTATTCGCTGGCGTGGGTTGGATCCGTGGCAACACCTCGGCCAGTGCCGGCGGTTCATCGGCGTTTAGTAATAATCTGCTTCCGCACAATGACACGGCGGCCAACAGCAGGCCGCAGGTGATCAGTTTCGAACGTCGACGTGTCATCAGCAGTTTTCTCCAATCAAACGTGGGGAACGTCAGTCTCTCGTCACGGTGTTGCGAGCCGCCGTGTGTTATTCCGTTTTCGCCAGCAACCTGTGCGGATTGTCCTCGCAGATCGCCTTGAGTTGAAACCAACCCAATTCCGATTCTTTGAGTTTGAGCAGGGCGGCGTCAAAATTGAAAAAGGGAAAATGCGAGCCAAACAACACGCGACGCAACGGAACTTTTTTGAGCAGTTTTTCGATCCCACCCGCACCTTCCAGCATGGCGATTTCGAAATAAATATTTTCCGCCGCTGCCAGTTGGTCGATTTTTGTGAGCGGCAAACTGCGAAAGGTATTGAGCATGACCAACCGCAATTTCGGCAGTTTCTCCAAGAGCCCCACCAGCGGAGCGGGATCGACGTGCGGAACTTGCAGCAAGGGATGTTGCGTCCGTTCGTCTTCCATGCTGAGTGCCAATTGGACAATCAATCCCCGTTCCGTGGCTAGGTTCAACAATCGCGCGAACCGTGGGTCATCGAGTTTGTAACCGTGATAGTTGGGATGCAAACGGATCCCCGGCATTCGATAATCCTCAGCACAGCGCCGCAGATCCTCTTGCCAATCGGGCAGCGTGGGATTAACCGAACCGAATGGCAATAACAGTCCGTCACCGTTCGTACGGCAATCGTCTACAAGCCGTTGATTCACACCGGCGATATCGTGATGCAGCAATCCGTCAAAACTGCCGGCCCAGGCTTGTGTCACTCCTTGGCGTCGCAGCATGGCGACCAGCTGCCGCGTCTCATCGCCCGGCAACCGGCGGAACGGCCAGCGCGACAGGTTCACATTTGTATCGACCAGAGCGTTCTTCAATTCGCACGCCCCTTGGTTTTCAGGATGGGGGTCAGCAGTCGCTTAAGGTTGCCGCTGAGAATCAATTGCCGCTGCGCGTTGGTGAGGACCGCGCTGTAGATTTTTCCGAGTTGCGAAGCAAAACTCCGACCGCCGGCGTCGCTACCATAAATCACCCGCTCCGCCCCCAATTCACGGACCGCCATCTCTACCAGTCCCGCTGTGGGATCACTGCCAGCCGTACCGAGCGAAACATTGGGAAAGGGTCGTACCGCCCGAATCCCCTGCTCCCAATTGCCCCCCGCGTGTCCACAAATAAACTGTGCATCGGGATGCCGCGCCGCCAGCGCCGTCAGATCGTCCGGTGTCGATTCACCCGGGAGGTTCCCGGTGGTCTTGATCCAGGTGTGCTGAAACACGACGGCGTTCAGCTCAGTGGCCAATTCAATGATCGCATCCAGCGCCTCGTCATCGCACTTCCGCGCCACCCACAGTTTGATGCCCACCATCGGACCATTCTCGATGCAGCGCCGCATTTCGCTGAGGCTCATCTCGACATGGTTGGGGCTGACATAGGCATAGGCCAACGCTCGTTCCTCGGAGCCTTTGATGGCTGCCAAGACTTGATCGTTTTGCCGGCGAAGTTCTTCGGCCGATGGATCGGTCTGAAACGGCCACCCCATGTAGACGACCAGCCGTGATATGCCCAAACGGTCGGCGAATTTCAGCAGATTGGCCATCCGCTCCGTCGGCGTCTTCCCCTCAACCCCGGAAAGATGGCAATGATTGTCCCAGATCACCGGCGACTCAGAGGTTTCGTCGCCACGGACACGTTCACTCCACGACATCCCCAGCGCTGCTAGCGCCCCGAATGCCAAGCATTCCCGCCGCGTTACGCCACGGTGCATCTCGTTTGGGTGGGATTGTGACATAGGCATCGAACAACAATCATGCATTTCATAGAGACCAGAACATTGTCTCAATCAGGTCCACCGCAGCCCGTCATCTACCCAACGCCCAGTTAAAACGGGCTGTTACAACACCAAGTGCGTCATCGCTTCTTCGGGCGACATGATGTAGCTGATGTAAAACGGGCCGAATTCGGCGTACTTGGCTGAGGCTTCATCGAACCGCATGGTATAGACGATCTCTTTGATAAATTCCGGTGAGCGGCCCCACAGCGTGACGCCCCATTCGAAGTCGTCCAATCCGGTTGAAGCGGTGATAAGTTGTGTCACCTTACCAGCGAACATCATTCCACTGCGGCCATGCTCGGTCATCATCTCCATGCGACGGCTATAGGGGAGCGTGTACCAATTGGCGTGCGGGTCGCGGATTTTGTTCATCGGATAGAACGACATCACCGGCCAGGGCGGAATCTCCGGAAACAGTCGTTGCTTGCGCATGGCGACTTCGCGTTGCTCATAGGCTTTGAGCTTTGCCCCATATTCGGGACTGTCCGCCGCTGTTCCTTCGGCAACCAGTCGCTGACCATATTGTTCGAGCGTGGGAACGTATTCCGAAACTTCCGTGATGGAAACGAACGAATACGCTGCTTCCAGGGCCGTGCCGAACGTCGAGCTGCGGATCTGGTGTTGGATGGAATCGATCACCAACGGGTCGGGATCGAGGATCATCAAGCCCAGGTCCGCTTTGTGGCCGGAAACAATCGACGTGACCAACCGTTTTGGCGCCCCCTCGCGATCGGGATTGAGGATTTCCGCCAATTCGCGGCGGCCTTCGGCGCGTTCTTCTTCGTCAAAGTCTGCCAATACGTTTTGATCGACGATGTAATACAAATGCAGGCAATGCCAGCCATCGCTCATCAGGATGGTCGGTTCGGGTTGCGGAGCAGAACCAGGACGAGAAGGACGATTCACGGTGGTCTCAATCTATAGAAAAAGGAACGTTGGTTTTACAGAGGTTGAACGTGGGCCCGTTTGATTGTGCGGCGGTCTCCCAATCTCGCACCGACGGCAAAGCGTTTATTTTAGGTCGCTCACCGCAGGTCGGCAACCAAGCCGGCGGTGAACTGTTACACGCGGCCGATATCCGTCATACTAACAAGCAGCATTTCACATGAGAAACCTGAGCCAATCCTACCGCCCAATTGAATTGAGCATGAATCGAGGAAGCAGCCATGCGACGCACATTTGTCTTAGCTTTGACCGCAGCGATTTTGGGAATAACCGCCGCTTGCGGCGCAGCTGAGGAACCGCCAAAGTTGCAAAAATCGTTGCACATGGTGCCAATGCGCGACGGAACCCGCCTGTCGACGGTCGTCTATCGACCCGCCGACCAAAAAGGGCCGCTGCCGGTTATCTTTATTCGCGGCCCCTACGGAAAACTGCCGCAACAAGCCGCGGCGGGAATGTGCGCACGCGGGTACGTGGTCGTGTCGCAAGACGTACGAGGTCGTTTTGATTCCGAAGGCAATGATGCCATCGTGTTTCACAACGGTGGTTGGAGCGAACGACGGGATGGGCATGATTCGATCAACTGGATCACCGAACAAGAATGGAGCGATGACAATATCGCCTCCTGGGGCGGCTCGGCTTTGGGGATCACGCAAAACATGCAGGCGGTCGATGCGCCTCCAGCTCTCAAAGCACAATGGGTCATGGTGGCATTCTCCGACATGTATTCACAAGGTTCCTATCAGGGAGGCGCGCTCCGCCAATCGCTGATGAAAACCTGGCTGAAGAAACATAAGTTCGACCCGCGATCATTGGAGACATTCTTAGCGCACCCCAAGTACGACAAATTTTGGGAAGAGGTCAATCCTGAAGCCCGCGCCGCGGACGTGCATGCCCCGGGAATCTATTTCGGCGGCTGGTATGACATTTTCCTGCAAGGGACTTTGAACTCGTTTGAATCGATTCACAACCATGGCGGCGACGGCGCGCGCGGCAACTGCCGCTTGATCGTAGGTCCCTACGCGCATGGAGGCTTTACGGAACTGACCTACCCGGATAACTCTGCCATCCCCAATGCCCCCCAGGCGGGCGATGCGTTGCGGTATTTTGATCACTTGACGAAGGGAATCGACAACGGCGTTGAGAACGATCAGCCGGTGCACTACTACGTGATGGGCGATCCCGAAGATAACACCGCCCCGGGGAATTTCTGGCGTTCCGCCGACAATTGGCCACCGCCTTCGCAACTGACACCATTTTACTTCCATCAGAACCACCAACTCTCGCAAGCCCCCCCGACGACCGACGGTAGTTTGGAGTACCAATACGATCCGGAGAATCCCGTCCCGACGGTCGGCGGCCAAAACCTGTTCCTGGATCGGGGCCCTAAAGACCAGCGAAAAATTGAAAGCCGCGACGACGTGTTGCTGTTCACCACCGACACGCTCACCGAACCGGTAGAAGTCAGCGGACGGATTCGGGCCACCCTGTTTGTGTCCTCTGACTGTCCCGACACCGATTTCACAGTCAAGCTGTCGGATGTTTATCCCGATGGACGCTCAATGCTGGTGACCGACGGCATCCTGCGTGCGCGGCATCGCATCGGTTTTGATCGTGAGGATTTTCTCAAACCGGGCGAGGTTTATGAACTGACCGTGGATCTGTGGAGCACCTCGCTGATCTTCAATCGCGGACACAAAATCCGGATCGCGGTCTCTTCATCGAATCACCCCCGCTTTGACACCAATCCCAATACCGGCAGCTCCATCCGTGCCGATGACAAAACCCGCGTCGCCACGAACAAACTGTACCTCTCACCAACACGCGCCTCTCACGTGACCCTGCCGATTTTTACCGCACCCGCAACGACTGGAAAATAGAGTCGACCTCGGAAAACTCCAAAGGATCCGGAATGGTATCTCGGAAAATACTCTTGCTCAAAAACTGGCTGACCTCATGACCGCACCGTTATTACACATGACCGGCATCTCCAAACGGTTTGGAGCGACGCAGGCGCTGAGCGATGTGACCATTGATGTCCGTGCGGGGCGGGTGACGGCCTTGATTGGCGAGAATGGCGCCGGCAAAAGCACATTGATGAAGGTGCTCAGCGGCGCGCATCGCACGGACTCCGGAACAATGACTTTGGCCGGCAAACCGTATGCTCCGCAGGGACCGCACGATGCGCGACTGGCGGGGGTGAGCATGATCTACCAGGAACTCAACCTGGCGCCCGAATTGAGCATCGAAGACAACATCATGCTCGGCCAAGAGCGGAAGCGGCGCGGTCTGCTCGATCGTCCCGCACAACGACGCATGGTGCGTGATGCGTTGGAGTTGTTGGGACATGCGGATTTGCGGCCTGATATTCCGGTTCACAGTCTTTCGATTGCGATGCAACAACTTGTCGAAATCGCGCGGGCCTTGGTCATCGACGCCAAGGTGATTGTCTTTGATGAACCGACTAGTTCGCTCACGCGGCACGACGTGGAACATCTGTTCGGCGTGATTCGCAAACTCAAAGCGTCGGGGATTGGTGTTGTTTATATCAGCCATTTTCTTGAAGAAATTCGCGAGGTCTGCGACGACTATGCAGTCCTGCGTGATGGCCGTTCGGTGGGACAAGGATCCCTGTCCGGCACAACGGATGACGATATTGTTTCGCTGATGGTGGGACGCAGCGTGGAGGAATTATTCCCCTCCGTGCCGCACGAACCGGGCGAGGTCATTTTGTCACTCGACAATTTGAGCGGAAAGGTAAGTCCCCAGGAGGTATCGCTGCAGTTGCGGCGGGGGGAGATTCTGGGAATCGCGGGACTGGTGGGAGCGGGGCGGACGGAGTTGTTGCGGTGTTTGTTTGGACTGGATGCGGTCACCAGCGGCAAGATAAATATTGGCGGTGTAACGCCCTCGCACTCTCCGGCAGCGCGGATCCGCGCGGGATTGGGACTTGTTTCTGAGGATCGCAAAGTCGAGGGATTGGCGCAAAGCCGCTCGATCGCCGACAATGCGACCTACAGTCGACTACAATCATACAGCCGCTTTGGCTGGTTGAACCTGTCCCGCCGCCGCGAAGCGATGCAGCACTGGATGAAGCGATTGAACATCAAAGCCCGCTCGCAAGATCAAGCAGTGCAGGATCTGTCAGGTGGCAACCAACAAAAAGTCGCCATCGCCCGCGTACTACACCAGAACGCCGACGTATTGTTGCTGGACGAACCAACCCGCGGCATCGATGTCGGCACCAAAGCGGAGATCTACCGCCTGATGGGCGAAGCCGCCGCAGCAGGCAAAGCGGTGATTTTTGTCAGTTCCTACCTCACCGAATTGCTAGCCGTGTGCGACCGCGTCGGCGTGATGTCCCGCGGCCGGCTGCGCGAAATCCGTAACGTGGCCGATTGGACCGAAGAAGACGTGATGAGCCAAGCGGTCAGCGGGTGATCGTGCGTTACGCCGTAACCAACAATTCCAAAAACGGCGCCGCGTCCGCGAAATCTTGCACCAACAAATCGGGTTTTGCCTCGCGTAGTGCATCCACATCGTGCGTGCCGGTGGCTACGGCGATGGCTTGAGCGCCGATCGCTCGCGCGCAGCGGATGTCGAGCGGCGTATCGCCGATGACGAAGATTCGGTCCGGTGTGATGCGGTTGTCGAAACGAGTGTGCACTTCGGCCAGTGCCAAGCGGGCCACATCATCGCGATCGGTATGGTCGGCGCCGAACCCACCAAACGTGAAATGGTCATTGAGCCCGTAGTGCCCTAATTTGTGCTGCGCTGCCGGGTGGGAATTGCCGGTTAACAGCCCCAACGTCACGTCGTCCCGGGCGGCGAGCGTGGCCAACAATTCCGGAATGCCGGGCAAGACGCGTCCCTTGCACTCGGCCAATGAAATCGGCAGATGTTCTAAATAGGCGGCGAGGTAGACCTCCCAATTTTCATCGCTCCGCTCGACGTCGTGCAGTTCGAACAGTTCCTCGACAATCGCACGATCCGTGCGGCCGGTCGTGACGACTTCGGTCTTTGAGGCATCGCAATTGTACACGGTCAGCATCGCCGTCCGCAGGGCAGCAAGGCCTGCTCCGGCAGAATGGATCAACGTGCCATCGATATCGAACAAACAAACGTACATACCTCTCCCTGACACGAAATAAAAACGGCCAACGGCCCAAATCACAAACGAATGGCCGCTGCGGGATCACCCAAACATTTCCGGCACGTAATCGGCCGATTCGGGGACCAAGGGGATTTGGCGGTTGCCGCGGTTGGTCAGCGTGGCGTGCGGATCGATGCCCAGTGCGTGGTAGATCGTGGCGAGCAAGTCCTTGGGGCCGACGGGCCGGTCAATCGGATCACCGGCGTGCCGGTCGGTCGCACCGACGACATTCCCCCGCGCGATTCCACCACCGGCAAACATTACCGAATAGGCGCGTGACCAGTGATCACGCCCCCCTCCTCGGCCGGTGCTCAATTTGGGTGTGCGGCCATGCTCGCTGAGGCAAACCACCAACGTGTCGTCCAACATGCCCCGCTGTTCCAGATCCAAAATCAGTCCGGAATACGCACGGTCAAATGGCGGTAAAAGTTGATCCAACATCCGTGGGTAGTGATTCCAGTGTGTATCCCAGGCGTCGCCGGCCAAACCGTACTCGTCCCAAAACACGCTGACCAACTTGGTGCCGGCTTCCAACATCCGTCGTCCGGCGAGGCAAGATTGGCCGAACAATGTCATGCCGTACAGGTCGCGCGTCGCTTGCGGTTCGCTGCGGACATCCAACGCACTGGAAACTTCGCGCGACGTGATCAACGAAAACGCCATATCCTGGTATTGCGACATGGCCAACGCATTGCTGCCCATGTCGATTTGATTGCGCGAGGCGTCGAATTGCTCCAAGAGAGTGCGACGGCGATTCAGCCGATCCAGTTTCACCTCGGGCAACGGTTTCGTGGTGGCCAGTTTGAAATGGCTCTCCAAATCGCAACCGACATAGGGATCGTGACAATCGATTTTTCGATCCGCCAACGTCTTGACCACCGACCGCGTTGCCTTGCCTGTATATTCGGTGTAGATCGGGTTGTAGCTGGCGCCGAGATACGAGGCATAAGGGCCCGCGCGGGCGACTTCGCCGACGCGTTGACTGCTAAAGGGAAACGGCAGCGCTAAGTTATCGGGAATGCCCGTTGCCTGGCCCTGCTTTTTTTGCCGCTCGAAATATTCGACGACCGAGCCAACGTAGGGATGGTGCCGTTGATCGTATGGGCTGAGTTCCATCGCCGTTTCGATCGAAGGAATCCCCGTCGTGGCGAATGCGACGCCGTGTACGGGATGGGCGTGTGTTACCGACCGGACGACCGTCACGCGGTCCATGATTTTGGCCATCTCCGGCAGATGCTCGCAGACGTCGAGACCCGGCACGACAGACGGGATCGGCTTCATCGTCCCGCGAATTTCGACCGGGGCGTGGGGCTTCATGTCCACGGTCTCTAGCTGGCTGGGCGCCCCGTAAAGGTACAGGAATAGGCAACGTTTGGCGGACCCGAATCCAATGCCCTGCGGTGTGGTAGACGCCGCAGCTAGTTTTTGCGAGGCGAGCAGTTGCGGCAACGAGAGCCCCGCCGCTGCGAGACCGCCGGCATGCAACAATTCCCGTCGCGTGATGTTTGAAGGCTTGCGTTGGCCCAAAATCGAAATCGGTGATCCGAGAACCCGCAGCATCGACCACTCCTGGAGAGGCTAAATTGCCGAACTACCTACGGATCAATGATACCGGTCGACATCGGCTGTCACAAGAGGGGTGTTGCCATCCACAATTGGCCGTTGGTGCGAAAATGGCGAACATTGCGGCAAGTCAGTTCGACGTCATGTTGATGTTATATTCGTTATCACCGGAATTCACCGTAAATTTCAATTCGCTTTCTGAAGCGTATCTGGCCGGCACGTTTTTGATTCCCAAGCTGGGATCGAAACTGACCCGCGCAGTACACGGCCCGACTTTCACGCCTTCGAGGTCGACGAAGTACATCGCTTTGTAGAATCCTTCAGCATCAGACCTAGCGATCGATGTGTGAGTTTCATCCGTCTCGAAGCGGATCAGCATGTTGGGGAGCGGTTTCCCATTCCAGGTAATTTTTCCGTGCACAGTTCCCAATTCAGATGTTGCCCGCGCACTGTTGCCACATCCAATGATTGTCGCAAGGATCGAGGCAAACAGTCCAACCAACAAGAGCGCCTGACGTGCCATGCTCTGCTCATCCTTTTATTCGAGTCACCACCCGCAGCATCGATGCGGAATCGCACGCTCGATTCCGCGGTCACTGCCAATACGAAACATCCGAAAAACACGGTGGTTCTCAATGAAAACCACCGTGGTTAAAAAGTCGAGGCCGCCAAACGTCCAATGCTCAGCAGGTCCTTGGGAACTTGCAACAATTGCTCCCCGGAACCTACTCGAAACTAACGATTTCCCCACCGGCTATCGTTGAAAATTGGCGATATTGCGTGAGGTCGATGCTATCGTTGACAAATTGAACCGAACCATCGGCCAACAGGAAAAAACCGCCTCCGGTATGCGAACTTCGAAAGTTACTCATCCAGTGCGGTCCACCATTGAGGCTCGACCGACAATCCAACAAGCCAGCCACAATGATCTCCGATGTGGTCACGGGATTCTTGTTCAGCCTCTCCACCGTACTGCAGAACACGCTCGCGGTATGCAGTCCAACCGTGGTTGTGTAACCATCATTTGAAGGTTCCGGGCTGACCCAAAAAACATCGGCTTTGCGATTCACCCCCGGATTGAGCGGCGATTGCGCAGTGGTTGGGTCCGTGCAGCCAACTCCGACACACAGGGGAAACGTTTCCCCGCCGGCACCTTCCCCCATCATGAATGTGTTTGAGGTACCGTCCGTAATTTTTGCGATCCGTGTGGACTGGTCTAGGTTGAACATGCCTCGTTCAGAGCTAGGAATATTGCCATGGGTCGCCGGACCATAAACCGGATGCCCTCCCTCATAACAAATGGCGTCGTTGATTCCTTTGGATAACATGTAGTGCGTCACGCCACCTGTCCCTAGCCCCGGCAGCGCGAACTCAAGAACCGGATCAAATGCCGTATTCTCGGTTGGTACAGACGGGCAGATCAAACTGTTGATTGGTGTCGCCTGCACACCTGCCGGTTGATCGGTCCATTGCAATGAGTAATCGTAGAGATTCTCAAGGTTTCCCTGGTCGAAATACGGAAGCGAGGCAGTCAAGGCTCCACTAAACACGTTGCCATCCAGATCAGAAATGCCCCCGATAGGAAACATCAAAAACACATCGTGGTAGTTGTGCATCGCCAATCCGAGTTGCTTCAGATTGTTGCGGCACTGTGTCCGGCGGGCCGCTTCGCGCGCCTGCTGGACTGCCGGCAGCAACAGCGCAATGAGAATCGCAATAATGGCAATGACCACCAACAATTCGATCAACGTAAACGCGTGTCGCTTTTGTGCGGAAAAACTTAGTCTCATGATTGAACCTTTCGGTACGAGAAAAAGAGACAGAGAAGGACACGGCTTCAACAGCCATTTAGGCTGCAGGCGTGAATGCCAGTTCCTGAAAGCTCTAACGTTTGCGGACAATCTTTTTGGCGGTCTGTTAGCAACTAGAACAGAGCCTATCCGGTTTGTCAATTTTTTTTCGGAACATGGTCGGTACTTTCTTTCCGCCACAGATGCTGGGCGAAATGTACGCCGAGAACTATCCGCGACACTTGCCTCCAAGTAGTGCCTCATATCGTTGGCAGAATTTGAAGCTGTTCGATTCAACGGACGGCCAAAGCAATGAGTATCGATGGCTGGGCGATGGCGTAATGGCGAGCAGTGAGGCGCTAGGAATGGAATCGATGATTCAATGAAAAAAGGGTGCGGAGATGGATAATCTCCGCACCCTTCGTATCTACAATGTCGTCAACTGTGGTCTAGAACTGACCGTTAACTTCACCACCCTGACGGGTAATCAGTGCGGCTGTTACAAGCGGGCTGAGGCTTGCATTGAGGAACTGCACAGAACCATCGGCCAGCAAAGCAAACGTGCCACCGGTGTGCCACGAGTACGCTCCCGCACCCAGACGGTTGGAGCAGTTGATGATACAGGGACCACCACCGTCACCCGAAGCGATGTCGGTACCGTCTGCATTGGAACCTTTAATCCAGTTCTCATGCCACGGATCACCCCAACCACCACCACCGAACAATGATTGACCGATAGCTTCGGGATCACCACTCGAAACGGGCACAAGGGTCCGACCGCGGTAGAACAGGTTTTTGCTGGCCTGTTCGACAAGCATAATGGTGTTGGTTGTTCCATCGGTGATGTTCCGGATTTTCAAACCATCAGCACCAGCTGTCGGTTGTCCAAATACGCCATAGATCGCAGGAGTATCGACGAGGATGACATTCTGTTCCATGATGGAATCGCGATCGGCCGAATAGCGTACACCGCCATTGGCAGGGGTCACGGAGAAATCATAGAACCCCGAGCGATAACCCGAGACGATTTCGTAGTCAGAACGACCACTTCGCATGGTCCAGTCACTGGCAATCGGAACACCAAGACCGACGTCGGTCCCGGCGGGAACACTCGCTTCGACAATCGTGTTGCCATCGGGTGTTGTCGGGCAAATGAATCCCGGAATCACCGTCGCGTATGCCGCAGCTTCAGCACCACCGGCGAGGACGTTGGCAAAAGGACTCAAGCCATTGTTGACCACTTTGTAGATATTGCCACGATCGATGTAGGGCAAGAGTGGTTGCTGCCAACTGTGGCTGGTCAAGGACTCGATCGCCGCACCCGTACCACCGGTCGTGATGACCAATTCCGGGCATTCGAATTGACCATACACATCATGATAGTTGTGAAACGCCAAGCCAAGCTGTTTCATGTTATTGCGGCACTGCGTCCGACGAGCCGCTTCACGCGCTTGCTGGACTGCCGGAAGCAGCAGCGCGATCAAGATCGCGATAATCGCGATAACGACGAGCAGCTCAATGAGCGTAAACCCGCGTTTGGACTTACGAGAACGAGACATAATCAAACCTCCATCTAGGAAACAAGGAACGAGAACGAACACGATTTACCGGCAGGGACGCGCCGGTCAATAACTAAAATATTTAAGAATAGTGAGACCGGACCGGCTCACTCAGAAGTCAGTTCAATCGTACCGAGATCGATACTTCCTTCGTCTCCGGTGACCGTCACCGAAATCTCGGAAGTCTCAGGATCTTTGTACTTCTCTTTCAGATCTCCACCCCGGAATGAACCATTCATGAGCGACCGCTTACCAACTTCAACCGTGATTTTGTACGTGCCGGCAGGGACACCATCGCTGCCATCATAAGTGCCAATTTCGAATGTTGACCCATCGGGAGCACTCCAGGAAGAGGGCAAGGGAATATCCTTAGGTAATTTCTCCTGGGTGGCAGCATCCGGATGCAGAATGATACGCCCCTGCTGCGGATAAACAAGAGGCTTTCCATCGACCATAATCTTGCCCGTCAAAGGCACGACCGGGACTTTGTTGCGTACGTCGACAAACCCCTCTTCTTTGCATCCGCTTGCCAATCCAACTAAGCAAAGGAGAGAGAGCAGTCCCAAATGTTTGCTGAAGCTGCGAGTCATGTTCATTGAGTGAGTTAACCGCAAATAGACCTTCTTGCCGGAGCTGGACAAAATGGTTTGTTTGCCTTCAAATCTGGTCATAGACTGTAGTATTTCCACAAAAAGTTAAGCAATCACGTGCCTGTAGCGTCCCCGCAATGTCGTTGACCGTCACGTTTCTACAACACGTAAAGAATTTCTGAGAATAGCAGTATCAAGATTTCGTGACGACAAAAAATGACTAGATCAGCCAGTTTACCCGTCACGCCAGAATACAGAATGAATCGATAGGAACGTGGACCGACAAAATATTTGTCAGCCTTGCCACAATGCCGATGAGCTAGAAGGGCACACGGCCAGCCGATTTTTTATACCGCTGGAAGTGTGAAGGCCCGTTGAAAATTGTTGAAAATTTAATTTGCTTCGTGGTATTTATAACTAGACCAAAGCAAACACCCCTTGTCAAACGTATTTCCCGGCCTTGTAAGGACTTTTCTTAGTAGTTCGAACTAAAGCCCACCTTTAGCGATCGTGGCGGGTAGATGGCACTTCTAAGCGATTTTTAAGCCATTTTTGACACGATTTCGGTGCCCGCCCAGCTCACCCGTCGTACCGGTAGCCCACGCCATGAACCGTCCGGATAAGCACGGGGCGATTGGGGTCAATTTCGATCCGTTTCCGCAGCCGCGAGACGTGTTGGTCCAACGTCCGGCTATTGGGAAAATAGTCCTCACCCCACACCCGATCAAAAATTGTGGCGCGGTCCAGGACTTCGCCGCGATGATCGTGCAGCAGTTGCAACAGCCGCACGTCCCGCAGGCTCAACTCAATCACCTGCTCGCCGCGTCGACCGCGCAATTCGGAGGTATTGATGTCTAGGTCTAGCATTTGAAAACAGCCGCCATTCTCTGTTTGCGACCGGCGATGGCAGCGGCGGGTGATCGAGCGGATGCGAGCCACCAATTCCTTCACACCAAACGGTTTGACGATGAAATCATCGGCTCCCAACTCCAGCCCGACGACTTTGTCGACCTCCTCGGACTTGGCACTGATGAACACTATCGGCACCTCCGCATCCGCGTCGCGCAACTTGCGGCAGACGTCGAAGCCATTCACTTCCGGCATCATCACGTCCAGAAAGACAAAGTCAGGACGATGCTCATGAAACAGCGTCAGCGCCGTTTGCCCGTCACTTGCCTGAAGCACTTGATACCCTTCATCGGCCAAGACCTCAACCACGGCGCGGCGAATCAATGTGTCGTCCTCGGCGACTAATACTTTCATCGGCGGCCTCAACTCTCATTGCGTGGAGTGTGTAATGTTACGCGAAACCGCGCGCCCCGGTCCGCTGCTTCCCATTCGACATCGCCGCCGTGATCGCGGGCCAAATCGCGGGCGATCGATAACCCAATTCCTGTTCCCGGTGAGTCTTCCAAAGCATGTGAAACACGATGAAACGGCTCAAAGATCCGCTCACGCTGCCCCGCAGCAATGCCCGGTCCGCGATCCTCGACAACAATTGTCGTGCGGTCGCCTTCTTGGCTGCTGGTAATTTTCAGTAGTTTTCCCGCAGCGGCGTATTTTTCGACGTTGCTGAATAAATTCACCAGAATCTGTTCCAGCACATCAACATCGACCAGCACACGTTGCGGCGCATTAGCATCGAATTCCACAACAATCTGTTTGTCGCGCAGCGGCGGAGCAAATCGTTCCAAACAAGCGGTAATCAGGTCGTCGATATTGGCCGCCGAATGTCGAATCGAAATGCCGCTTCGCTGTTGCCGCGCGAATGTCAGCACGTTGGTGATCAACCGACTGAGGCGTTGGCTTTCACTGAGAATCACCCCCAGTCGGCTGGTCGCAGATCCGGTCTCTGCGGGAGGCATCCCTTCCAAATCCCGTTCCAACAAATCAGCATACATACGGATATTGGTCAGCGGAGTTTTCAGTTCGTGCGAAACCTGATTGACGAAATTGACGCGTTGGGTCGCTTCGGCCATTTCACGAGCGTATTCGCGGTAAAACACAACCGGCATCAACAACAGTGCCACGCCGCCTGCAATCAGACCGGCCAGAATGTTGAAATACTGCGACCCCGGTTGCGCCGTCGCCAGCCACGATTCGGCCACCAAGTATTGCAACCGCCATGAACTGAGCGGACTGCTGATGGAAAGATCGACAAACGGGAGTTGATCCTCGGGCGGTTCGTAACGGCCCCACTGATAGACGACGCTGCCGTCGGAATCCACCAGCCGAATACGTGCTTTCTCGTCAAGCCGATTGAGTTCGCCCGATATTCCTCCCGTTTGAGGAAGAATGTCGATGAGGTCCGCCATCCACCGAGCGCGTTCGAGGAGTACACCCACGATTTCGCCCGATTCACGACGATGCCAGAAAATAAGATTCACGCCGCGCCCCCAATAGAGCGCGTACCAACCGTGCGTCCGTTGAATCCCCCCTTCTCGACCGCTCGATTCTCCGGGCGCGTCGTTTTGCGCATTGGCCAAGCGCACAAAATCGCGGTCGTTGATCACCGGCGTGATCTGCACCAAAAACTGCCGTTCCGCGGTGTTCAGCGACGAACCGGGCAAAGGATGCCTGATCCGGCCTTCCGCATCGAGCACAAAGATTTGCTCCACGCGCGGTTCACGCCGAAGTCGTTCGCGAATGCCGCCGGGCGTCAGCGAGACTCCGCGGGCCAGGTCGAGCAACTCGCGTTCACGGTCCTCAAAATACGTGGCGATGACGCCGTCGGTCTCGTGAAGCTGCTGCCGAAAGATCTCCTGAAATCGCTGGCGAATGTGCGCCTCTTCGTCGCTCGCCAAACGCCACCCCAGAACCGCTAACAATGCCAGAGGCACCGTAGAGATGAGGATCAGCAGCAAAACTTGACGACGGGCCACACACGCCTCGAGTTCCAGAGTTAGGGTGAAGCGCTATTGTCACGCCTATGAGGAGAACACGTTAATGAAATAGCCCTCGTTGCGTGAGTCGCGACACACCATTCTACATAGTAAGAGAGCTATATATACATATATACCCTAATGCAGTGCCGTCAAAACGATCGTCTCCCGGCAATTCAACGCCTCAACCAAGACAACGACAGGATTCGGCAGCCCGGACGCGAGCGCGATCCGGGTGCCTGCCTTATCCCTCTATAAAGGCCTCATGCCACTTCATACTCTTAATACTTCTGTTGCGTTTGATCTTTATATTGAAAACGCCGCATCTGCTTACGATTGGCCTTCCAGTCCTTTTCATCCAATTTTTTGGATTGTTCTTTATTGGTGGCACAGCGAAACATCAGCAGTTCCGACCCAAGCAGTTCGCCATTTTCGCCCAGGTAAACGCTGTTATTGATCAACACTTGTCGCGCACCTTCGATGTCTCCTTTGTCGCGCAGTTGCGTCGCGAATCCGTTGGCCCGGTTGGCGACTTGCAAGACAGCCTGCTCCATTACGTCGCGGTTGAGCGATTTCTCAACGTCGGCAACGTTTTCAGAAAATTTCACACTGACCTCACTCGATAGACGGTCGGTTGTATTGGTCTGCATGTTGGCGTAGGACACGTTCACGGCTGCCACTTTGAGCGTCTCCTCTGGTTTAGCAGCGGGGATCTCGACTTCCAGCAAGATATATTTTTCCTGTTCGCTGTAAATCTGATTCATGCCGACCACGACTGTTTGGCCATTGATCTCCGCATCACCGTTGAGCATGCGGACCGGACGGACGCCGTTTTCGCAGGTGATGGTGATCGCAACTTCCTGGGCCACGACCGACAGCACGTCGTCAAATTCATAGTTGAAGATCTTCACCAAATCGGCAGCGTCTTTGATAAAGATATGATTGCCGTCGCTATTTTGTGCCAACTGCACCATCAGGTCTTCATTGTAATGCAGCCCGAGTCCCATGGTGCTGACGGCAATTCCCTCTTTTCCGAGCGACCGCCCCAATTCACCCAATTCGCTCGGCGATTTGGGGCCGACGTTGGCCAGTCCATCGGACAAGAGGATGATGCGATTCACCCGTTCGCTGTCCAAAAACTTCCGAAGTTCGCCCGCCCCTTTGCTCACGCCGGCGAACAATGCCGTCGACCCGCTCGCACCGATCGATTTGATCTTCTCGATGATTTGTTTTTTATCGCTCAATTTCGTGGCCGGGACCAAAACGTTCACGGTCGCATCGTAGGTGATTACCGAAACAATATCGTTCTCGTTGAGTCGTTCAATCGCGCTGATCGCCGCTTCACGCGCCCGTTTGATTTTTTCGCCCTTCATCGATCCCGACTTGTCCAACACCAACGCCACATTCACGCTAGGACGTTTTTTGTCGCTTTGGAATTTGAATCCGGTCAGCCCCACCTTGAGATAGGCGGTCTGTTTTTTTCCAGCAAGCAACGTCGGCTGCGCCATCGAGACATCAAGTTTAACTTGGCCCGCTTGGACCGTTGAACCAATTAGAGTCGCCGCCGCCACGAAGGCGGCCAACTTGCGAGTGCACTGGGACATGACAATTGCTCCTAGTTTGAGTGATACGTGCGCGAACATTTCTTCGGCAGCCGGTTCCATCCGTTTCCCGACCCATGCACGCATTATTCACGAATCTCCCCCGTAGGTGGTCTGATGGGTGTCACAACTTTGTAACAAATTTGTAACACCCTTTTATTCGTGGAATGAGTCGCGACATGACTGTAGATACTACCTCATAAGGGGGAGTTGTATTTCGCATTGGGTGACAGGTAACATCGACAAACGCCAATCGCAGGTGTTGGTTTTCGGGGTCGATCAAAATCGGGAATTGTTGTGGGGTCAAGCAACTTGAGACTGTGGAAGGTAGTATGGGAATAATTTCAAAACTGCTATCGTTGTTTGGCAGCAATGCGCGACAGCAATCGAACATCGCTGACAATATTCAGCAAGGAGCGATTGTGGCGTTTACCGATATCGCCTTAGCAAAAGTGCGGGAATCTCAGAAAGCCGATGGTAGGCCATTTTTGCGGGTGATGATCAACCAAGGCGGCCCCGGCGTGTACATGTATGACATGGACTTCGACGATCAAGTGAACGTCGCAGAGGACATACTTGACCTTTCTCACGGAATTCAAGTCATCGTCGATCGCCGCAGCGCCATTTTTCTCGATGCGACGACCATTGACTGGCAACGTACTCCTCAGGGAGCTGAGGGATTTCACTTTGATAACCCAAACGCCGTGCAATCGGATGGATGACCGTGACCAAACCACAACCCCAGGGCGTACTGCCCGTGTTTCAAACGCCGTTTCACGAAGACGAATCACTCGATTTCGACACGCTCGCCCGCGAAATCGAGTGGCTATTTAATAATGGTGCCGACGGGATCGTGATGGCGATGGTCTCTGAAGTGTTGCGATTATCCGATGCGGAGCGGCGGGAGTTGGCTGCGCGCGTTTGCCGTTGTGCTGAGGGCCGCGGTACGGTCGTGATCAGCGTCGGGGCGGAGAGCAGTTTGCTGGCCCAGGAATCCGCGCGGCATGCCGAGAGTGTCGGCGCGACGGCGGTGATGGCGATTCCGCCGATTTCGGTGGCGCTGGATGACAGTGAATTGCGGCGGTATTACGAGCGAATTTTGAACGCGATTTCGATCCCCGTCATTGTGCAGGATGCGAGCGGATATGTCGGACGACCGATGTCGATTGATATGCAAGCCGGGCTGTTCGCCGAATACGGGGACCGCGTGATGTACAAACCCGAAGCCAACCCCATCGGTCCGCGGTTGACGGCGCTCAATGAAGCAACAGGCGGCAAGGCTAAGGTCTTTGAAGGGACCGGCGGGATTGCTCTCGTCGAAAGTTACGCACGCGGAATCGCAGGGACAATGCCGGGGGCGGATTTGATTCGAGTACTCACCGCATTGTGGCGCGCCTTAAACGCCGACGACTTCAAAACCATCAACCGCTTGCATCCGCCGCTCTGTTCAATGATTTCCCTACAGACCAGCCTCGATGCATTTTTAGCGATCGAAAAATACCTGTTGGTCAAACAGGGGGTTTTTAAAAACACGGTCACCCGTGGCCCGGTTGGTTATCGGTTGGATGCGGCAACGCGCGTGGAAGTCGATCGGTTGTATGAGTTGTTGATGGCTGGTTTATGAGGTTGGAGACGTGTGCAATGATTGCTGATTTGCCCGAAATCGCCGGGGGTTGGCGGGTTGAGCGAATCCATGTCGGACAGCATGATTTTAAAATCTGCCGCCCCACCGACCCCGATGCGCTATTGGATGGGGCGACCGATGAGAACATTCCCTACTGGGCGTATTTGTGGCCAACGTCATACGATTTGGCTGCTTGGATCTTAAGTACTGACTGGCAACCGCCCGGTGAGGTGCTGGAGCTCGGTTGCGGTATCGGCCTGGTTGGACTCGCCGGATTAGCGGCAGGTTGGCAGGTCACGCTCAGCGACTACGAACCATTCGCCGTGCAAGTCGCACTAGCCAACGCGCGGCTGAATGGTTTTACCAACGCGCCGGGCAGCGTACTCGATTGGCGCGAAGAACCACCGCAACAATATGCGGCCATTGTCGGTTGCGATGTGACGTATGAGCGCACCGACCATGAACCGCTGCTCAATTTCCTCGACACCGCATTACTCCCCGACGGCACCGCCTGGCTCGCCGACTGCAACCGCGCCGCGACGGAGGAGTTCCTGACCACCGCGAGGGAGCGTGGGTATGACATTCGCCGCAACGAATTACCGGCCGTCGATTTCTCCAACCGGCCGAAATCCACATCCGTCCTGCGGCGGCTGACGCGCCGCGGGTAACCGGTCCTTTGTCCGAACGTCGCATTGTGAAAGTCGGGAATTTTTTATATTTGTGAGACTTTTGCCGGTTACCTGCCCAAAACGTATCTGTGTAGATGGAGCGTGCCTTCTGGGCTTTGAATTCATGCCACAACAATCCAATACAAATTCGCTGTTGTACCGTGATGACCTCGCCGAAATCCATGTTGATGGCTACGGGTTTCATTGGACGGGCGCGGCAGATTCTATTCTTGAGTGGTTCTCTCAATATGGCATTTGCAGCGGAAAAGTGGTTGACTTGGGCTGCGGTGGAGGCCAATGGCTCGCCCATTTGGATGAACATGGTTACGAAACCTATGGAATCGACGTGTCCGAAAGCATGATTCGGATTGCTAGCAGGAATGCTCCCAACTCTGAATTGCAGTGTGGTTCATTCGCTGATGTTGCGATTCCAAAATGCGATGCGGTGACATCGTTAGGCGAACCATTAAACTATTTGAACAGTCGGCGTGCGATGCAACGCACGCTACGAAAGGTATTCGCCGCACTCAGGCCCGGCGGGGTTTTTATATTCGACGTACGGCACCCCGCAAAGGGGGCAGTTGCACCGCAGTCCCCTCATCGAATCTCGGAGGATTGGTGTTGCCTAGCCCACATCGAAGAAGACTTTCGGAAAAATCTACTAACGCGACATATCACGACCTTCCGGCGTCAAAAGGATGGCAAGTACCATCGCGACACCGAAGTACATCGCCTGAAAGTGTTCTCTCGCTCGGATGTGTCCGCGTGGCTGCGGGCAACCGGATTTCGGGTACGAACGAAAACTGCCTACGGCACCTATCAATTAAGCAAACGGCAATCAATCTTCATCTGCCGAAAGCCTGAATAGAGTGTAGTTGGGCAGACTCCCACCTGCGGCATTCACAGGTTTGGCCGAAGGCCAACGGGCTGGTTGGGAAAGGATCCCACTTATCCCTATCCCGTCGCTGCGGAGGATAGCCTTCAGGCGGGAGCCCCACGTACTTACTTTCCGAAACGTCACCCTACCAAGAATACCCCCGTTCCATCCTCCATTCACCATCAACGATCTTCAAACCGAAAAATACATATGTCTGGTTCGCTTCTTCTTCGAAATCGACGCGTACCGTCCAAAAACCACTCTTGCCTTTGCGTGCCATCGATATTTTGCATTTTGGGGGATCGATTCTCTTGTATCCAGCACAAAATTCTTCAAACGTCCTTGGCTCTCCGATTCTCTTGGACGGCCCGTAAAATAACTTCCGTGCGGCGTCATAATTGTCCGCTTCGACAAGTTCCAAGAACTTCCTTACCGAATCATCCGACAGGTTGCCCTTTTGATCCTCTGGCAGCGGAAAAAAAGGGAAGTATTCATAAACGCCCCAGCTGACTATGGCAGACAGCGCCACCAGACCAAACACGGCCAAAGACGCCGGCAGGAGATACCTAGAAACGTCCCGCCGGGGCGTCTGGTTTGATTCCGCTGCAGAGGTATTTCCATGGTTCTGTGCTGTCATCGTATTTCCTCGACGGTTTAGTTGTGGGTAACCCCAAACGATTCTTGCAGGGGCAAGCTGCATACGTTCGCCAAACTGGAACCCCTCCGCCCAAAACAGTACGATACCCCTCACTACGTTTGAAACTGTAAACGACAGAGGAGATGACTGCGATGGAGAAATGGCCAATTGGTGTGTTCGCTTCGGTCGATGCCGGGCTGGGGGTGCATCTGGATGTTGCGCAAGAACTCGGTGTGCCGACCGTACAGGTGCATGCGCCGCATCAGGCGACGCGGACGGAAAAGACCGCACAGGAGTTCCTTGCCAAATGCAACGATGCGGGGATCACGATTACGGCTGTGTTTGGCGGATTTGATGGCGAAAGTTATGCCGACATCCCCACGACCGTTCGCACTGTCGGTTTGGTGCCCGAAGATACGCGGGCGGCGCGCGTGCAGGAGATGAAAGAGATCTCCGACTTCGCCAAGTTGTTGGGGTGCGACACGGTGGCTTTGCATATCGGCTTTGTGCCGGATGCTGCTTCGGAGAGTTATCAAGACTTGCTGACCGTCACCCGCGACTTGCTGGATCATGTTGCTAACAACGGCCAACAGTTGAATCTTGAAACGGGACAAGAGTCGGCCGAGCATTTGCTGGCCTTCATCTCCGATGTGCAGCGGGACAACCTGTTTATCAATTTCGATCCGGCCAACATGATCCTGTATGGCAGCGGCGAACCGATTGATGCGCTGAAAAAAGTCGGCCATCTGGTGCGGAGCGTACATTGCAAGGATGGGACTTGGGCGGCCGATGGCCAGCGCGGCAAGGAATGGGGGGCCGAAGTGCCGCTCGGCGCGGGGGACGTTGGTATGGAAACCTATCTGCGGACGCTGCTGGAAATCGGCTACGACGGGCCGTTGACCATCGAACGGGAAATCGCCCACGACCCCAAACAGCAAAAAATCGACATCGGAGCGGCAGTCTCACTGCTGCAGGAACTGCGTGCCAAGATTCTCTGAGCGATTGGCTGCGGTAAGAATTGGCGTGTGGAGTGGCAAGAATTTCGAGTCACTCAAACAAATTTCGGTCGGCGGAGTATCCTTACCCACGAGGAGTACTCCGCCGTTCGTCATTTGAGGTAGCGGCCACCCCGTTCCCCCTGCGTCTCGTCTATCAGGTAACATCGCGATGAAGACCTGCCCGAATTGCACCGCTGCGGTTCCCGAATTGGCCAGTTTTTGCGCAAGTTGCGGTTCTGAATTCCACGGAGCGGATGCGGTGCCGCTCGAACCCGCACCCCCGCCTCCCGTGGTCCCGCAGAGCCCTTGGAAGTGGGTCGTGGGGATTGGCCTACTTTTTGTGTTGCTGGTCGGCTGTTTCGTAGCGATACAAACAATTCTGATCTATCGGCAAGCGGCAAATTCCAGAACGGTTGCTGCCGTACCAACCCAAACTACCTGGAACGAAAGAAATCTCAAGCAGATTGGCTTGGCACTGCACAATTATCACGACGTTTACAACGTGATGCCTGCCGGTGGAATTTTTGACGAACAGGGAACGGAGTTCCATAGTTGGCAAACTGCGCTGCTACCGTTTCTCGGGTACAGCGCAAAGTACGAGAACGTTCACTTCGATTTGCCATGGAACGACGTGGAAAACCAGTGGGCGTTTGATGAAGTCATCCGAGAATATGTCAATCCATCCATCCCGATGACTCACACCGGCAACGGCTATGCGCTCAGCCATTTGGCCGGGAATTCGCAGGTCTTTCCGGACAATCAAGGGCTGGCGTTCAAAGAAATCGTGGATGGAACCTCGAATACAGTGATCGCCGGTGAGGTGGTGGACGGTTTCGCACCGTGGGGATATCCTCGAAATGTCCGCAATCCCGCGGATGGGCTGCAGGGGGACAGCCTTACGTTTGGTAGCCTGGGCAAAAGTGATGGAGTCATGTTCCTCAAAGCGGATGGCTCGACAGTGTTTTTGAACCAGGATATCGATCCCAGTGTGCTCAAGGCGCTTAGCACGCCTGCAGGCGGGGAAGAAACTCCTGAAATGCCCAGGATGCGCAATTCGCCACCGTAAACGGTGTTGCCCACCGGCTATTTGCAGAAAACCTCTCTCACATTTTGAGACGAGGACCTTGGCTTAAAGTAGCCCCCCGTCACGGTTCGATGAGATTGATATCAGATGCTCACAATCTGGATCGATCGACGCACGTCATAGGTCGACTGCCGGTTTTCCTACGAATCGGTCCACTGAGATTGTCGGGGTCTGCATTTATGTCCATTACCCCCCGCTGCGTCTCAAGGACCGAGGCCATGTACGAATCACATTTTCAATTCCAACGACGTCCGTTTTCGGCAACTCCCGATTCCGACTGTCTGTTTATCACGGACAACATCCGCGAGACCATTGCGGAGTTTGTGATCAGTATGCAACGGGGACAGGGGATTGGCGTTTTGACCGGAGCCGCCGGGATGGGCAAGACCTTGCTCTGTGGTCGGCTCGCCGAGGAATTGTCCGAGCAATTTCAAGTGGCGCTGCTCAAGAATGCGAACTTCGCCACCCGCCGGTCCTTGCTGCAAAGCGTGCTCTTTGAATTGGGCCAGTCCTACACCGGCATGGCCGAGCAGGAATTGCGGCTGGAATTGGAAAAATATTGCGAGTCCGCATTAGCTGATAGCGATGGCGTCGCTTTGATCATCGACGAAGCGCACTTGATGTCGCAACGTCTGCTAGAAGAAGTCCGTTGTATCACCAACTTAACGACCGGTGGAATTCCGCTGGTTCGCGTGGTACTGAGCGGACAACCGGCGCTTGAAGAGACCTTGGCGAAACCGGGCATGGCGGCGCTCAACCAACGCATTGCTTCGCAACATCATTTGGAATCGTTGTCCCGTTTCGAATCGCGGCAATACATCGAGTACCGCACGAACTGGGGCGGCGCGAATCCGCAGCAGATCTTTACCGACGACGCAATGGCCGCCATCGCCCATGCGGCCGACGGCGTGCCCCGCGCATTGAATCAACTTTGCGACCATACGCTGTTATTGGCGTTTGTCTCGAACCAGCCCTGTGCCGATGCGGCGCTGGTCGATGAGGCCTTGGAAGACCTGCGGCAATTACCGCTGCATTGGAACGAACGAACACGTGTCGCTGGACCGTTGGATGCCTTGAAACAGAAGTCCACCGATTTGGACGAATTCACTGACGCGGATGAAGACGTCGAACCGTTTGACTTCGAAGCGTTTTCCAACGACGGAATGGAGAGCATCGAAATCGGCGGCATGGACGAAAGCCCGGCCGAAAACGAAGTCCCGCACGAAGAAGTCAGCCTGCCGGTGGAAGAAGAGGAACAAATTGCCTATGCGATAGCCAATGACGACGAAGAGATCGCCATTGAAGCGGTGATTGTGGAAGCGGATGACGTTATCGAGATGGACGCACTGGAAGTGGAGATCGAAAACGAGGAGGAGGTTCCTATGGAGACTGTTGCCATTTCATCGCATGAATCGTCTAAAAATTCTGCCGCCATTGCGGGGGTTGTGCCGTTGGTGGACGATCACCAAAGCGGAGCGGTGATGTTCGAAGAGGAACTGGTTGTCGATCGATACGCAGCACTCGATGCCGAGCGCCGTGAACGGCCACCTTTGACAGCAGTGAGTCACTCCGAAGAGCCACAACCGGAAATCCCCATGGAAACCCCGGTTGTTGAGGAATTGGCAGTTGTCGAAGAATTAGCGACTGCCGAGCCAGTAGCCGCAGACATGCAAGATGCGTCCACCGATTCTTGTGAGCTTGAGGATGAAAACGAGACGGAGCAGCAAGCCGAAGGACCGTCGGTCGATGCACTCAACGCAGCCATTTTGAACAAAAGTCTGAAATCGCACCGAAACGTCATCAATCAAATCAATGAGCTGGACTTTGGTGAAGTCGCCGCCTCAGAGGAACCAGATTTTGACGTTGTGGAATTGGAACCGGCAAAGCCATCGCAAACATTGCGTCATGACCGGCAACCAACTGCGAATGATAAATCAGCGGCGAATGAAACCGAAGAGGGCGCCGTACCGCGTCCGAACCTGCGGCGGCTGTTTACTAAACTTCGCCGTGTGCAACACGAACGCTCGGGACGGTAGTGGCACGCCCGACATCCTCGGGCGGATTTCAAGACCTCAATTGGCGAAGCGACTGATGGAGTGAAATTCATTGCGTAGCCAGATGCGGAAGTCCGCATCGATCTCGTCCATCGAATCAACGCCCAGCACCTTTTGTAACGTTGCCTGCCCATGGGGGTCGTCGCCGACCGCCGTGCGAAATTCGCGGTAATACTCTTTCAACAAGCCACGCTGTTGAAGGTACAGGCATAGGTAGCGGACGTGGGCGTACTGCAACCCCTCGCCCTCTTGGCGAAATGTCCGCGCACGGATCAATTTCTCAATCGGTTTGAGCTGTCCCGACAGCAAGGCTTGTTTGAGCGAATTGAGTCGCCAATTGTGATGACCCAACAACGTTCTGCCATCCTCACTGAATTCTCCTTGCTCGTGCAGCGATGCTAAGCCTTCGTCGAACCATTCCGGACCGGTGGGAAAATCAAAACCAAACAGAGCATGCGTTAATTCGTGCGCCAATGTGCCGTTGCCGCTCGAGAGATCCAACATGATCCGCCGTTGATCTCTGCGAAAATAACCGTGGTAGTGCGTGGCATCATAATCATCCAACTCGCGGGCAGCCAGGCGATAGTTCCGGACTGTGGTCAACATGACGATGGTGATCGGCTGATTGGGACTCGTTTCAAAATAGCTGCTTTGCAAGGCATGGACGATCGGCGTAATTGTAGTCTCATAATGCCTCCGCAAATCAGCCTCAGGCATATCCCCGGCGATCACATAGGGAGATTCGACCGCAACACGGTACTGCTCGCCTAAGCGGAGAATGAGCGCCGCGGCAGTCTTGTTGCAGGCCTCCACTAACGCGGGATGATCGCCCTGCCCCAAATCGAATTGTGGCGGTGTTAGATCAATAGCCGTGGCGGCCATAACTTCCCGCGCATTGTGGGGGAATTCAAATGTGACCCAGTAACTCCCGGCGATTAATATCACCGGGCCAATGACCAGGACCAAGAAACGATTAGTGCTCACGATGAGTCTCTCAACTGTTGCAGATTCGAAACGGAGTGCGGCAGACCTGTTTCGCAAAGTGTACGTCAGAATTGAAGAGAATTCAGAGTATCACTTGAGGGATATCCAGGAATTCCTCACAATTGCAGGTGCCGTCTGCGGAAAACGCGTTGCAAACGGGCAACGTCACGTGTTTGCCATAATCGCTGGATTGCTCAAGGTGACTCGTTGCGAGGCAACAATTCCGAGGAATGCGAACAGCACTTTGGACTTGACACAAAAGTGCCTGAGTAGACAGTACGGCAATTTAGGTAATCGCAAGAGGAGGGACCTAAGTACATGACCAAGTATCTGTTACGGCGTTTTTCATCAAGAACGAGCCGTCTGACAGGAAATCACGATCAGCCCTCAAGTGCAGGCCCTTTGGCGGACGAAATCCACTTAGGAGTCTTGTTTTAATCCTCATAACCGACATGATGGTCGCATTCGGGTCGCTTTGCCGATTCTGAGTCGTTGAGGTCACTGCGTGGGTTTGGAAATCGCAGGACGTGCGCAACTTCGCGTTGGTTACCGAATCAATGGGTCTAGTTTTTCTGGGCCTTGCCTATTTTTTGAAGTGCAGAAAATCATGGACGATCTTTCACCGAAACCGATGTCACAACGCCCCTCCGTCCCTTGGCGGAATTCCAACAATCGCGTTCGCAGTTGCGGTCCGTTATTTACTGAAACCGATATTCAAAATATGCGCAATGGCATGCACGCTTCTATCTATCAATTCCAGGGTGCCCATCTCGACGAAGTCGACGGGATTACCGGGACCCGATTCGCCGTCTGGGCGCCGAACGCCCTCGAAGTCTCCGTTCTCACCGACGCCAACCATTGGTCGCACGGTCGCAATGCGTTGCGTCCTTCGGACGAAGGGATTTGGAACGGCTTTGTCCCCGACTTGGCGCATGGCGACGCCTATAAATTTGGAATCAAAGAACAATCCGGCGTCGTCACCGAACGTAGCGACCCGTTTGCGTTTTTCCAGGAGTTGCGGCCCAAAACCGCGTCGATCGTCTATGACATGAGCGACTTTGTCTGGCAGGACCAGGCGTGGATGTCGCGACGGGAAATGACCGACTGGATGGCGCAACCCATTTCCATGTATGAGGTCCATTTGGGATCGTGGAAAAAGCCCACCGATGGTCGGGAGTTTTTTAACTACCGCGAATTGGCGCACATGCTGGTCGATTATTGCCGTGAAATGGGATTTACCCATTTGCAGCTTATGCCAGTCAGCGAACATCCGTTCGACGGCTCTTGGGGTTATCAGGCAACTGGTTATTTCGCACCAACCAGTCGATTCGGCACGCCGCACGACTTCGCCTATTTTGTGGACTACTGCCATCAGGCGAACATCAGTGTGTTGATCGATTGGGTCCCTGCGCACTTCCCGATCGATGGCCACGCGCTGGCGCGCTTTGACGGCACGGCGTTGTATGAACATGCTGACCCCCGCCAGGGGTTCCATCCCGATTGGGGCACGGCGGTCTTCAATTATGGCCGCAACGAGGTGCGCAACTTCTTGCTCTCCAGCGCGCGGTTTTGGCTGGAAAAATATCACGTCGACGGCATCCGGGTCGACGCTGTTGCCTCGATGTTGTACTTGGATTATTCACGCAACGCCGGCGAATGGGTCCCCAACGAATTTGGTGGTCGCGAAAACCTAGAAGCGGTGCGGTTCCTCAAAGATTTCAACGTGATGGCCCACGGCGATTTCCCGGGAATCTTGACTGTGGCCGAAGAATCGACGGCTTGGGGCGGCGTTTCGCATCCTGTCTACAACGGCGGACTCGGCTTCAGTATGAAGTGGGATATGGGTTGGATGAACGACTCGTTGCGCTACATGCAACTCGATCCGATTCATCGTGCACACCATCAAAACGACCTTTCCTTCCGCATGGTGTACGCCTTTACGGAGAACTTCGTGCTGCCGTTATCGCACGACGAAGTCGTCCACGGAAAACGTTCGCTGCTCTCGCAAATGCCGGGCGACCATTGGCAACAGTTCGCCAACCTGCGGATGCTCTACGGTTACCAATACACCATGTCCGGCAAAAAGTTGCTCTTCATGGGCGGGGAATTGGGGCAATGGCACGAATGGGACCATGACGGCGAAATCGACTGGAACCTGCAAGGCCACAAATACCACGATGGCCTACGGCGCTATATCGGTGACTTGAACGAACTGTATCGCAGCCAAGGCGCGTTACACGAACTCGACTTCTCCGGAGAAGGGTTTGACTGGATTCAGTGTGATGACTCCGCGAATAGTGTCTTCGCCTTTTTGCGCAAAGGCCAGGACAAGGATGATTTCCTGGTCGTCATCAGCAACTTCACCCCCGTACCGCGGCAGAAATACCGCATCGGTATTCCTCGCCCCGGGTTTTATTCTGAAGTGCTCAACAGCGATGCCGGAATCTACGGGGGAACGAACGTCGGCAACCTCGGCGGCGTCTATAGCGAACCGGTCCCCAGCCACGGTCACAAACAGAGCATCGAAGTGCATTTGCCGCCGCTGGGCATCGTGGCGATGAAACCGATGTCAATGCCCAACGCCTAACCCGCAGACTCCTCTCCACCCCTCCGGTTCCGCCGGGGGGTTGGGGGAGGGATCACGTGAAGTGGGACTGTCGCCTCAAGACGACCAATTCCCCGCGACGCTCGGCAACAATTCCGCCCGGTAAGTTCGCCGTTCCTCCGTTTTGCAACAGTGTTGCCAAGCGGTCGTAGTGCGAAAAATTCATCCGCTGCCGCGGCCAATGCTGTTGTTTCCACAACATCGCAAAGCATTCGCGAATAACGTGCCGCGTTTGTTCGTTGAGCGGTTGCCACCGCAACCGAACGATGTCCGCATTGACGTCGAGCAAGGCGCCGCGCAATTGTTGATGCACGATCTGTTCCAGAGCATCTTGCAGGTCGCCGGCCTGCTGGCTCAATTTGCTCAATGCATCCCGGATATTGGGATTGAACGACGTTTCCAAAAGCGGCAGTAACTCGTGTCGAATTCGATTGCGCGTGAATGCCACATCGACGTTCGACGGGTCGTCACGGTAGTCCTGGCCTACGGTCCGTAAATAATCAACCGCCTGCGCACGAGTGACCGTGAGCATCGGGCGCAACAATGCGATCTCCGGTTGACCGTCCGACAATGGAACGAGCGCGCGCCGCTCCGGCATCCCCCGCAAACCGGCAACGCCGGTGCCTCGCAACAGATGATGCAGAATCGTCTCGACCTGATCATCGCGTGTGTGAGCAACAAGAACTTGCGTAAATTGGTTGTCGAGTGCCGTCTGCTTGAAGAAGGCATAGCGGGCATTGCGGGCGGATTCCTCGATCCCCTGCCCCGATTCAGCAGCGAGTTGGCCGACATCCGACGCCCCCAAGTGAAAGGGGATGTCAAGCCGTTCACATGTCTGTTGCAACCAACGGGCGACGTCGTCGGAGACGGCTGGTTGCAAGTTATGGTTGAAATGGGCCACCGCCAAGCGGCCGGAGTGGGCTTGGTTCAGGTCCAACATGCCCCGTAACAGCGCCATGCTGTCCGCTCCACCGGAGACCGCCAACAATGCGTCACCGGCGTCCCAAACCGTCTTCACCGCTTGACTGAGCGAACCGAGGAAGGGGTGTTGGTGGGGGTCTGACATGTTTGAATCGTGTGAAAGTGCGGAGTCCGCCGGGATGATCTTGGAATCACCGACAATACCAACCCAATTGTCGTTTCTCGGTTGAATATCGGTTTTGCTTTGGTAGTATGGACTTACGATTATTCATCGTCCAGAGGTCGGGCGTAAAAAATTGATGCCCAGCGTCTCCGGGGGATGGACAACTTCGTTGTCTTCGATGAATCTTTCACAATTCGACACCCTGAGGGTGGCGACGTTGGTGAGAAACGGGGAATCACAACGGCAGCCGTTTAACGGTTTTATCTCAGTCTGAATGTGTTAAGCGTGGTATCCAGTAACCTACTGCGGACTGCAGGGCGATGCTTCATAAAATTCTACTGGCGTTGATTTCGATCATCCGGCTTTGGGGCCGGATTGGGACGACACCCGCGCGGGCGGCTTACGCCGCATTGCGCGAGGACGTGACGCTGCGGAATTTTTGGTTGAATCTCGCTACCGAGAATCCGTGGTTACGTTCCATCTTGTCCAGCCGCAGGATGCGGGCTTATGTTCCGGTGTTGTCGCGGATTCCGCGCGAACATTACGGATGGCATCCGCCGCTCCCGGCAAGAGAGATCACGTTTTTGCATCCCAGATTGAAGTAACGACCGGCCTGCGGTTCGCTGCTGCGTTCGACCAATTCTTCATCAAACGGAACTCGATCTTTTCATGGCGATTTTGGCCATTGAAAATCGCGTGTCCGTCGCTTCGCTCCCCTGTAATTTGTCATATGACCGTGGCATCGGTGCGTATCGATACCCGGTCGACAACTCAGTTTAACACGGGACGCCCCGCCACTTGCTTTGGCGAGCGCCGGGATTTTCGTGATTACAAAAATAATGAAGGAATCGGTCTATGGGGAACGCAATTACTGCGGTGTTGGCGGTATCCGAAACGGTCACCGCCATCTCCGCCGCCCTGGCTTTGATTGTTGGTCTGGGAATCGGACTGGTCATTGAACGGATCAGCCGTGGAGCTGCCTACCAACGTCGCGATGAGATCATCGAACAAGCGCGGCAGGAAGCGGAGAACGTCAAGAAGTCGCAGGAGCTGGAAGCCAAGGAAGAGCTGATTGGCCGCCGCGAAGCTGTGGAGAAAGAACTGAACTCGGCGCGCGAAGAACAACGCGAACAAGAACGCCGACTCGACCGCCGCGAAACCACGCTCGGCGAACTGCAGCAAGACATCAACAAAAAGGAACGCATGATCGAGGGAGTCCAGACCAAACTCGCCGATCGCCAAAAGCAAATGGACGCGCGTGAGGCGGAGTTGGAACAAGTCCTCCGTGAGGAACGGGACCAACTGTTCCAAATCAGCGGACTGTCTCCCGAAGCGGCCCAAGACAAGCTGCTGACGCAACTGCGTGTGGAACTCAAAAACGAAACCGGCGCGGTGATCCTGAAACACAACCAGGAACTCAAGGAAACGTGCGACAAATTAGCCCGCGAAGCGGTCGGCATGGCAGTCCAACGTTGCGCCGCCAGTCACGCCTCGGAAACAACAGTCTCGACGGTCGATATCCCCAACGACGATATGAAGGGCCGCATTATCGGCCGTGAAGGACGCAATATTCGCGCCTTCGAAAAAATCACGGGTGTGGATGTCATTGTCGACGACACCCCCGGCGTGGTGATCGTCTCCGCATTCGATACCGTGCGGCGGGAAATCGCCCGTTTATCGCTGACTAAGCTCATTCAAGACGGTCGGATTCATCCTTCGCGGATTGAGGAAATCGTCAACGAAACCGAAAAGGAAATGGATGAACACATCCGCACCTTGGGGAATGAGGCCATTCAAGAAGCGGGGATCGTCGACGTCCATGAAAAACTCATCATGCTGATGGGCCGTTTGAACTTCCGCGTCAGCTACAGCCAAAACGTCCGTCGACACTCGATCGAAGTCGCCTATCTGACCGGGCTGTTGGCGGAATCCTTGGGCCTGGACGGAACCTTGGCTCGCCGTTGTGGATTCTTTCACGACATTGGCAAGGCGGCCGACCACGAAATGGAGGGGGGACACCCCGCCGTGGGAGCCGAGTTGCTCAAACGTTACGGAGAAGGGCCCGAGGTGGTGCATGCGGCATTTGGACATCACGACGACATTCGCGTGGATCATATCTACACAGTGCTTGTCGCTTCGGCCGATGCGATTTCCGCAGCCCGTCCCGGGGCACGCCGCGAGACCTTAGAAAAATATGTGCGACGGTTGGAAGAACTGGAAGCCTTGGCTTGCGGTTTTCCCGGCGTTGATCACGCCTATGCGGTCCAAGCAGGTCGCGAAGTCCGCTGTGTCGTCGACGCCAAGCAGGTCAATGACCGCGAAGCCGCCAAGATGTGTCGCGACATCGCCAAAGGCATTGAACAAGCACTCACGTATCCCGGTGAAATCAAAGTCACCGTGCTACGGGAAACGCGGACAATTCAATACGCGAAGTAGTTGGCATATGCCGTGAAAAAGTGATTCCCACAGATAGCCATCACGAACTAGAACTAGTTTCCAGGAGATACGGCTGATGCGTTCCCTATTCCCTTTGACCATCGTCGGTTTGCTGTGCGGCGGATTTTCCGGAGTCGCGACTGCTGAGGAAAATCATCCCTTGCCGCCTACTGTCGCTGACGGCGACGAACTGGTGGAAGAATACGGCGACGATCGTTTTTTCGAAGGCCCGACTTGGGACCCTCAGACGCAGCGGTTGTACTTCACCGCTTTTCGCGACAATGACACGCAAATCCTACGTCTGGACGGTCCCGGCAAGGTGCATGTCTGGCTGGATGACACCAAGGGAGTCAACGGGACTTGCTTAGCTCGCGATGGCCGATTGCTGGGTGCACAGGCTTATGGCAACAAGCTGATGAGTTACCAAATCGCCCGTGAAGCTCCCAGCGACACAAAGATCCTTGTGGATGATCCGACGCTCAATCAACCGAACGACGTCGCCGCTTCGCCAAAAAAAGGGGGCGGGATCTATTACACCGACCCCGATTTCAAAAACCGCCTCACCAGCGCGGTCTATCACCTTTCGACGACTGGCAAGGTGACGCAGGTTTTGAATGATATGCAGGTTCCCAATGGCTGTTTGGTCTCCAACGACGGGAAAACGTTGTATGTTGGCGACAGTTACCTGAAACATTGGCGGGCTTACCCAATTCAAGCGGACGGTTCGGTCGGTCCGGGAAGCGTATTTTTTGATCCCGATACCGAGCGCAACGACTCTCCAGACGGCATGACGATCGACGAGCAGGGGAACTTGTACCTCAGCGGCCGCGGCGGCGTTTGGGTCTGCGATAAGTGGGGCAAATCGCTCGGTTTGATCCCGGTTCCCGAATTCTGCTCCAACGTCGCCTTTGGTGGTGAAGATGGCAAAACGCTGTATCTGACCTGCTCGAAGAAACTATACAGCCTCAAGATGAACACCCGCGGACCTAAGTCCGCCGGCAAAGGCAAATCCAAAAAACACTAACCCAAACCGACCGCTCGCGGTCACCAGCAGCGTCTGATTTGGAGAACAACCATGCCACGTCAAAACTTGCTGATCTATCTTTTGGGAACGGCCGTTTGCCTCACGGTCACGTGCATGACGCGCACGGGTCTTTCCGAGGAACCGTTGGAGTTTGAATATCACGAGGATGTGATCTACGGCGTCGGTGGTGGCGAACAATTGATCTTGGATTGGGCGCGCCCGAAGAAATTCGACAAGCCGCTGACAGCGATCATCTATATCCACGGAGGCGGATGGACCTTTGGCAACAAGAACGGCCATCGCGACGAAATTCAAAAGGCGGCCCGTGAAGGTTATTTTTCCGCGACGATTGGTTATCGCTTGGCCCCAGCGCATCGTTTTCCCGCCCAAGTCGAGGACTGCAAATGCGCGATTCGTTTTTTGCGAGCCAATGCCGATGAACTGGGCCTAGACCGCAACAAAATCGGCGCCATCGGTTTTTCCGCCGGTGCACACTTGGTGATGATGCTCGCCACCATGGATGACGGGGACGGATTGGAAGGCAAAGGGGGCTGGTTCGATTGGTCTAGTAAAATCCAAGTGGGTGTTAGTTTTTTCGGGCCGACGAATCTGCAGTCCGAATTTCCTACGGGTTCGAATAAACTCGTCGTGCAATTCCTCAACGGAACCGCAGCACAGCAACCCGAAGCGTATCGCCTCGCCTCGCCGATCACGTATGTCAACGCCGGCGATCCCCCGCTGTTGATGTATCAAGGGACCAAGGACACTCTCGTCCCCCACGACCAAGCGATACAAATGGTCGAGGCCTTGACCGCGGTTGAGGTCCCTGGACGCGTGGAGTTTTTAATCGGCCAAGGGCACGGTTGGCGTGGCCCCGAAGCGAAGCGCACGTTTCAAGAGGCGATTGAATTCATCGATGAGCAGACCAACAAAACCGAATAACAGATCGCTGCCGTAAGAGCGCTGCTGCGCAATAACACATTGCGTGGTTGATTCGCTACCCGATAGGAATAGCTTGTTGGCGGTCGGCCGTTTTCGTCGGGCCGTGCGGTCTCTCGACACGTCAATGGGCGGAGAACATCATGCCGGACTCATCACGTACTGACGCGCCAACAGTGACTTCGGCGGACCGCCGCTTGGTCGCCGCACATCCCACTTCCATGCCGCTGGATTTGGTCGTTCGCGATCCCGATACGATCGCCGAATTAACGAGTCTGGCTGCGGGGGATCCGCGGGAGCAGTTCGCCCTTTCGGCGCTACGAATCGGCGTGCTAGCGTTGCGGCAGGCGCGGGGGCAAATCGACACCGAACAAATCCGCCGCGAAAGCGAACGCATGCTGTCGGGCCTGGACAAACAACTCAGCGAACATGGCCGCGACGTCCACACCAAAATGGCCGCGATGCTCAAGGAGTATTTCGATCCTGAGGACGGACGGCTGCAGGAACGGGTCAATCGACTGATTCGCAAAGATGGCGAATTGGAAGAACTGCTCCGCCGGCAAATTGGCGGCGAAGATTCAGAACTTTGCAAAACGCTCGACAGCCATTTCGGGCAAAGCAGCCCGTTGATGAGTCTGCTCAGCCCCGAGGAATCGCAAGGCTTGTTGGCGGCATTTCGCGAGACCTTTGAAAAGCAGCTGACTACGCAGCGCGAACGGGTGCTGAATGAGTTTTCACTCGATAACGGCGAAGGGGCACTGGCGCGGCTGGTGAAGGAACTCAACGAAAATCATGGCAAACTGAGCGGCGACCTGCAGAAAAAAATCGATGTCGTGGTCGGTGAGTTTTCACTCGATGAGGAAAACTCAGCCCTGAGCCGGTTGGTCCGCAATGTAGACCGCGCGCAGCGAACAATCACTAGTGAGTTTTCGCTCAACGACGAAAACTCGGCCCTGTCACAACTAAAATCGATCCTGGACAGCACCAAGGACACGATCAACAGCAACCTGACGTTGGACGATGAAAAATCGTCATTGGCCCGCCTGAAAGGCGAAATCCTCAAGGTGCTGGAAACGCATTCCGAAGCGAATCAGAAATTCCGCGAAGAGGTCAAGCTATCACTCAACGAGATGGTCACCCGTCGCGAAGAAGCAGCACGGTCCACGACGCACGGCCTCGACTTCGAAGATGCGGTCTACACGTTTATACAACAGGAGTCACAACGGACGGGTGACATTGCCTCCCACACCGGCAATACGACGGGGCTGATTAAGAACTGCAAAGTAGGGGACTGCATGATCGAACTCGGCCCGGAAAATGCCGCCGCCGGGGCGAAGATCGTTGTCGAAGCCAAACAGAAAAAAGAATACAACGTCGCCAAGGCGCTGGAAGAGATTGAGACGGCCCGCAAGAACCGCGCAGCTCAGACCGGTCTGTTCGTATTTTCCAAAAAGTCCGCTCCCGACGGCATGGAACCCTTTGCGCGCTACCGTAACGACGTGCTCGTCGTCTGGGATCCTGAACAACCCGACAATGATCTGTATTTAAAAACAGGCTTAACACTGGCCCGCGCGCTCTGCGTCCGTTCCGGGCAACACAGCGAAGCGAAAGCCGCTGACTTCCAAGCCATCGACGTCGCCGTGCTCGAGATCGAAAAGCGGACCGGCAACCTCGGTAAGATCGAATCCTCCGCTCAATCGATCAGCAAACAGAGCGACACGATCCTCAAAACGGTTGAACTCTCACGACGTTCGATCGAACGGCAATTGGAAATCTTGCGGGACAAACTCGGCGACCTCAAACGCCAAGAGGCCGCTGGAGAAAACACGTAGCACGAGTTTTGAATTCTCTGAAAGAAAACCTCGCGCAGAGACGCAAAGGCGCAAAGAAATCAACAGGTAAGCATTTCGGTCCACCCGGACTTTTCTTGACATCTCGTGCGCACGCAATTCACTTGTCTTACGGCTTGCAACGGGCGAACAGCCTTCTTCTCTCTGCGCCTCCGCGTCTCTGCGCGAGTCTGTTTTCAAAACAATCCCACTGCTAAATACAACACCCGCCGCTTGCCCTTTTTTGTTCGACCCACGATAATCGTGGTAGCTAAAAAACTTTCTAACTACGGCTCCACAAACGAGAACTGTGATATGTTGAAGATGCGCACCATGTTCCTACTGGCGTTGATCGGACTCTGTGCCGGCAACGGGTTTGCTGAAGAATCCGGTCCTTTGAAACTTAATAAGGGGGACCACGTTGTCCTCATCGGGAATACGCTGGCAGAGCGGATGCAGCATTTCGGCCACTTTGAGTCGCTGTTGCATAGCCGGTTTCCGCAGCATGAATTGGTGGTCCGTAATCTAGGTTGGTCGGCCGATGAACTCACCTTGCGGCCGCGCTCTAAAGATTTTCAGGATCATGGCCACAACCTCGAAGACCACAAACCCAACGTGGTGATCGCTTGCTTTGGTTTCAACGAATCCTTTACCGGCCCTGAGGGGTTGCCGAAGTTTGTCGCCGACCTGGAAGACTTCATCAAGACCACCACGACCACCAAGTACAACGGCAAAGCGCCGCCGCAATTGGTCCTGTTCTCACCCATCGCCCAAGAAGACACCGGCCGACCGGGCGTGACCGATGGCAAAGCCAACAACGAAAACATCAAAGCCTATACAGAGGCAATTGCGGAAGTCGCGAAGCGAAACAACGTGATCTTCGTCGATCTGTTTACACCGTCGCAAAAACTGATGCACGATGCCGACCAGAAACTGACCATCAACGGCGTTCACCTAAACGATTACGGTTACAGCCAATTGGCACCGGTAATGGAAACAGCGTTGTTCGGGCCGCGGCCCGCCTCAGCCGGGCAAGCCGACTTGAACAAAGTCCGGGCGGAGGTCAACGAGAAGAACCGTCAGTTTTGGTACGACCACCGCGCGGTCAATGGGTTCTATATTTACGGCGGCCGCAAAGAACCGTTCGGCGTCGTGAATTTTCCGGATGAATTCAAAAAGCTCCGCAAAATGATCGCTCTGCGTGACCGGCGGGTGTGGGATGTGGCGCAAGGAAAATCGGTACCGGATAAAATCGACGACACCGTTGCCGGCGAAATCAAAAAGGTGCCCACAAACTTCGAACGCGAAATCGTAATCACCAAGCCGGAAGATACGCTCAAGACGTTTACGTTGCCCGACGGGTATGAAGCGAACCTCTTCGCATCCGACGATCAGTTTCCCGAGTTGCAAAACCCCGTGCAATTCACCTTCGACGCCCGCGGGCGGTTGTGGGTCTGCACGATGAATTCCTATCCGATGTACCTGCCCGGGACGCCGGTGGACGATAAGATTCTGATTCTCGAAGACACCGATGGCGACGGCCGCGCCGATAAGAGCACCGTTTTTGCCGACGGCCTCCATGTTCCTACCGGCATCGAATTGGGAGACGGCGGCGTCTATGTGGCGCAGCAACCCAACTTGATGTTCCTCAAAGATACCGATGGCGACGATGTGGCTGACGAGCGGTCGATCGTGCTGCACGGCTTCGATACGGCGGATTCGCACCACTCGCTCAGTGCCTTCACCTGGGGACCGGGCGGGGGTTTGTATTTTCAGGAAGGAACTTTCCACCACACACAAGTCGAAACCCCCTACGGTCCGGTTCGCTGCAAAAATGCGGGCGTGTATCGCTATGAACCCAAGACCGAAAAGCTCGACGTCTTCGTCTCTTATGGGTTTGCCAATCCTTGGGGGCATACGTTCGATGGTTGGGGACAAAATTTCGTCGCCGATGCTTCGGGTGGAGCCAACTACTACGGCACCGCTTTCTCGGGCCAGGTCGACTATCCGCACAAACACGGAAAAATGAAACAGTTTTTCACCAAACAATGGCGGCCGACGTCGGGGTGTGAATTTGTCTCCAGCGGTAATTTTCCGGACGACGCTCAAGGGAACTACCTGCTGAATAACTGCATCGGTTTTCACGGTGTTTTGCAATATCGCATGAAAGATGACGGTTCGGGATTCGCCGCCGACCCGGTGCAGCCGTTGTTGCAATCGTCCGATCAAAACTTTCGCCCGGTCGATTTGCAATTCGGTCCCGACGGCGCGCTGTATCTCGTCGATTGGTTCAATCCGTTGATTGGCCACATGCAGCATTCGCTCCGCGATCCCAATCGCGACAAAAACCATGGACGCATCTGGCGGATTCGTCACAAAGATCGCCCGCTGGTCACGCCGGCCAAAATCGCCGGACAACCGATTCCTGCATTGCTGGATCTGCTCAAGACCTACGAAGACCGCACCCGATATCGGGTTCGCCGTGAACTACGTGAACGCGATACCGCGGAAGTCATGGCGGCACTGGATGCCTGGATCGCCGGGCTGGATCAAGCGGATGAGAATTACCAGCACAATCTGTTAGAAGCGTTGTGGGTCCACCAGCATCACGACGTCGTCGATGAAGACTTCTTGAAACAATTGCTGCGTTCCCCCGACTATCGCGTCCGCGCCGCTGCGACGCGAGTGTTGTGTTATTGGCGGGACCGCGTGAACAAGCCATTGGCATTACTGCAGGTACAAGTCAACGACGAACATCCTCGCGTGCGTCTCGAAGCCGTGCGTGCTTTGAGCTTTTTCGATTCCGCTGAAGCACAAGCGGTTTTGTATGAAGCCCTGACTCATCCGGATGACGACTACTTGAAGTACACATTTAAAGAGACTTTGGACACCTTGGATCGCCGCCTGGGCAACCAAAAATAGTTTGGCGACTCAACGCCCGGTTTGAAGCTCCGGGCGTTGGGTGCCCCAAAAAACGGCGATCATTTTCTGTTAACTTCCTGGCGGAACGGCGGTCGTCTACCCGTACCGTTTGAGAATACAGAAAGCAGTCCCCATGAAAATCCCCGTGGTTCGTGGCGTGATTGACCGGCGGATTCTGGTCAATTACCGCATCAAGCTCGATGTGTTGGCCACTCTCCTACCATCACCGTTTCGGCCGAAACCGGTTAAGGGCTACGGCATCGCCGGGATCTGTCTGATCCGACTCAAGCAGCTTCGCCCGCGCTTTCTGCCGCCACTGGTTGGCATCTCCTCGGAAAATGCCGCTCACCGCATTGCTGTGGAGTGGGAAGAGGAGGGGCAATTGCGCGAGGGGGTCTACATCCCTCGCCGCGATACGTCCTCGCGCTTTAATACCCTGGCCGGTGGCACGATCTTTCCCGGCCTGCACCATCATGCACAGTTCCAGGTTCAAGAAAACGGGGGCCACTACAAGGTCCAACTCGACAGCGATGATGACGATACACACGTCGCTGTCGAAGGCACGATTACAGAAGCATTCCCTGACACGTCGATCTTTGAATCGATCGCTGAGGTGTCGGACTTTTTCGAGGCGGGTTCACTCGGCTACTCAACAACACGCAAGTCCAACGAGTTTGATGGCTTGGAATTGCTCACTTTCAATTGGCACGTCCAACCGCTGGAGATCACCAATGTGAAATCCAGTTTCTTTGAAGATCCGACTCTCTTCCCACCCGGCTCAGTGGAGTTCGACTGTGCACTATTGATGACCGGTATCGAGCATGAATGGCACGGGCGGCCGTTGATGAAATCAATCGCGGTCCCGGCCAGTTAAAACCATTGATACGCGTATTTGTGGAATCGATCGAGTGCTGCTTGGCGGACTTGGGGATCGGTATACTGCTGCCATGCTTCCTGGTTCCGGCGAAATTCCTCCAGCGCGATTTCATCCGCAATCTGATACGTCGTCCATCCCAAAGCAGAGCGGCGTGTCGCTGTTGATTCCGCTTCGCTTTGGTGCAAAGCCAGTAACGCGCGCACGCCTTCCCGGATGATTTCGTTGTCGCTGTTGAGCAACGGTTGCAGCTGCAAAATCCCTTC
Source organism: Symmachiella macrocystis (assembly GCF_007860075.1). Classification (NCBI taxonomy): domain Bacteria; kingdom Pseudomonadati; phylum Planctomycetota; class Planctomycetia; order Planctomycetales; family Planctomycetaceae; genus Symmachiella; species Symmachiella macrocystis. Next base: position 833,691 of record NZ_SJPP01000003.1, read on the forward strand.
GGAATTGATGGGATGTACGCTGATTTGAACCGACGGCGCCGGATCACCATCGAGAATCCTGCGGACGTTGTAGCCGACAACAAGCGTGTCCAGCGGCGTTAAGGCGAGCAGGTACAGCGCAATGGCCAGCGTCCACAAGTGACGTCGGGCCAGCCAAAACAAATTGCGATTGCGGGCGATTTTCCAGATCACTAACAGGAATCCCACCACAACCGCCGTCATACCAAACAACCCTACAATCCGCATCCGCGACATGCCGTTGAAGCCGATGTAAATGAACAGCCGGTTATAGACCGATGCCGCCAGAAGCATGTTTTCGATCGACCACAGCCAGGCCAGTCGCCGTAACGAACCAACGCGTCGTTCTCGCAGAATATCTCCGCGAAAGACGAGTGAAAGCATGATCGTCGCCAATGCAAGCGCCGCCGTCAGCCACGCGGCCCCTTCGTGGGCATAACCTGAATAGTGAAATCCAGGTGGGAATTCGTGAAACCACATGCTCTGAAATTCAAAGACCAAATAGACGCCGAACAGCACCACGACGGTGACTAATGTGTTTCGCAGCGCGGGATAGAGATCGGCATCGATGGCTTCGGGGGGTTCGTCAGTCGGAGTTTCGCCGGTTGACGAAAAGACTTGCGAATCCACTATGACCGGCCGCAGCAATCCCAAAGCGATCCACAAAACCGCCGCCCAAAATCCGATTTGGAGCGGATCGGGCGAGTACTGCTCGACCCATACCTGCACGGACTTGAACAGTTGCGTCATTCCCTGCCCGAACCAAACATTCAAGTCGGGATTCGCCAGCACAAATATCCAGCTGAATACCAAGAAGGCAAGTAATGGAAGGACAATGCTGACCCAGCCGGCACGTGGAATGATCGGGCCGAGGCGATTCAATTGTCGACCAAAACGAACGATTCCGTAAAATCCGGCTTGCGCCGTTTGCAGCGCAAAAAAGAGCATTTCGAGTACATAAGGACAAAGCCCCACCAACGTCATCGCAAAGGCCACAATCAACGCGAACCCGACGGCCACCAGCGCGTTGGATCCGCACCACAGCATCTTAGCTGCCAAGGCGAGCATCATGAACGATACAATCCAAAACGCCGGTCCGCCGCTGCGTCGGTTGGAGCTCACCCACAATAGAACTGGAGCAATCAGGAACAAAGCCGCATAGCCGGCGAAGCCTTGGCCGTGATAAATCGTGACATCGCACAAGACGATCAGCAGAAAGACACCGATCAACTCGACCCAGCGAAGCGACGATTGCTTCGTTCCAGGCGCGCGCTCCGCTGGAGTCGTAACGGGATCATCGTGAAACGTTTCGATGACGAGCGCATCATCGGGTTGCGCCGGTTCCTGTTGACCGTTCATGACCACCCTTTGAGTGCATTATGGGACGTCGTGCCGTATGACGTCCTATGCGCCAGCAGGCTATGCGTTAAACGGGGAACAGGAGACCGGCATCACCTTCCGGCGTCAGAACGTCAAAATTAGTCCAATTCCTTGATGCGGATGTTCCGCCAAGCGACTTCGTACGGTCCTTTGTCCTTGCCGATGCCGTGCACCTGCAGGCCGATAAAGCCTTTGGGGTACGTTTTGTAGATCGACTCATTAGTTAGGTCGGCAATCGGTTTGCCGTTGATCCAAGTCTGAATCCGCGGGCCGCTGGCAACGACGCGGTATTTATTCCACTCACCGTCCTTAAAATGTTTGTGCGGTTTTCGGATATCATCCGGTATCAACCAACCAAGCTTGGTCCCTTCGGCGTAGATGTAACCCGCTTCGTCGCCATTGGCGCCGCTGGCTTCAATTTCCACCTGCGGACCATTCACGCGACCGGTGGGGGTCTTTTTGGTTTGGGAGCGGATTTGGACGCCGGAATTCAACTTGTCGTGCACCTTGACTTCGAATTCTAGCTCGAAGTCACCGTAGTCTTTGTCACTGCACAAAAACGAATTTGGACTGCCCGTATTGGTTTTTCCGACGATCGTTTTATCTTCGACACGATAGGTGGCGGTGCCATTGCGTTGTGTCCAGCCATCGAGCGTCTTGCCGTCGAACAGCTCCACCCATTCCCCGGCGAATGCGGGAACGGCGGCGAGGGAGACGAACAGTGCGGCGGCGAATCTTAGCGGCAATTTCATTGAGGTCATCCTTTGGTAAATGAGTAAATCTGCTCTGATACAGAATACCCACCAGGATGAATTTGTCCAAGGCGCCGGCAGTACTCAATGCGTGCTGAGCATCAAACCCGCACCGGACCATGGAACAATTCACCCTCGACGCGGGCATCGGTCACGCGGGCATCGGTCAGTGTTTCGTCGCTGCCGTGATGCTCATACGTCAGTCGTGTATGATCCAGCCCCAATTGATGCAATAGTGTCGCATGCAAATCCGAGACTCCCACCGGGTCGACGACCGAACGATAACCGATGTCGTCGGTCGCGCCGTGCACATGCCCCGCTTTAAAACCGCCGCCGGCGAGAATCAGGCTAAATGCATTGCGATTGTGGTCGCGGCCTTTGCCGTTTTGCGACACAGGTAAGCGGCCGAATTCTCCCGACCAAACGACAATCGTGCTCTCCAGCAGTCCTCGTTGCTTGAGGTCCTTGATCAGGGCAGCAGAGGGCAAATCGCACTTGGCGCAGATGGCCTCATTATCGGTCTTAGAATTATCGTGCGCATCCCAAGGCTGCGAATTGGGTTTGACCGGCGGCAAGATTTGCACAAAACGAACACCCGACTCGACCAACCGGCGGGCCATCAAACACCGCAGCCCGTACCCGGCAGTTTCGGGTTCATCCAGGCCGTACATCTTGCGCGTCGCCGGTGTCTCCCGTGACAGGTCCAACGTTTCCGCAGCTGCCAGTTGCATGCGCGCGGCGAGTTCGTAATTTTGGATCCGCGCTTCCAGCGAGGATTCGTAGGCAAAGTCCTGCTGATGCCTTCGATTCAATTTGGCCAACAGGTCCAAATTTTCGCGCTGTACCGCCGGGGGAATCGGTTGGCTGGGATTGAGATTCAGTACCGGCGTCCCCGCGGTGCTGACTTCGGTGCCGCGATACAGCGCGGGCATCCAACCGTTTTGCCACAACAACGTGCCGCTCGTGTTATACCCCTCGGGGTCGCGAAGCACGACGTAGGCGGGCAAGTTTTGGTTTTCTGTACCGAGTCCGTAACTGACCCACGAACCGAGGGCGGGACGACCTTGGAAGATCTTACCGGTGTTCAGCGCCACCAGTGATTCCGTGTGATTGTTATGCAGATTATACATCGACCGCACGAGGCAAATCTCATCCGCCACCGAACCGAGGTGCGGCAGGATTTCGGCCATCTCGATACCGCTCTCGCCGTATTTGCGAAACTTCAGCGGACTGCCTAACAGCGTGTTTCCCTCGCTGCCGGGTTGAAACATCTCGACTTTTTCGACGTGCACCTTGCCGCTGTGCTTGGTGAGATCCGGCTTGGGGTCAAACAGATCCATCTGCCCCGGGCCGCCGTTTTGCATCAGCATGATCACCGCTTTGGCGGGAGCCTCAAAATGCCCCGACTGGGGAGCCAGTCCATTGTCGACAGGCGCGGCTGCGGCGGATTGTTCCATACCGTCAAGATACGAGCACGCAATCGAACCAAATCCCAACGCGCCGATTTTCAACATTTGCCGCCGGGACAAGCGTGATGCAGTTTCGATAGGTCGCTGTGCCATGGTTGAACCCCGTCGTCTAATTCCTCAGCGGACGTACAAATACTCGTTGGTGTTGAACAGAACCTTGCAAAGCTGCGCCAAAGCCAATTGGTCCACCTTCTCGGCTGTTTTTTCATCCGTACGGAACCGTTCTGCCTGCCGGTGCAGCAATTCCGTGCACCAGCGGATCTCCTCATCCGTGGGGAGTCGGCCCAATGCGATGCGATAGGCGGCCGTGATTTGCTCCGCTGGGGTTTTGTGCGCGGCGAGTCGCTCTGCGAAGAACGCGGCTTGCTCCAGTACGAAATCATCGTGTAATAACGTCAGCGCTTGCGTGACGACCGCCGACGGTTCGCGCTGTGTGCAATTGCGAGCCACGATCGGTTGGTCAAAAATCCGCAGCATGGTTAGGTGATAGTTGCGCCGTGCCAACACATAGATGCTGCGGCGCCATTGATAGGTGGGCGTGGGCAACCCCGCTTTTTTGATGACCACCATGCCATCGGGACGGACATCGACCGGGATAAACTCGCCAAACAAGCTGCGGTCCAACTTGCCACTGCTGACCAAGATTGCGTCGCGGACATATTCCGAATCCAACCGCCGCAAATTCATCCGCCACAGCAGAGCGTTTTCCGGATCCGTCTTTTCCGCAGCCACCATCTCCGACGTGAGAACCGCTGCCTGTCGATACGCATGGGACATCACCATCTGTTTGATGATCGGTTTGGCCCGCCAACCATTTCGTAAGAACTCGGACGTCAGCCAGTCCAGCAATTCCGGGTGGGAAGGCGCCGCCCCAGCAACACCGAAATTGTCGCTGGTCGCCACAATGCCCCGCCCGAAAACCTGCTGCCAAAATCGATTGACGATCACCCGCGCGACGTATTGCCCCGCCAGTTTGTCCCCGTTAGTCAGTTGACGGGCCAATGCCAATCGGCGCCCGCTGGAATTCCCGGCCGCGGCAACCGTATTTGATTCCTCCGTGCTCGGTGTTTCCAGAATACTTAACAATCCAGGCTGCACCTCCAAACCGGGCCGCAGATAGTTTCCGCGGCGGAGCACATACGTCGGCGGCGGGGGGTACGTCTCGTGCACGTGTTGTATCGTTCCGTAGGCGCGCTTGCTGCTTTGCTGTTTGGCAATTTGCTGGGCGATCGATGCGCATTGCTGTCTGTGTTCGTCGCTTAGCGCCGCCTTGATTTCTTCAGTCGTTACGTTCAACTGGGTTTCATATTGAACGGCGAGTTGCTTTTGCGAGTCGCTACGTTTATCAGCCGGTGTGGCGACGGCGGTTTTCGCATCCTCCCGAATGGTAGCGGGCAACGCGGCGAGTTTTTTGTCATAAACGTTTTGTCGGACCTGCGCAAGAATCGCTGCGTCCTGCTGCGTTAGCTTGGCAATTTCGGCGTCGGCCTGTTGATTGATACTGTCGATCTCGGTTTTCACCGCATCGGGAACATCCGCGCGCGCTTTACCGGTCGAGACAACCCAGTGCCGCACATTGAACGCTGGCGCAAAAACCGCTTGCAGACGATAATAATCGGCTTGCGGTAATGCGTCGTATTTGTGGTCGTGGCACTTTGCGCACTGCAATGTTAGAGCCAACAGACTGTTGGCGACCAGTTCCGATGTGCGTTGTACGACATGATGCCGCACATCGGGCGTATTGAGTTCGTTTTGGTCGGTGTCGTCGTTGGCGGAGAGCAAAAACCCAGTGGCAATCAAGCATTCCAGCATCTCTGGTGTAAATGCGTCGGCGGATTTCCAGTCGTACAATTCATCCCCTGCCAACTGCTCGACCAAAAACCGGTCAAACGGTTTGTCGGCATTGAAGGCGCGAATCACGTAATCGCGGTACCGCCACTTTCCATTGAGCGGCTTGATGATTGCCGCATCGTTGTCGCTGCCGAACATATCCACATACCCGACAACATCCAGCCAATGCCGTCCCCACCGTTCGCCGAAATGTTCCGAATTCAAAAGTCCGTCCACCAAACGCTCATAGACATCAGGGCGCTTGTCTGAAATAAACGCATCGATCTCCTCTGGTGTGGGTGGCAGACCGATCAGGTCAAAGTAGACGCGGCGAATCAACGTCGTGCGATTTGCCGGTGGTGAGAGTTGCAGGTTTTGTTCTTCAAGTTTCGCGACGACGAAGCGGTCGATGTCGTTTTCGATACGATCGGTTGCGACAACCGACCGCGGTTTTTCGACCTTCAACAGCTGGTAGGCCCAGTGCTGACGTTGTTCGGCGGTGATGTTCGTTGCGTCAGCCGTTAAGACGATCTTTTCTGTTGACGGCGCATCGGCTTCGATCCAATCGCGCAGCATGCGAACCTCGTCGGCTGAGAGCGGGTTCTCCCCGTCGGGCGGCATCTTGCCGGTTTTTATCATGGCGACAATTTCGCTGCGATCGGGAAAGCCGCGAACGATGACCGGTCCCGCTTGCCCGCCACGAAGCATGTCCGAGACTGTCCGCAAATCCAATTCCGCTTCCCGCACATCGCCGCCGTGGCAATCTTGGCAATGCGACGCCAGAATCGGTCGGATGTCCCGTTCGAACTGCGGGATCGGACGAAAATCGGTCTTGAGCGCGTATTTCTTTGACAGATACTGCCCCGTTTCGTACTGCTGTGTCGCCGTCAATGCCCGGTCATAGACCAGTACCTCAGCGATGTCCCCTTCGAAGTAAGAATCGGTCGCATCGACTTGGCCGAAGTGTTGCCCAAGGGCCAACGAGACCAGCGGTTGGAATCCGAGAAAATGCGTACCGTTGAACACCCCCCGCTGTTCGCGACGGCCATTGACGTGCAGCGCAAACGCTTGTTCGCCGGTATAGGCCGCTTCGATCAATGTGGGGTGATCATTCCAAGCTGCGCTTTGCCCCTCACCTTCGTCGCCATTGTGAATGCCGATCCGGAGTTTCTTGCGGCCTTGTTGATAACCGACCCACAGGCCCGCGCGTTTGGGGAAATCTCCCGTGGCCACGTCACGGGAATTGAGATCGATCAACCGCTGCGCCATGTGCGAGGAATTCGCTCCGCCGCGCATGACGATCAGAATATGAAACGGCCGGTCGCCGGTTGCGAGTCCTGCAAACTTCTCGGCAACCAATAGATCATCGCCATCAAAGTGAACTGCGGGATGTCCGTCCCAGGCATCTTTGCTGAAAGTCGGTCGCCGCTCTGCGATTTCCTGGACGACATAATTCCCATGCCCGCTTTTGTCGGTCCATTTCGAAATCGCCCCATCAGGCAGCGCATCGCTGTCGATTTCACTCGCGTCCAACCACAGGATCAATCCCTCCTGTGGCGGCGCCGCTTGCGCATTGCCCGACTCCACAAATCCCGCCATGACAGCGAGTAGAATCGCCAGCTGTTTGAGGAGTGTTCGCGAGTTCACGAAGATCGCCCCTATGAAAGGTCGGCCAATTCCAGGATCGATCGTCGCATTGAGATCGCCGCGGAACCGCTCGACCGTCAAAGTGATTTTATGCCGACCGCGTTCATCGTGTGTACGGTCGTGATACTTCCATTCTAATTCCGTTTTGAAAACTCGTCCAGGAGGACTGACTCGCCAAGCTGTTTTGGGGAATTCAGCATCACCACACTAACAATCTCATGATGCAGCCGGTTTTAGCTTTTCGGTTCGATGATTTGGATTTCCGAATCGCTTAACAACGCCGTCACCGGTGTGCCGCGGCCCGCTTCGAAGTGTACGTAGTTCTTTTCCGCCACAACCGATGCCGCTTCGATTACTCTTACAACGTCTCGTTGGCTGGCGGCTGTCGGGTAGGAATCACCGATGGCTTCCAGCGATTCGCCCAAGATGCGTCGACGAATCACGGCCAACATCCCGGCAGCAATGGAGGCTTTCCCGTAACCAAAAATTTCCAACTCTCCGCCAATATGATGAATCCGCCCGCCGAACGAGGGGTTCCGTGTGCGTGATCCGTCGCCGATGATGGCTTCGCGGTAACCGCGATCTTGTTGATCGACATAGCCCCGGCCGTAGATACCGTACAGTTCGATCTCCTGATTGACCGCCCCTTCAAACTCCGCCGGGTTGATCCAATTGTTGTTGTAATCGCCCCGCATGCCGTTGTCATACGTTACTGCCACGTCAACGCTGTCCCAGGTTTTGATCGCATGTTGCCGTTTGAATGTCGAGGGGTCGACGCCGCGACGGCGGGCGATCTCTTTGTGGTGTTCATCCCAATTGAGCAGTAGGTTCTTTTGCCCTGTGGCAAACACCGTGACCGGTTTGACGCCCAAGTAATGGTGGACGACATCCAACCAATGGCAACCGACATAAGCGAACGGATTGCTTTGTTCGGCCCAGGCAAAAATGTCTGTACTGACCTCCAGTGGTTCCTCGAGCACCGTCCGCACGCGGTTGATCGGGCCGTATTGCTCGGGGGCTTTGGACATCATCTCCCGCACGAACGGGTCGTACCGTTTGTGCATATCGACAGCAACAATACGACCGGTCTCGCGGGCCTTGGCGATGATTTCATCCGCTTCGCTGGTCGTCAAACAGAGCGGCTTTTCGGTAATCACATCGCAACCGGCATCCAGCGCATCTAAAATGGGCTCCGCATGCACATGATCGGGCGTGGCAACGAACAGCACATCCGGTTTGTGCGTGGCCAGTATGTCTTTCCAGACGGCGTCTCCATAACAGGCATCAATTTTGCCGTCCGGAAAGTCCTCGGAAAACCATTGGACAATCCGTCCCGCGGTGCCGCTCTTTTCGCTCCGCGTCCCGACCGCACACACGCGAATCTCCACATCAGCCACGTCCGCTGCCATGTGGCTCATGCCAATGCTGTTGAGCGCGCCGGCCATTCCCCCCCGCATAAAGTCCTTGAAGGTCTGGCCAATAATATCATCAAAAAACATCCCGCCACCAATAATGGCAACGTCGATCGTCCGTTTGCTCGCAGTCATGTCGGAAATATCCTGAACGGTAAGGCAGCGGTCATAGAATCGGTCGTGCGCGCTAATCGCAGGCGCGCCAGCGAGTTTTTTTGTAGCAGACCGAGGACAGCCCGGTCCAGTCAACGGCCAGTTTCACGCCCACCCGTTCAGCCTGTGTTTGTGACGAATTGCTTAAATTCACAGGATTTCCGCGTCAAAACGGCCTAAACCGGCGCTAGGCGAGCCAACTTATTTTGATTAATCAAAATTTATAGTTGCCTTATTGGAATTATTTGTTATGCTCATCCTTCCTCGCGATTTCCCCCCCAACAAAATACTACACCCGTAGGATAAAGCTATGTCAGCCACACATCGGCGACGCGGATTTACGCTCATTGAATTGCTGGTTGTGATTGCGATCATTGCCATACTCGTCAGCTTATTATTGCCCGCTGTGCAACAGGCCCGTGAAGCCGCGCGGCGGACGCGTTGCAGGAACAATCTCAAACAACAGGGATTGGCACTGCACAATTACCACGATGCCCACTCCGCATTTCCCGCCGGTTATTACTCGTACGGAACCAGCAACGGTTCAGGTCCCTCTTGGGCGAACATCGATCCGCTCACCTGGGATGCAGCACCGGGTTGGGCGTGGGGGACCATGCTGTTGCCCTACCTTGACCAGGCCCCGCTGTATCAGACATTGGACTTGAATCGCCCTTGTTGGGATGCTGCCAACGCGACCGCAATTCAAACCACGCTTCCGGTTTTCTTATGTCCTTCTGCCAGCGGAGCGACGGAGCCCTTTACAGTACGAGACGCAGCTGCAGACCCGTTGTTGGTGGATGGAGCAGAGGTGCAATTGGGACGATCACATTATGTCGCCAGCCATGGACAGGAGTCCTGTTGGGGTGAGTGCGGTGCTGCTCCCGCGGGCGTGGTGTTTTCCAACATCTACACCTCAACAACTCAAACAGTGTCGATCAATGGAGACGCGTCGCAGGTCGCAGACGGGCCGTTTTATCGCAACTCCGCCACGCGTATCAAACATGTCACCGACGGCATGACCAACACGGTCTTCCTCGGCGAACATTCGTCGAACCTCAGCGAAAAAACCTGGGTTGGCGTTGTACCCGGTGCGTTTACGCATCCGAATTTCACCTCACCTGAAAACGGTCCCGACGCAGCGGCGACGCTTGTGCTGGTCCACGCCGGTCCTTCAGGCGGCGAACTGGATATCACCGGCTTTCCCATCATCCACCCCATTAATTTTCCCACCTATCACGTGGGGCAAATGTACTCCGAACATACCGGCGGCGGGTTTGTCTGCCTGGGGGATGGTTCAGTCCGTTTTGTTTCCGAAAACATCGACCTATTTGTCTGGGCCGAGCTGGCTAGCATCGGCGAAGGCGAAATCATAGGGGAATACTAATCATGCGACTTCGTCTTCACCAGAGATGGGCCATTACGATTCTTGCCGCGGCATTCTGCACACAACTCAGCGGTTGCGGTTACCCGCAGGTTAGCCCCAAAGCCTACGAAATCAGTAAAGCCTTGTACTCGGTCTGCAACCAGAAGAGCACCGAGCGGCTGCCTGCCATCAGCGAACTGATTGAAGATGCTCTCGCCGACGGATCGCTTCAGGAAACCGAAGGTGTTTGGCTCAACGACATCGTCACAGCGGGCCAAAACGGAGATTGGGAATCCGCCGCGCGGGAGTCCCGCCGTATTATGGATGATCAGGTCGGCCGTTAGTTGCGTCGTTTCAGGCGGTGAAAAGCCTCACGCTAAGGCGCAAAGCTAGCGAAGGAGTTGGGTGGGGAGGCCGTGTTCTTGGCGTCGCACAGCTGCTTTTTATGAGATTCACTCATTGTGCGTGGCTCGGCGGGAGCCTCGCCATCCCTTGTCGCTGGTTCTGTAAATTGAGGATTAGGGATTGGGGGGTGATGTGCAGATCAGGACAACCAACATTTCGGTGCCGGTGTTTTCGATGCCGTGCAGACACCACGGCGGCAGGTAGACGAAATCGCCTTTTTTCACCGGGCGCGAACCGCTGCCGAATGTCATTGTCCCGGCGCCTTCCATGATTACGTAGGTCTCTTCCGTCTCGTGTGACCCGGGTTCCAGAATCGCGTGTGGCGGAATGTAGAATACGACCAAGCCCATATTCTTTGCCGGGGCGTTGGGATTGACGGGATGCACGACTCGTACGGCGGGGGCGACGCAGTTGGGATAGACGACCGGCACCCCTTCTTGAACGGTGACGATCATCGGCTCAGGCGGCGTCTCCGGCTTGGGGATCTTGGGAGGTTCCGTACCTTGGTAGCCGACAAATTGTGTGAACTTGGCCATGACTGGAATCCTATTAGAGAGGGTGAATTGCAACTGAAGAAAGGGGCTGGATCCGTAGGCTGAGCAATAACGTCCATTAAAAGTCGCGGGTGTAGCCGGCAGTCCAACCGCCATCGACGGTGAGAATGTGACCGGTGATGTAACTACTTTCCGGAGCGGCCAAAAACAGTGCCGCATGGGCGATTTCTTCCGTGGTCCCCGGCCGCGCCAGCGGGATGTGTGCCAACAGCTGTTGTACGGAATCACGAAACGAGCCGTCCTCGCCATAAAACAATTGGCGGGTCCCCTGGGTCATAATCGATCCCGGTGCGATGCCATTGACCAGAATGCCGTATTGCCCCAGTTCGATCGCCATGGCTTTGGTGAGATTGATGACCCCCGCCTTGGCGGCGACAAAGGCGCATTGCAATCGCAGTGGTACCAAACCGGCGATCGAGGCGATGTTGATAATCTTGCCACTCCCCTGCCCCCGCATAACGCGCGCCGCCGCTTGGCTGACAGCGAACAGCCCGTTCAGATCGACGTTGAGCAACCGATCCCATTCTTCGCGGGGAAATTCATCGATCGTTACGCGGTGAGCCATGGTATTGACGCCGGCGTTATTGACGACAATATCCAGCCGCCCCCATTCGTCGACGGTCCCGGCGATCACCTCAGCAATCTGCGCCTCATTGGTGACATCCAATTGCCGCGCGAGACAACCATCATGCCCGGCTGCGGTTTCGGTCACGGTCGCGAGGTCGACATCCGTAAACACAACCCGCGCCCCATTAGCGGCCAGCGCCTCAGCAATTGATTTTCCAATCCCTTGCGCCGCTCCGGTCACGAGGGCGACTTGGTCCTGCAGGTTCACTTTCATCGAGCAGCCAATCGACAGAGGCCATGTTAGGTACGATTCGTCAACCCCGGTGACCGGGGCGAAAGGTGAATCAAAAGTATACCAAAGCACGCGCTGCTTCGCTGCACCCTGCCTCTCAACGCACACGTACAATCTCGGAAAGACGATCAACAAGAGCATGCTGGCGGAACATACCCTTAGTCTTGCCGCTGCCGATAAAGCGACGGATCGACGACGTTCGCCATGGCTTCCAGATCGAGTTGCAGTTCCAAGAAATCGGCAACGCTGCGGGCGGCATCAAGTGGTGCGTCGACGACTGAGCGAAATTCCAATTCCATCGATCGAATATGATTTTGCTGCAGCAACCATTTGGCCAGATCTTGGAGATGCCGCTCAAAGTGCAGACGGATGTCCATTCCCGCTTGCTGAGGAGCCGTGTCCGCCAGCATTTTGTCTTGGGAGCGAAGAATCTCATCCATGTTCCGACGCATAAAGACCACGCGGTATTCCAAGTCGCTCGGCAAATTGTACAGTAGCAACGAGACGACCTTGAGCGCCATCCCGTCCGCTTCGGCCAGCCATGCGTTCTCTTTGGCCAAAGCCTTCACGCGGCGATCTTCGTAATAACCGCGGAGGTTGTGCGTATCCGCTTCCCGGACATTGTCCGTTTGCAGACGCAGGCCCCCCGCTTGCAGCATTTGCATCATCAATGAGGTGCCCGAACGCGGGAGTCCGGAAACGATGGTGATCATGAGACGCCTCGAAAAGTGAATAACCGATTCAAAAGCTGACCTTCATCACCCGTCCGATCAACAGGCCGAAAATCATCGTCAGGAGCAGGAACGCAATCACCCAAGGAATTTCGTAGCCAGCCACAAAAAGTTGCCGGTGGGGATATTGCACGGAAACCTGTTTGATAGGTCCCACGTTTTCAATGGGAGGTTCAGCCGGGTGAAATAGTTCGTCCCAAAATCCACTGCTGACGCGCTGGTCGGATACTTTAAGCAAACGGTTGCCAACGACAATCTGCTTGCGGACGGATTCTTGATCGGTCTGGACCTCAATCCACTGGGAGCCATCTGCCTCAGCCCGCAAACGCCAATTCGCCTGGCTCAAGGCGGGGACGCGCATACTTTCGGTTTCGACCAGCAGTCCCGCTGAGGGAATGAACTGGATGTCTGCACTCATCAAGGGAAAATCGTCGGTGAAATCAACCTGCACAAGAATCGATTCGTCGACAGCAAACGGGCGATATTCATACCAGCAGGAGAGCTGAATCAATACCAGCAACGCGGGGACGAGGGTCACGCCGATTGGCTTGAGCAGCTCCCCTAGGTAACTCAGATTGGCAACCGCAAGTCGTCCAAAGGCGGTCACACTGACGATCATATCATGCCGAAAGATCAGCAACTCCAACGCGCGAGCCAACATCCGCCCTTTTTTACGCTTCAATGCCTGCTGGTTGGAGAAGACTTTGAAAGCCCAAACGAAAACGATCGATGTGACGAACGAAATCGCCAGCATTGCCGGCCAAGGATTCTCCCCGCGAAACGGAGAGATGAGTAAATCGCCAAGCGTGTTGCAGATAAAATTGACATAGGTCATGGTTGCTAATCGATGTATCCCAGTCCCTGCAATCGTTTTCGCACTTCTTCCTCGGACTCAACCTGTTCTGTTTCGGCGGCTGCTTTTTCCAGGATGTTGATGATGAATTCATCAACGCTCGAGCAACCCACTGCCTGGGAGGCTTTCTTCAGACTCTCGTAAAGTCCCGGTTCAATTTTCACTTTTGGACCGAACATGTTTGCCTTTTCTGAAATATCAACACTGGGAATTAAAGTATGTTTTGCCCCGACATCTCCGTCGGAACGGGGACTCCAAAGGCCGACAGAATGGTGGGAGCCAAGTCGGTTAGATTGGGATCCTGTTTCTGGATCGCCCGGTTGCACAGTAAGACTCCCGGTACAATTTGTGAATTCACACAATGATCCCCGCTCCAGGCATCGGTATTGTCCAACAGATGCTCGCGAGGAAACGAGCCCAAGACCGTGTCCCATGATGCGCGGTAATAATTGCTATAAGCTACGATAAGATCCGGCGCGTCCTGAAGATAGGGACCGCTATAAATCTCCTCGGCTCGAAAGACGTTTGCAATGACTTGCTCGCCGTTTTCGGGATCGCGGACTTCCTTCAATCGAGCAATCAATTCGCTCTTGAGTTCTTCCGCCTCACTCCCTTGAGCCACGGTTCCTTGGGTTTCGCGGCCGGCGAGATTGAGGTAAAGCCCGTTGATCCCTAATCCATACGCGCGTGTGTTCGGCCAATCGACATCGAGGAGATAACTGTTGGCACCGCGGCTATTGGGGTTTTTGGCACCGACGTAGCCATTGTCCATCAGCCACGAATTCAAATTGAATTGCCGACGAAATGAGGTAAATCCGTGATCCGACATGACCATCAACAGGGTGTTTTCGTCCGCCTTCTCCATGGCTTGGCCGATTGCGCGGTCGAGTTTGCCATATAGCTCGGGAATGAAATCGCCATGCTGGTCGGCGAGCTCTTGCGAGTAGGCGGGATGCTTGCGGTCGCGGGTCCGCCAAAAGACGTGGGAATTCAAGTCGAGCGACGAAAAGTAAAAGAAGAGAAACCCGTCCTCGAAGCGTTCTAGTTCGTGCTCAAAAAACCGGAGCCGTTCCTCGATCACGAATGTCGATTGCTGGCGGTATTCTTCCGGAGTCAAAATACCGGCCGACAGCGCGCTGGTATCCTCGATCATGCCTTGCGTATAGAAGTACCCCATCTCCCGCACGAGCCGCTGAGCGTAATCGGGCGGAGTCGAAATCGGCATGGAGGAATCAGAGGGATCGATATTCACCGGCGAGACATACAAACCGAATCCGTCCTGAGCTTTCTTAAGCAGAACACGGCAGATTCCCGAGACTTCCACCAAGTGCGGTAGCATCGGGAATTTGACCACGATCCAATCACTCCATTCGCCTTCCCGGAGCAGTACCTCCGATTCGGGAAAAACGATTTTCGCCAACGGCCGCTGAGGGTCCAAGTAGACTTGAAACGGAACTTCCGAACTCGTCTCCTCGGCCAGGAATGAATTCACCGGCCCCTTTAAAGAGCATTCCACAACGTGGTCTCGTACGGCCACCTTTTGGATGTTTCCGCCCGGCACATCATGCGTCCGTTGCCGCGAATGATCCGTGAAATAGGTGAACGTGCCATACCCACCTTGTAGATCGGGGGTCCCCATGCCCGAGAGTGTGGTCGCATCGGTATCCGTGGCCGGAAAATTAGCGGGCACGCGAAAAATAGTACAAGGGACACCCGAATCCTGCAGGTCGTTCCAAAACGTCTTTCCGTGGCGACGGTTTTCGATTCTCCCTGGAGAGAGCGGGACCTGCCAACCTCCCAACGAAAGCATGCCCGAAGCTGGCTCTGCCTGAGCGGTTGAGTGAAACGGCAGCATAGTCTTTGGGTCACGGGCAATGAAATCGAAAATCCCATGTCCACCGGGATTCGTCCCCGAAATGAAATTCGACCAAGCCACGGGGCTTTGCGGGGGATCGCAGGTTTGCAAGTTCCCAAAGGAACCCGCTTCCATCAAACGTTGACAATTCGGCATCCGTCCCTCGGCGACGAATTGCTCCAACAACTTCGGGTCCATGCCATCCACGCCGAGCACAATCATTCGCTCGACGGGAGCATCGGTCCCTGCCCCACCTGTGGATTCACCACGGCGTGTCGATTTGCCGCAACCGGCGACCAACGCCGCCGAAGCCGCGGCTTGAAGAAAACGACGCCGGGAAACAGCTGCTGCGGTTTGTTCGGATGGTGTTGTCATGCGGTCACCTCTACGGAAGAGACGTTAGATTCTGCAGTGTCGACTGCTGGCAACGGCGGCTTGCCGTTCCTTGTCAACGCTTTACCATCCATGTATAGCGGCACCGGGACGCCGAACAAATTAAGAATCGTCGGTGCCAAGTCTGTAATCGCGGGATTCTCGTCGCTGAATTGTTGGTTGGAGAGAAACACACCGGGGACCAGTTGCGGATCGACACAATGGTCGCCGCTCCAATAACGCGTGTTGTCGTAAAACATCGGGCCATCGCTGCCCCCGACTGCAGTCTCCCACGAGACACGATATCCTTTCTCAAAGCCCACAATCAGATCCGGACCGTTATCGACATACGATCCCGAATAGACCTTTCGGCTGTCGTAGACTTCACGTATCGCACGGCATTGTTTTTCATCATCCATCATGTGCCGCAAAGCATCGGCAATTTCCGTACGCAACTCCGCCGCCTGTTCGGCTGGGACACATCCCTTCGACTCCCGCCCCACTCGATTCAGATAGATCCCATTGAGCCCCAAGGAATAGGCACGGGTCCGCGACCAGTCGACGCCGGCAAAGTAATCACCCTGTGTCGCCGCTTCGTCCATCACAAGATAGCCCTTTTCGCGCAACCAATAGTTGAGATTCATAGCGCGGCTAAAATCGCAGAAACCGTGGTCGGAGAGGACCATCAAGACGGTGTCTTCATCGATCGAATCTCGCACCCGCCCGACCAGACCGTCCATTCGTTCGTACATATCATCGAGGACGTGTGCGTGACGCTCGGAATCTTTGTCGGCATTCGCTGGATGGTCTTTGCGATTGTGGCGATAAAACATGTGCTGAATTCGATCGGATCCGTCAAACACACACATGCACAATCCACGGCGCGTCCGCTTGAGCGCGTCGAAGAACATCGTCTCGCGTTCGGCATGAATGTCGTAGGCCTGATCCAGAAACGCCTGCTCGTCGATGGCACCGGAATTCAAAGCCCACATATCTTCGGCCAAACCGAGGGTGGCAAACGAAGAGTGCAATTTGCCGAGATACAGCGAATAGAACAGCGGTGCGGAGATCGGCATCGCCGGACGTTCCGGATCGATGTTGATCGGTGTGACATACAACCGAAATTGCGGCGCGGCTGATTCCAAGCGAAACCGACAAATCCCGTGCACTCTCTTCAGCCACCCACAACGAAACGTTAGGTGGACCCATTCAGAATATTCCCCGGGTCGCAGATGAATGGTCTGGCCCGATATCGTGGCGTCGACTCCATCGTCTTTGGGACGCCGCTGGATGATCAAGGGAAGCGTCAATTCCGACGGTTGACGCCCCGCCTCATTCGGAGGTCCACTGAGACTTGTTTCGATCCGGTTGTTCGCCTCAGTCACATGAATCCAGACGCCGCCGGTCGAGTCTTTGCACTCCGCCTCGTTTGACGAATACATGGTGAACGTGCCTTGCGTGCCCCGTAAATCGGGAGTGCACATCGCCGAGAGCGTCAGGCCAAAAAACTTCTCGGGCGGAAAGGTTATCGGCACGCGAAGGATCGTGCTGAAAATCCCGTATTTGCCAAGCACGCGCCAAAAGGGTTGGTTCTTACGCAGCAGCCGAATTCCCGATCCTCCCAGACCAATCTTGGACAGCAGGCTCGTCTTGCCCGTGGCTGTCACTTTGGCTGAGGATAATTCGGGCAGATAGCTGCGTAGGTCACGGTTCAAGAAGTCAAAAATATTGTGCTTGCCCGGATTGACGCCGGTCATGAACGACGACCAAGCCACGGGAGAAATGGGCGGCAAGGTCGTTCCCAGTTCGGAGAACGTTCCTTCCTCCTTGAGGGCTTTGAAATTGGGGAGCCGGTCTTCGTCGATCAACCGCCGCACACGCTCAGGGTCCAACCCGTCCAGCCCGACCACAACGACCCGCGCGACACCGCCGGTCACGCCGCTGCGGATCCGGCGCACCCATTGCGTTACAAAACGGATCGGCCATGTCGCCAGCGAGATCAACAACAGACCAATCGCGGCGAACAGAACCAAAAATGAACTCAGAAATGTGAAGCCGGCACCGGGACCGATATACGCCAAATTTGGCGCAAGGGGAGGCGCGGCTGTGGCAATCATTTCGTAGAACGTTGGAATCATCGGCTCGCACCATCACTCTTCATGAGACTCAACAGGATCCGCGAAGCCTCGATAATCATCAACAATTCCTGATCATTGCCACGCTCCGAATCGCCGACAAGTCGCTGGGGCCTGCGCAGCAAGTCTATATCTTGTATACCTTTACTGCCACGCAAACACAAGGACGCCTCACCACTCAGGGCAAAGCGAGACCGCTAATTAGAATACGCCCTCAGAACGGCCTTCGTTGGGTCTGTTTTGATTGTCCGTCACACTGAATGCCAACGGTTTAGCTGCCCAAACTGGCTAACGACTCCCTTTACGCAACGCTGCTTCGATCTGTCGGATTTGTTGCGTGGGACGTGGATCGTTGGGACGGATTTTCTGAGCTTCGCGCAACAGAAGAATGCCGTCTTCGTATTGTTGATTTTGGACCAGCAACAGCCCCAGATTGAATCGCGTTTCGAACGACTTCGGGTTCAGGGTGATAGCCCGCATGCCGACTTGTATACCTTTGGTAGGCTGCCCCGTTTGCGCGAGGGCCATCATCAGATTCTCATGCGCAGCGACATTGCGGGGATCAATTTCGATCGCCTTCTCGAGGTAACCAACAGCCTCCTTCGGTCGCTGTAACCTCACCAGCAAATGCCCTAAATAAACGTTCGCCGCTACCATATCCGGCGCGAGACGTAATGCTTCACGAAACTCTGAAATGGCCTCGTCATATTTCTGCAGTCGTCCCAACACATTCGCCAATTCCAAATGCCCCGCGGGGTCATCCGGGTTGGCTTTGAGGAATTCACGGAAATTCGCTTCCACCTGTTCGAACTGGCCCTGGGCTGCCAGAACGCTGCCGAGCTTAAAATACGCGCTGACAAAGTCAGGCCGCCGTGCCAGCACGGATCGATAGACCGTCACGGCCTCCTCGTGGCGGCCCGCCTCAGCCAGAAGATCGCCGAGACTTAAGTCGGCCTCCGGATAGTCCTCCGTGGCATCCGCAATCTCCTGAAGCAGGACCATGGCCTCTTCCTGCTGACCCTCGGCGACGATGTGTTTAGCTTCTTCGAACTTTGAGACATAGGGCACCATGTCTTTGACATCGATGAGCGATTGGTCGGTGGTCACGACGGCATCCTGCTCAGAAGATGTACCGCCAGCCACATACCCTAATGATCTTAAATTCGCCACATCCTGTTCCGACAGTTCCACTTCTCCAGCTTGGGTACGTTGGAACGATTCAAGCATGTTGGTCAAGAGGGTTTGCAATCTGTTGGCTTCTTCACCAACGGTATCGACAAGATTATTGAGTTCTTCAGGATCCTCTTCCAGATTGTAGAGTTCGGGCCGCGTGGATTGGATGTACTTCCATTGCTCAGAAATCACCGCTCGTGGCGGACACCAACGATTCATGTAGTACGGCATTTCCGACTCGGCATAACAATCTTGCGATTCGATCGACTCCCCCTTCAATGCCGGAAGCAAGCTCCGTCCGCTCATATGTTTGGGTGCCGGGATCTGTAACACGTCGAGCAGTGTGGGCATGATATCAACGAGCGACACAACTTCCCCGACACGCGTCCCCGGTTTTACAAACTGAGGTCCGGCAAACGCAAACGGAACATGCACGGTCGTGTTGTAGACCAGCATGCCATGCTCATATTCCCCATGATCATCGAGCCCTTCCCCATGATCGCCGGCGACGACGACTAACGTATTTGATTCCAGGCCGTTCTCTTTCAAAAAGGCATTCACCCGGTCGAACTGCTGAACTTCCCAAGCCACTCCGGCATCGTACGGTTTTTCCGCAAATCGATCCTGGTAAACTTCAGTAAAGGGGTCATACGGACCGTGCGCGTCATACAGATGAATCCAACAAAAGAACGGCTCAGCGGTGCGTAGCCCCAACCACTCCAGCGCTAAGTCCACAACTTCTTCACCATCACGACGTGCAACACCATAGCTCCGCGTTCGAGACAACATCTTGGCTGGGGCATCGTCATAGGTATCGAATCCGCGATTCAGACCGAATTGTGCACCCAAGACCGGGGCAGCGGCGATAAAGGCGCCGGTCTGATAGCCATTCTCTTTGAGGATTTCTGGCAGCAGTGGAATCTCGCTCGCCAAAGCGCCCGCCCCATTCACACGCAAGCCATGTTCTGGCGGATAGAGGCCCGTTAACATCGTCGTGTGCGACGGCAAGGTAATCGGCGCCGGCGCATATGCCTGCTCAAACAACACACCCCGCTTGGCAAAGTCATCGAAGGCGGTCGTCAGCCCCTGCTCATATCCGTAGGCTCCCAGATGGTCCGCCCGCGTCGTGTCGAATGTGACAAGAATGATATTCGGGCGAGGAGTTTTCCAATACCACCGAAGTGTGCCCGCCCCCACCAGAACGAGGAGCGCGCAAGCGACAATCCACATTCGACGAGAGAGAAATGATTTGCCCCTCATAGCGTAAACCTCAGTCTATTTCAGCGAATATCTCTCGTGGGGCACTCGACGGCGCAGACGCTTGGCCACCTAGCGGGTCGCAACAAGAATGCGACCGTCGGGAGTATAAATGAATCATCGGAAAGCTAAAGTATAAGTGATCCAGGGGGGAAAATCCTAGTCCCGAACCAACGGAACTATTTCCCAGGCTCACACGATTGAACCTACGAAAGTTCTTGTTGATTTCGCAAACTTTTTGCTGTGTCTGCTCCACAACTTTGCAAATTCCACAGCAGAGACAACTTCCCCCTCCGTGTAGTCAACGCCCCAGAGACGTTCTGTCCTAAGTACGCGACAGATTCGCTCCAACTGTGCAATGACGCTGAGCCCCGACCAGCACAATCGGTAACGACGACTTATTCCGTGGCTTTGGCAAAATCGAACCACGCACTGCCGACCGGCTTGCGTGTACTCCTCACGGATGCTCGCCTAAAACGGAAACTGTTGATCCGTTTCCGAGTCAGCCAGTTCAACCAGAAACCCGGACAGTCGCTCAACGACGCCTTCGACAAGTCGCCGCCCTTTGTCGGCGGTCGCGGGGTGCGGATTTCCCGAACCGGTGTTGGATGTCAACAAATCCCAGCGACGAGTGATGCTGACCCATCCACGGTTGACCGCCTCAAAGCGCGTGGGATTGACCGCACCGTCATCAGCCTCGATCGTTCCCGTGCTAGGATCGGTGGCGACCAAATCGGCGAAGTAGGCCAAACCGATCGCCGTTTCCATCTCCCCGGCGTGGTCACCAGCCTCGGCAAAGATCTCTTTTTGCAAATCAGCTGAGATCCCGCGAAACCAGTCACACAAGAACAAATGCGCTGGCGTCTGACCGTGTAATTCCCGCAACAGCGGTTTGAATTCATTGCCGCCATGACTGTTGAGAATCACGATCTTGTGCACGCCGTGATTGACGAGCGATTCAACCAAATCAGTGATGACCAGCCCCAAAGTCGAGGGATTGAGATTCATCGACAAGTGAAACGCGGATTGGTTGGTTTCGGTGCCGTAGGGAATCGCCGGCAGCATCACAACGCGCGCACCACGCTGAAAAGCTGCCTCACAGGCCAAACCGCCAATGACTTCCGATTCCAGCGTGTCGGTTCCGTAAGGCAGGTGCAAATTGTGCGGCTCCGTTGCTCCCATCGGCAACACTGCGACATCGTAATGGTGATTTTTGACGTAGCCGTAATTGACTTCAGAAAGAATCCACGGTCGCATAGTCCGCCTCGCGCGTTTGTTGGTTGCCGGATGCAAAACGGCATTTCGCAAGGCACCCGTTGCCCCTGCGTTACGCCGCTCGTGGTGTTTTACCCAATCGCACAGTCGGCTGACAATCCACGAAGCGAAACCGGGCCGCTAGCTCACTGCTGTTTGCTCAAGCATTGCCAATTCGTCCAAGGTATAGCGCGGTGTAATGTGCTGCGGACAATTCCAATCGAAGGCCTCAATCATGTAGACAACCACGCGTTCGATCCGAGCACGATAGGTCGGGCCTTCGACCTGCGACAACAATTCCGGGTTCTCCTCAGCGTCGACCACGTTGGCCCGTGCCATGATTTTAAGGCGGCGGCGATTGGCATAGTCCATAAAAAACAGCGAGACACGGTCATCGTGAGCCAGGTTGCCGGTGGAAATGTACTGCCGATTGCCGCGAAAATCGGCGAAGGCCAGTGTGCGGTCATCGAGGACTTTGAGAAACCCCCGCGGCCCACCGCGAAATTGCATGTACGGCCAACCATCGTCGCCGACCGTTGCCATATAAAACCCGTCGCGCTGGTGAATGAATTCCGCTTCGCGCTCGCTCAATCGATCATCAACAACATCCATCTCCTCCATCCGTGCCGCTTGAGAACGGGCCCCGTAGCGAGTCTGCGCTTGCTTGACCGATTCGGTAAATGTCAATTCCGTGTACTTACGTGACATGGAACATGGCTTTCTAGGTTGAAGTGAAAACACAAGGCCGACCGCGCAATACAGATCGCGCGGCTGGCCTGCTTGACGTCTATGCTGCCTGTATCGCGTCGGCCGTTTCGCCGAGCAAGGCGACTTCAGGGAAGTCGATGTCGATCTGTCCGGCTTTACCCAGGAAGTTGGTCCAGGTGTTCAATGCCACATGGGCAATGATCTCGACAATCTCGTCGTCGCCATATCCAGCGTCACGGACCGCTTGCAGTTCTGCCGCTGTCACTTCGCCGCGACTCTCCAAGACCTGCCGCGCGAATTGCACAGCAGCGTCCGCCTTGGCGTCGGCCGATCCGCCTTGCCGGGCTGCCAGGATTTCGTCTTCGCTCAACCCGGCTTTGCCGCCCAGCGTGGAATGCGCTGAGACGCAGTATTGGCACGTGTTGGCCTCAGCCATGGCCAAGGCAATCCGCTCGCGGGTCTTGAGGCTTAACCGTCCCCGTCCCAGGTGCGTATGAAAATCCAAAAAGCCAGCCAACGTCGCTGGGGAATTCGCCAGCACCCGCATAAAGTTCGGCACGCCGCCTAATTGTTTTTGCACGCCTTGCAAAAGCTCTGCGGAATCGTGATTGGTTTGTTGCGGATCAACGAGTTGAAAACGGGCCATGATCTTTTTCCTTTGCGAATGATTCGCAGAGAGTGAAATGGGACGTCGAGATTCGTCAGACTATGAGGCCGGACGAATCCTCCGCCCCGAATTGAGAAACCGTCGTGCTACAGCGGACGCTCTTAAACGCCCAATGCTTGTTCGTAACGCTTTTGCGGCTGAACGCCGACAATCCGTTCGACCACTTCGCCTCCCTTGAAGACGAGCACGGTCGGGATGGAATTGATGCCATACAGACTGGCGGTCTGCGAACTTTCGTCGACGTGCAGTTTTCCCACGACCGCTTGACCAACATGGTCCGCCGCCAGGTTTTCGATGACCGGAGTCAGCATCCGGCAGGGGGCACACCAATCGGCCCAAAAATCGACAAGGACGGGAACGTCACTCGACAAGACTTCCGCAGCGAAATTGTCGTCGGTGAAAGCGTGCGGGGCTTGTGTTGTTTGTGAGTTTGACATTGTGTTTGCTCCTCAAGTTAAGTTCTGTGATCTGTTTCCGATTGAGACAACACACAAAGCACGTCGCGTGCCAAACGAAACAACAAAGCCGTAACTCATTTACTGAAAGCACCTTGCAAATATTTGTTACCGCCACCAAAAACAATGACATTTCATGGATCACGATATTCCATTGCATCTCCCTGATATTTCATGCACAATACCCGCATGCAAGACCCCAGTTGTCCCGATCATGATTTGGATTCGCTCAAATGCCTGTTGCTCGAATTAGCGCGGCAACGGAGCGTGGAGGATCTGTTGCCGTTGATCGTTACACGGTTGTGCGATTTGAATGGGGCAGCCTTAGCGCGGATTTGGACGATTAACCCGGGAGACATTTGCGACACCTGCCCAATGCGGCAGGAATGTCCGGACCAGACCCGTTGCTTGCATCTGGTGGCCAGCGCCGGCCGTTCACTCGACGGCACGGAGGACTGGTCGGGACTCAACGGCGGGTATCGGCGGTTTCCGCTGGGAGTTCGCAAGGTGGGACGGATCGCCGTGACGGGCGAGCAGTTAGAACTGACGATTCTCAAACCCGATGGCGAGTGGATCGCTGATCCCCAATGGGCGGTGCGGGAGAACATTCGCGGGATCATTGGCCACCCACTGAGTTTCCAACAGGAAATTCTTGGAGTGCTGTTTGTCTTCTTGCGACAACCTCCCTCGGAAGAAGCAGTCACGTGGCTGCGGATGATCGCCGACCACGCCGGCGCAGCCATTGCCAACGCGCGGGCGTTTGAGCAGATCGAACATTTGCGATCGCAACTGGAATTGGAAAACGAATACCTCCGAGATGAGGTCAAAGCAGCCACCGGCAGCCCCGGCGGCGTCATCGGCCAAAGCCCCGGCTTGCGGAAGATTCTCGAACAGGTCGCACTGGTCGCAGCGACCGAAGCCACGGTGTTGATCACGGGGGAATCGGGCGTCGGCAAGGAACTGATCGCCCGCGCGATTCACGAACAAAGTCCACGCAGTCGCGGGCCGATGATCAAAGTCAATTGCGCATCGATCCCCCGAGACCTTTTTGAAAGCGAATTCTTCGGCCACATTGAGGGGGCCTTCACCGGAGCGGTGCGCGATCGCATGGGGCGTTTTGAATTGGCCGATGGGGGGACATTATTTCTCGATGAGGTCGGCGAGATCCCGCTGGAGATGCAAAGCAAACTGCTTCGCGTTTTGCAGGAAGGGACCTACGAACGGATCGGCGAAGAACAGACGCGGCACGCAGACGTCCGCATTATCGCCGCGACGAATCGTGATCTGCAGCAAGAAGTGGCCGCGAAACGATTTCGGCAAGACCTGTATTACCGCCTCAGCGTATTCCCCATCGACGTGATTCCTCTCCGCCAACGAAAGGAAGACATCCCCGAATTAGCAGCCACCTTTCTCGAGACACAAAGCCGCAAGCTGGGCCTGGCTGTGCCGCCACTGAAAAAGAAACATATTCGCGATTTACAGGCCTATGATTGGCCCGGCAATGTGCGGGAATTGCAAAATGTGATCGAGCGTGCGGTAATCCGCGCGCGAACCGGACTGCTGCGTTTCGACCTCCCAACTACGGCGACAACGCTATCGCCGGTCGACGTTGATAGCGCGACTGAAACGCACGAACCGCTGACGGACCGGGAGATGAAACAACTCGAGCGCAGCAACCTGCGGGCAGTTTTGGAATTGACCGGAGGCAAGATCTACGGCACCGGCGGAGCGGCGGAGTATTTGGGCGTGCACCCGGCGACGTTGTCGTCACGGCTAAAAGCTTTGGACGTCAAACGGCCTTCGCGTTGATTACGACTGCACTGCCAAGACATGCGCACATGAATTCAGCAGCACTCCAATTTCTTTTCTCTGTGATCTCGGTGAGCTCTGTGGCTCAAATCTTTTCCTCAATACGTGGGTGACGTATTGGTTCTTTGGGATGATCGTTCGTACTACATCGAAAGGTGCGTCGCAACGCACCCTACTGTTGTGTTATTTGCCGAGTAGGTGTTTTTTGAGGAACATCACGACGACCTGTTGGTACAGGTCGACGTTCTCTTTTTTGCGGTAACCGTGCCCTTCGTTGAGGGCGTTCATGTACCAGACTTTGGTCCCCTGCTCTCTGAGGCGTTTGACGATTTGTTCGGCTTCGGTGACCGGCACACGGGGATCGTTTTGGCCTTGGATGACGAGTAACGGCGTTGTCATTTTGTCGACGTGGTTTGTCGGCGAGATACTCTCCAGAAAGGCCCGCATGTCGGGATCGCGTTCGTCGCCATATTCCACGCGGCGCAGGTCGCGACGATAGTCCTTGGTGTTTTTCAAAAACGTCACGAAGTTGCTAATGCCCACGATGTCGATAGCCGCTTTCAGTCGCTCGCTGTAATGCACCACGCTGGCGAGCACCATGTATCCGCCATAACTGCCGCCGAACACGGCCACCCGCTCTTTATCCATGTCGGGACGCGTGCCGATCCAATCGAGCAGCGCGCCGATATCTTTGACCGAGTCTTCGCGGAGTTTGCCGTTATCCAACCGCAGATACTCTTTGCCGTATCCATCCGAGCCGCGGACATTGGGAGCAACGACGGCGATCCCCAGCTTGTCTGCCCAGAGTTGAAATGTACCGGAAAACCGCGGCCGAAACTGCGATTCCGGTCCGCCGTGGATCACGATCACGACAGGAAAAGGCCCCTCGCCGCGAGGACGATAATAAAACGCCGGGATTTCGCGCTGCCGACCGTCGACTTTGTCGAAGGTGGGATAGGTAATTAATTTTGGTTCGATGAACTGCTTTGTATCCAATCCACCCACTTCACTGAACGTCCACCGCACCAATTCACCATGTTCGAGCGGTTTTTCGTCGAGCGCCAGCACGTAGACATCACTGGGTGAAGTGGGCGAACTGATGGTCAACGCTAATTGAGCATTGTCGGGACTGAAGGCAATGGAATTGAAGATGCCTTGTGGGATCGACTCAACGGGCGTATAGGTTTTGTCGGCCGGATTAAACAAGTACAACTGACTGATCCCGCCGGCATTGATCGTAAAGGCACCACGCGTGCGGTCTTGGCTGAGGGCGAATTGTTCGACGTCCCAAGGGATATCGCCGGTAATGATCTCGACCGAGAGATCCTCAAGATTCAGGTAAGCCAATTGTGCGAAGTCGGAGGCGCGATCGGTGATGAAAAAGATCCCCTGCCCGTCGGCGTCAAAACTGTTGGCAAACTCGACGAGATTCCGCGACGGGTGTTCGGCCGATCCAACCAGCAATCGTTGCTTGCCTGTTTCACGATCTAACAGATGCACGCGCGAGTCGGTCACGCTGACATACTGTTGAATCAACAACTGCCGGCCATCTTGGGTGAAGTCAGCGGGGATCCAGGCAGTGTTATCAGGAGCTTCCCACAGCATCTCGCTTTTTTCGTCGGCCAGAGTGGTCAGCCACACATCGTTGGTGCGGCCGTTGCGGCGTGTGCTTTGATAGGCGACGGCCGTTCCATCGGGCGTCCAGAGGACATACCGATGCCGCGACTTGCCGTCGCTGATCATGCGGTAATCGCCCGAATCGGGACTCAGCAGGAAGATTTGTGCCGCTTCGTTGCCGCCGGCGTCCATCGTAAAATTGAGCAATTCACCGCCCGGCTGACGGCTCACGCCACCAATTGGTTCTTGGAAAAAAGTAATCTGCGTCCGGGCGCCGGCCGGTTGGTCGACCCGATGGATTTGCGAGACTTCGCCGAAACGGGTCGTGATGAATAGGCTTTTGCCGTCACGGGACCAGGCGCGCAAATAGGCGGAACGGATGTTTTGATATCGGTTCAAATCCGTCACGATTTCAGGCGGGACCGGCGGAATATCCTCGAGCACGACGTTGCCGTTATTGGCGGTCGTTTGGGATTCTTGGCCACTTGCCACCGAGTAGGGAGCAACGATTCCCACAAGGACTGCCAACAACAGACCGATTCTTTTGACTTGCATGGGCACGTTTTCCTCATCCGTAAGTAGTTTGCATGCAGTGATTCTGGCGGAATTATACGTCAGCTTCAACGGCTGGTTCCGGTTCGGGCTGCTCGGCGATTTTTTCAAGGTCTCGATTCGAATCAGAGTCGATCGCAACGCCGGGTGCTGCCAAGACGCGTTTACGCCGGTTGGGAAAATCGACGATGTATTGCTTCATACCCAAGGTCAACGTGAACACCGTCGGCACCAGGATTAGGGTGAAGATTGTCGAGACCAACAACCCGCCGAGTACGACGCTTCCCAGTCCTCGATACAGTTCGCTTCCTTCGCCGGGAAACAGCACCAGCGGCAACAAGCCCAACACGGTCGTCATCGTCGTAATGAAAATTGGCCGGATCCGGTTGCGCACGCTTTCAGGAATGGCTTCTTTGGGCGACATGCCTTCGACGCGCATATGATGCAGTGATTGATGCACGATTAAAATTGCGTTGTTGACAACCGTACCGATCAGAATGATGAAGCCCAGCATCGTCAGTACGTCCAGCGGTTGCAAGATGAACACGTTGAGAAAGCGCAGTCCCAATAATCCACCGACCGCTCCCAGCGGCACGGTCAGGATGATGACGAAGGGATACAACCAGGATTCGAAGAGCGCCGCCATCAGCAGGTAAGTAATCGCCAGCGCCAGCGCGAGGTTCCACTTAAGCGCCTCCCAGGTTTCTTCCAATTTGTCGGCCGTTCCGGAGATGTTAATCATGTATTCGCCATCGACGGCAATGTCGCTCAGGATCGGATTGACGATTTCTTGTTCGATCCGTTCCCGGGCTTCCTCCAAAGGAATTTCCGGCGGCGGAGATACCTGGATGGTGATCGCACGTAGGCGTTCGCGGCGATTGATCTGTTCGGGGCCGCTTTGCAAGGTGATATCAGCCAGCGCCCCCAACGGGACCAAATGCCCGGTTGGTGTGGCGATGGGTAGCGACGCCAAATCGTGAGTGTGCGCCTCGGTCGAGTTGCTCCCCATGATCGTTACGTCAATTTTTTCACCACCGACGAAATAGTCCCCGGCATAGGCTCCGTCGACGAGGGAATTGACCGTATAGCCTAGCTCCTGTGCCGTGACACCCATTTCGGCCGCTTCCACGAGTCTCGGCTCGAGGTGGATTTCCGGGCTGGATAAGTCAAGACTCGGCCGCGGCAAGGCTTGAGCCTCGGGCATGATCTGTTTGACTTGCCCCAGCACTTTTTGCCCCATCGCCACGAGTTCTTTCAGATCGGGGCCGGTGATTTCGACATCGATCGTTCGTCCACCGGTGATGCCCCGCTCGAACAAGCTAGACTGCTTGGCGACGCCGATGGTGCCGGGGAATTTCGATCCGACCTCTTTGAGCAGCGGAATCAACTCGTGAACTCGCTTGGGATCCGCTGAACGAGCCCCCATAAACACCCGCCGACCCCGCACGACATAGAAATAGTAATTGATGCCGGGATATTCGCTGTTCTTGTCGTTCATCCCATCTTCGTCAAGATCCCAGTAAGGTCGCAACTCATCTTCGATCTGCGTCCCCATTTCCAACAGCTGATCCATGTTGTACCCGGGCGGGGGGGAGATAAACATGAAGACGAAATTGCGATTTCCGCCAGGCAAATATTCGACTTTGGGCCAAAATTGGTAACTCAACGCGATGGATACGCCCAACAACAGCAACACCACAGCCACGGAGCGAATCTTGCTATGCTGAATCCAACGGTTGATGCCCACGACCATCTCGATAAACAGCACGCCGAATTTGCCGAGGATTCCAGAAACCTTGCGAACCGAACTCGCTGCGGCGCGCGCCTTTGCTCGCTGGGCTTTGCGACGGTTACCGTTTTGGTTGTTGTTCGTGGAATCCTGTTTGTGCCTCTTCTCTCCGCCCACGCGGAATAATCGTGAGGCCGCTGTAGGAATCACGGTGACGGAAACGATTAATGATAACCCCACAGCGAAACTGATTGCCAAAGCGATGTCGCGGAACAGTTGTCCGGACATTTCTTCGACAAACACGACCGGCAGGAAGACAGCGATCGTGGTCAATGTCGAAGCGACGACGGCACCCCAAACCTCTTGCGTCCCGCGAGCGGCGGCGGTCATGGCCGATTCACCGAGTTGGAAGCGGCGGTGAATGTTTTCCAATACCACGACAGCATTATCGACCAACATCCCCACGGCAAAGGACATCCCGGCCAGACTGATGACATTGAGCGACCGGCCTGCAATCCCCAGTAGTAAAAACGTGCCCACGATACTGATGGGAATCGCCAAGCCCACAATCAGCGCGCCGCGGGCATACCAAAATCCCGCGCCAACGATCAGGGCCAAGCACAGTAGCGAATACCAGGGGGAAATGAAGGCGGCGGCCATAGCGGTTGCCACGATCACCGGCATTAACAACATGGTCCGTAAGCCGCGATGCAAGAACAGCATCAACACGATCATCGTCAGCGCACCACCGATGAAAATGTTTTGCTGAACGCGACTGATGGCTGCGTTGATATAGGTCGTTTCGTCGTAATATTGATACAACTCCAACTTGCGGTGACTGAGCACGCCCGCATTCAATTCTTCAGTCGCTTCACGAAGTCCTTTCATGACCTCCAAAACATTGGCCCCGGTTTGGCGCTGGACCCCTAAGCCGTTACTAGAAATGCCGTATCGCCGCGAAATACTGGTCGGTTTCTTGTAGCCGACAGCCACGTCGGCCACGTCGCGAATATAAACCGGCGTGCCGCCGCGTACGGCCAGCAATTGATTGCCCACCTGCTCAGGGCTGCGAAACTGCCCGAGCGTGCGCACCACCCAGCGGCGCTTGCCCTCCCACAGATCGCCGCCCGACGAATCTTGGTTTTGCGTTTGCAATACCCGGCGCACGTCACCAATCGTTAGCTGCCGCGCCGCTAACCGTGCGGGATCAACGATTACTTGTAATTCCTCTTCCATTCCGCCATATACATAGACGTCAGCGACACCGGGAACGCGCTCCATCCGGGACTCGATCACATTTTCGGCAAAGCGGCGCAACTTCTGCAAATCAATCTCGGCCGGCAGCACCTCTTTGAGTTCGGGATGTTCTTCACCGATCTGCTCATACAAATTATTCAATCGAAAGACGGCCAATCCCGGGTTCGCAGCGCGGACCACCGGTTGCAGGGCCTCTTTCAAATCAGGATGGGCCTCCGCGAATGTGGCGATCTGTTCCTTAGTCGGTGGCCGTGCCGTGAGCACAAATCGGGCGATCGCGCGGTCTGAAACGTTCCGCGTGCTGATCATCGGCTCCAACGCATCGATGGGATACTCGCGCACCTGTTGCAAACGCGTGTTGACCTTGAGCATCGCTTCATCGATGTCCATCCCGATAATGAATTCCAGCGTAATCCGCCCCTCGGAATCCATGCACTCGGAGGACATCTTGATCAGCCCCTCGACCGACTTGAGCTGCTCCTCCTGTTCCTGCACAATCTCGCGTTCGATCTCTTGCGGAGAAGCGCCGGGCCATCGGGTTTCGATCCGCAGCACGGGGGTTTCAACTTCCGGCGTCAACTGCTTGGGCATCGTGACCATCGCAATGATGCCAAACAGCGAAACTAACAGCACACCCACGGCAACTTTGACCGGATTTCGTAAAAGTGCTTCGAGAAATTGCATAAAGCTCGCGCAACCGCAACTGGAGGGGGGGGAGGGACATTGTGCGGCAGTGAGAAGGCAGTCCCCACTGCCAGCGAGGACGTCCCTAGATTGTATCACGTCCGCTAAGCAATGTCAGCCACAGGCAGCGCAAGGCAGCTATTTCGACCTCAAGCCTCGCCCCCCCTACGTCGTGTACTCCGAATTGAGCCGCACATACTCCGCCGTGAGATCACTCGTCCAGTACCGCACGGCGGACTCGCCGCTGCCACAGATTAAATCGATGTGGATCTCTCGATTGTCACGCATCGACTGCGACACGGCCGCTTCGTCGTATGAGACGGGCGAACCTTGTTCGTAGAGCAGCGTGTCATTGAGCCGCAGCGTGATCTCTTCCTCGCGCAAGGTGACACCGGCGTAACCGACGGCGGAAACGATGCGGCCCCAGTTGGGATCAGCGCCGGTCACCGCCGTCTTCACCAACGCGCTATCAGCAACCGTCTTGGCAATGCGAAACGCATCTTCGCGCGTTGCTAAACCGGCAACGTCGATCGTAATGATGTGGTCGGCGCCTTCCGCATCGCGAATGATCGCCTGCGCCAATTCGGCCGCGACCTCGTCGAACGCTTGTTGCAATGCGTCCCCGGCTGTTTCATCCATCGCACCACCGGCAGCGGCGTTGGCTAACAAGACCACCGTGTCACTGGTACTGGTATGCCCCTCGACGCTGATGCAGTTGAAACTGCGATCGACCGCGTGCCGTAACATCGCATCCGCAGTTTCAGGCGACAGTACCGCATCGGTCATGATCACCGACAACATCGTCGCCATGTTCGGCCCAATCATCGCCGCTCCCTTGGCGACACCGGTGACGGTGACTTCGGTCTCTCCCACCATGATTTTCCGGGTGGCGAGTTTGTGAAACGTATCGGTCGTCATGATCGCCTGCGCGGCTTGCACGAGCGATGCCGCATCGGGTTTAAGTTGCGCCGCCACTTGCGGAATACCGGCGGCGATTTTTTCAAACGGCAGAAAATGCCCGATCACCCCCGTCGAGCAAACCAGCACGCCTTGCGGTTCACAACCGAGTTCAGCAGCCACCAACTCCGTCATCCGCTGCGAATCGGCCAACCCACGGTCGCCAGTGCAAGCATTGGCATTGCCCGAGTTGATCACCACGGCACGCGCCGTCGCCGCAGGTACCCGTTCGCGGGAGACCTTCACCGGCGCACCATGCACAAGATTCTGCGTAAACACCCCCGCCGCCGCACACGGGGTCTCGGAGGCAAACAGCGCCAAGTCCAATTTGCCAGGGTCGCTCTTGATCCCGCAAGCAACTCCGGCAACGCGAAATCCGCGGGGCAAGGAAATTTGATCAGTCACAGTCATATCGTCCGCAGGGTTTTAATCAGAAGCTAGGATGCATGACGGACAACCACAAATTTTCTCTCTCTCCCGTGAAGGAGAGGGCCGGGGTGAGGGCCGCCGCACGATTACGCTCGCCATCGTAACAATCTTGGCCCTGAAGACAAATGCTGCTCCTTGTTTCTGCTCAGTGCAATTTCCCAAGCAGAAACGCACCCGCAACGTTAAAAATCACCAGTAGAATGGGGAGATTGAACAAGAGATTGTTACCTATGGGTAGGGCCTCTGCGTTGCATAGTGCGCAGAGTGCAGCCCACGCTAAGACAATACCAGATGCAACAAGAAACAATGCAAACGCGGCACCTTCAACACCGCCGACCAAGTATCCAAACAGGACCAACCCCGCATTGATGCTGAGTGTGACGATGATCACCATGCGCACCAACCAGTTTTCCGCCTCCCGTTGGACTTGGCCTTGACGTTGAGCCACGGTGCGATCGTCGGCAACTTGTGGAGCAGCGACTTGAGTCGCTCCCTCGCCTACGGTTGCGACCTGCTCGCCGTCACATTGAGGGCAGACCGTGTCACTCAACAGGATTGCCTTTCCGCAATGTTGGCAAGGTCGCATGAAATCACCGGTCGTGTTGTCGGGCGAGTGACTAACGGCGCGTCAAAAATAGGATGCTACGGGCGGATTGACATTCAGTACAACTTGTATCAGCGACAAAAAACGTCTGCATAAGTCAAAAACGGTACCCAGCACCAATACGATTACTATCGTAATGAGGTCACGGTCAATGAAAAAAGCTGCCGAGCTGGTCCTATGGAGTGAGTTTTAACAAGCAATAAAACGCACCGACACCATTGGCGACCACCAGCAGTAACGCTGCAAGATCCAAGGAAAACTCGAGATCCAACTCGGGTTTTAGCTTGGGGAACACTGGAGACAAAACGATCAATAAAAATAGATAAGGGATAAGAGCAATCAGAAAGAACGTACCATCAAAATAGCGGAGCAACTGGGGTACCACTAATAGTAGCGCCACGATCGACATCGCCCACCCGGCACCTTGCGTACCGCCAACCAGATATCCAAAGAGGACCAACCCCGCATTGATGCTAAGCGTGACGATGACCAACCTGCGTATCGACCAGCTTTCTGGGTACCATTGGATTTCTTTTTGGCGTTGATCCAGGGTGTGGTCATTCCTGACGCCTGATGCGGGGGCCTTAGCCACTCCCAAGCCTACGCTCGCGACCTGTTCGCCGTCGCACGACGGGCAGATCGTGTCACTCAGCTGGATTGCTTTTCCGCAATGTTGGCAAGGACGCATGAAATCACCGGTCGTGTATTTGGGCGAGTGACTAACGGCACGTCAAAAATAGGATGCTACGGGCGGATTGACAGTCAGTACAACTTGTATCAGCGAAAAAAAATGTCTGCATAAGTCAAAAACGGTACCCAGCACCAATACGATTACTATCGTAATGAGGTCACGGTCAATGAAAAAAGCTGCCGAGCTGGTCCTATGGAGTGAGCTTTAACAAGCAATAAAACGCACCAACGCCATTGGCGATAGCCAGCATTATCGCTGCAAGAAAGAAGGAAAACCCGAGATCGATCACGGATGTTGGTTTAGGCTTGCGGAACACTGAACATAAAACGATCAAATAGATCAACAAATAGATCGAAACGGTAAAATAGACCGAAGTGGTTGAAAAGGTTAAAAAGACAGCAGCGACGAAGTAGTAGAAGAGAAAGAAGAGAATAATGATCCTTAATTCTCCTATGGGCGAGACCGCTCCCACCGTGATATAAAGCGCCACCAACGACATCGCCCACCCGACGCCTTGC
The DNA here is from genome assembly GCF_007860075.1 of Symmachiella macrocystis. Lineage (NCBI taxonomy): Bacteria > Pseudomonadati > Planctomycetota > Planctomycetia > Planctomycetales > Planctomycetaceae > Symmachiella > Symmachiella macrocystis. Next base: position 867,840 of record NZ_SJPP01000003.1, read on the forward strand.
GCACCGCCAATCAGATATCCAAAGAGGATCAACCCCGCATTGATGCTATGCGTGACGATGACCAACCTGCGCATCGACCAGCTTTCTGGGTACCATTGGATTTCTTTTTGGCGTTGATCCAGGGTGTGGTCGTTCCTGACGCCTGATGCGGGGGCCTTCGCCACTCCCAGGCCTACGCTCGCGACCTGTTCGCCGTCGCACAGCGGGCAGATCGTGTCACTCAGCTGGATCGCCTTTCCGCAATGTTGGCAAGGTCGCATGAAATCACCGGTCGTGTTGTCGGGCGCGTGACTGACTAAGCAACTGTTCGTGTACACATCCGTGTAGCGGGAGTGCGAGGTTTCCGCCGAGCCGCGAATTGCCAAATGTCGTACATCAGAAGTGAATCATACCCGCAGATTCATGCAGATTAAACACAGACCAACAGAAGTATCACGTCGACAATCACGTCGGTGCGAATGAGCACACGCAAAGAGTTGCACGTGAAAGGAAGCTATCGTGGAACGTCGACGACTCACGCAGCTAGGTTGAATTCTGTGGCGACGGGCTGATTAAGAAAACGCGTTTTTATACGTATTCTCTTTTTCTTCTTTGCGGCTCTGCGCCTTTGCGCGAGTCCTTTTTGAAGCGTATCATCTCTCGTCCTACCCGAGAAAGGTGCGTCGCGATGCATCCTACGAGCGGCGGTTCGACTCACCCGCGTAGCGCACGCAAACGATCACTGATCAGCTTGCGCGCCTTGTACACGTTGTCTTTCCAGTAGTCGGGATACCGGTACTGCAGAGCTTTATTTTCGCAGCGCCAGTACATTTTGGCCAGTGCCGACGGGTGATAGTCGGTCGGTTCGAATTCGGTTTCATACCCGTACCGCTGCAGTTGCGGCTGCGCGAATTGCTCGAACTGGCGGCGCTGGGCGGGGGTCATCTTTTTGCGCCATTTGTCGAAATTGCCCGCATCGAGTTGTTCGTTCAGCAGCGGCTCCAACTCTTTGAGCAAAGCCTCGCGCGGTTCGATCTCTAAGAACTCGATGACCGCATCGAAAGTCGGAACCGGATTGGAGAGCAACTGTTCGTAGGTGATCTCCAGTTTTTGTTCAGACGGCAACGTTTGCAGAAATTCGTCGATCGCATCGACCGCTTCGATCCATTCTTGAGCCGCCGTATAGATATTCTGCGCGCCCCAAAAACGTCCCATCACCGACAGCGCCACATCACGACCATCGCGGGCGAGATGAATGTACTTGGCATCGGGACAGATCTCACCAATGACCGGCAAGTCGGTCGCATATCCGGGAGTCTTATCCCCCCAGCGAAGAGCCATGTGGTTGTACTGAGCGAGCTGCAAAAAGATCGCATCCAACACCCCGCGATACGTCCGCTCCTTGACGGCGGAAAACGCCGCCTGTGGATCGAACGTAAAACCGAATTTCTTGTGGCAACGTTGAAACCAGCGTTCGCCGCTGATGTCCGTGATCAGCTTGCGAAGATTCGCGTCGTCGCTTAAGTCGCCGTAACGGTTCAACCTACGGTAATAGTCGACGACGAACTGACTTTCCGTCCCGAAGCTAACACGGAGGTGATTCCGCAGTAGCCTCGAAAAGATCGACGTCCCGGAACTCCCGTGGCCCACCAGGATCACCGGACACAGATTGCCATGTTGGACTACAACTTTGTCGCTCATCGTATCAGTGTCAACATCGTTCACGGTCGCCAAAGGGTTCGATCCTCTAGAGCGTGTTTGCAAAACACGTATTTTTTGAATTATCAATCAGCGGCATGGGAGGGCGAAGCTCCTGCTGAGCCGTTTTCCCTTATACTTACAGCGACGCGTAGGGAACGGAAGCGTCTTGATCCATCGCGGCTCGGCGGGAGCCTCGCCCTCCCTTAATGAAATCACACTCTGAGAATAGCAGGAGACTCTCGCCCGGTATCGGCGATTATTCAGCGGCACCCACAATTTGTTTTGAGATGGTCCCATCAATCGGAACGCAACGATTATTCACAAATCGTAACCCAACAATCACACGCGTCCAAATACCATTTCTCGCTGGGTTGGGTCCGCGGCGGAGAATTATTGCCGTAATCGACGACCCAGATATTGCGAAAGCGAACCGGGTTGCTGTGATCCTGAATTTTGATCGGCAACGGTTCCGGTCCTTCCGGTTTCCCGGCTCCGGTCTTGGCGAGGATCTCGACATCGTTATGCACCGGCACGCCGTTGAGTCGGACGGTGATCCGCGCGTTTTGAATCTTTTTACCGTGGGCGTCAAACTTGGGAGCGGCGAAATCAATGTCATACGTCTGCCAAGTCAGCGGAGGCAGGCACATGCTCAAATCAGCCGGACGCTGTTTATACAGCGCGCCGCAATTGTTGTAGACCGGATCGAGTCCAAACGAGTCGAGAATCTGAACTTCGTAACGACTTTGGAGGTAAAGACCGCTATTGGCCCGTGCTTGATCCCGCGCGGCTGGCATATAGGGTAAGCGAAACTCCGCATGCAGTTTGAAATTCTTATAGCGGTCCTTCAGTTGCGTCCCTTCGATCAGCAAGCCGTCATCCGTCATCCGGCCCCCCTCGAAACGGTCAGTATTTGTGCCGTCAAACAGGACCGTGGCGTTATACGGAGCGGGCGCACCCATCGTGGGGCTGCTGCGGTATGTCTTGGTCAGTTGCCCTTGCTCGAAGGAGGGATAGCGGTCGTCGCTGATCACCGCCTGACTGCCGTTGACGGCGATCCGCGTGGGATAAGACGAGAAGACGACCTGATTGCCTTCCAGACCGCCGGTGTATTTGGGATGTTCGCGACGGTCCCAGCCAGCGCCAGGCAACCCGCCGGAAAACAACGTAGCGGAGAACTGTCCGTCGCTCAGAGCAACGACCTGCAGCCCCACCGACTCCCATTGCGAAGGCCCCGTGGTGATGGTTCCGGTGTACTCCCCTTGAAAGGCGAAGTCCGCATCCACTTGGCTGAGGTCCGTCATCGTCGGGAATTTATCAGCCGCCATCGAAGTCGCCGGAAAAACGATCAAAAACGCCGAGACCCATAGGACAGATCGCACCACAGCAGACTCCTCACTTCATAGCTCAGATAACAGTCAAAGTTTCGCCAATCAACGCGGTTTTACATTGTGGCCAACCCACGGACCCGACGCAAGCGGAGCGGTGGCCCAATTGCTTGATTTGTGGAATCGAGCAACCCCTAAGTAGTTCGTATGCGGATTTCTGCGGCCGGTTGTGGCGATTAAGGCGCATTTCCCGAAGGAACCGGCTGTGGGAGCTTCTTCAACTCCTCGCGCAAGAACGCCGGGCGATCCGTGGTGATCGAATCGACCCCCAGCTCGCGAAATCGCGCAGCGACGGCCGGATCGTTCACAGTCCAGGTGTGAAACTCCATGTCGGCGTCGCGGAGCATTTTCACAAACTCGGCATCAATGACCTCTTCATTGGCATGCGTGTCCAATCCGTCAGCGCCAATCCGCTTGAGCGTTGCCAGGACCTTCGCGGGAGACGGCTTGAACCCTCGACCCGGCTTCTTTTCCTTAAAACCGGCCAGCCAATACGCCTTGATGCCGGGTATCTGCTGTTTTGTGGCGGCCACCACTCTGTCGTCGAACGCGATCACGATGGTTTGTTCGGGCTTGAGTGGCGAAGCGTCCAGCGCGGCTTTGAGCTGCGGGACGATCTCCGGACCACATTTGACCTCGATCAAAATCGCCTTGCCCTCCGGCACGATGGACAGGACTTCTTCGATCGTGGGAATCTGCTCACCGGCAAAACGCTCGTCCTTCCAGCGGCCGACATCCAGTTGGCGCAATTCTGCCAGCGTGGACTTCGCGACATCGAGTTCAACACCCGCGGTCTTTTTGGTCGTGCCGTCGTGAATGCAGACGATGTGACCGTCGGAGGTGAGGTAAAAATCCCCCTCGATGAAGTCAGCTCCTTGTTCCCATGCCAACCGAAATGCAGCCAGCGTGTTTTCCGGCGCATCGTGTGAAGCGCCGCGATGCGCAACGATCAGCGGCCGTGACTGCACACGGTCTGCTGAGTAGGACGGAGGTGCTAGGATCGTGGAGACCACGGCAAGAACCGTTACTGAAGCGATGTAGCGAAACCGAGGTATCATGGGCGTAACCGTTCCTAAGTCAGGAGTGGCAAGTAAGTTTAGCTTGCGATTGTTAATAAATAGTAAAACTTGTCAGAATTTTGGCGTGATTTTGCCTCAATCATTGTGGCGGCGTTTGGCTCGGTTTTTGGCTTGGCGGAAAATATCATCCGAGGCCGGACTCGAGACCGGTTTTTGAGCCGCCGGGGAGGGCGCAGTCGTTTGCGGCGCTGTTTGTTGTCTTTGTGGAGCCGCAGATTTTCGCTTGGGCTTCGCCGCCCGTGCCGGCAACTTCGGCAACCAGGACCGCCAGCCCCCTGCTCCCCCGGCGGTGGCTTCCTCCGCCCAGGCCAGCTTGGACCACAACGATAACCGCCGACCGGCAATCTCCACAAGCAACAGGATAATTCCGATCGCCAATAACCAAATCGCCAGCGGATGCATGCCAGCCGTGCGGGGGGGGTTGTTGAAGATCTCTAGCGCATCAATCCGCTCAGTCCCGCCGGTCATCTCCGCCACGTTGCTCAAAATCCGCTCGCCGCTTTCCGACAAGGAGCGCGGTGCATGTTCGGGCGAATAAGGCAAAGTCACGACCGGGCCTCGCACAAAATTCTTTGGTCCCAACTTTACGATCGTATGATATGTCCCCGTGCGCGTGAGCATGAACCGCGCTTCGAGCGTGTGTGCCCCCCGCCAAACAAAGGGGATCTCTAGCGGCTCTTCACGGTCATTGCCAGGCAGCACAGCGTTGAGTGTGGGCGATTCGAACGTGCGGGTATCCACGCGTTCCGGATCGAGTTCGAGCGTCACCACCGCTTCTTGACCCTGACGATCAACGGTCAAATAGACATCGTCCGGATCCGCCCCACCCAACAGCCACCGCGCGTGGGTAATCAAGAAATCGTTGTATTCACCCCATGTACCGAACTGCCCGGAGAATTCGCCATCGACTTCGATCGTAATCGCCGCCGATCGTCCGATGCCGCGATACCAAAACGCCGACCAGGGAGCCACATATTCATCTTGTGAAACCACCGCCGCTGTCGCCTCGGGTCGCAGATAGCACAAGTTGTATCCCTCAACCGTGGGGAACGCGCCAGCGGTCAGATCCCCCATCAACCGGGCATCGGACAACATCCGCGCGGGAATCCCGGCCGGCTGCGTCTCCGGGTCCTTTTCGATAAAACTGCTCCGCGCCACCGACATGGTGTCCTCGGTGAAGAGACGCGGCAATTCTTCGGGATCGGTCGTGAACATGATGTTCCCGCTGCCCCGCTTGGCGATGTCCTCCAGCAGTTTCGCGTCGGGATCGCTCTTGTTTCCCAAACCAATCACACTAACAGTGATTCCGGCGGATTCGAATTTCTTCAACAGGTTTTTGTAAGCGCCCGGTTGCTCGCTGTCTTGTGCGTCGGAAAACAAAATGATGTGCTTGGTGACCTGTTCGGCCTTCATCAATTCGTCCCCGGCGGCCACGAGCGCGTCGTAGACAAAAATCCCACCCCCCATACTTTCGATCTTGCGAATCCGGGCCTGGATGGCTTCGGTATTTTCCACATCAGTCAGCGGTTGAATCACGTGCGGCGAACTGTCAACGGCGATCACGGCAACACTATCGCCGGCTGAGAGCAGCTTCACGCATTCGGCGGTCCCCAGGTTCGCCAAATCCATTTTGGTTTTGCCCCCCTTGACCGGCACCGACATACTGCCGCTGCGATCCAAGGCGATCGCAATCGCAACCCGCGTTTTGCGATGCTCGTCGCGGAGTTCCATCGAGACCGGCAAGGTTTCATCCAAGGGGCTATTGAAGTAGCCGCCCACACCGAAGCTCCGCTGTCCCCCCGTGACAAGCAATCCGCCCCCCAAGTCCTCAACGAACTGCGCCAAGTGCTCCATTTTGAGCCGCCCAAACTGCGAAGCGGGCACGTTTTCTAATACGACAGCACGGTATTGGTCGAGCGAGTCGAGCGTCAACGGATGCGTTTCCGCCGCCATGACATCGACATCAATCTTACCGCTTTGAAAAGCGCGAACCAAATTGTCCGGCATACCGTCAGCATTGAGCACCAAAAGCTTATGCCCGGCATCAACCCGCACCACGCCGGTCCCCAGATTGTTTTGCGGGAGCGGATCGCCTGCGGTAATGATTTTGACGTCGTAACGAAACAGCCCGCCTCCATCCAAAAGATCGCGAAACAATAGCTGCGTCATCCCCGACGGAAATTCGCGCTGTTGTGACGATATCAATTGGCCATCGCGATACAGTTCCACCGTTCCAGCGGAATCCCGGTCGGCGAAGACCCATGCGGAAAACTGAAACGGTTCACGCGGCGCGACCACTTCGGGAAGAGAGATACTGTCGACTGCCACATCACCGTCGCGCATCACGGAAAATTCACGGTAATCGACCGGAATGCCCAACTCGCGTGCGCGGCGGGCCGCGGAGGCCGGGGAAGGTCCGTTTGCCTCACCATCAGAAAAAACCAAAATTCGCGCCGGACGCCGCTGCTGAGCTTGCGGGTCGATCATCTCCAAGGCCGCATCGATCCCCGCATTCAAATCCGAGCCGTCAATGAGGACCTGTTGCGAAAACGAAGCGTCGACCGCATTCTCGGTGAGGATCTGTTCGACAGCCGCACGATTCCCCACCGTCACGATCCCTAAACGGTCGTTGACGCCTCTTCCGTCGTCGAGGTTCCCAATCAATTCGCGAATATTCGCATCCGCGCCAGGCGGCATCGAACGGGAGCGGTCAATCACGACCACCACATCCAGCCCCTTGCCCCCCAAATTGAACTCCGGCCCAGCCAATGCCGTGAGCAACAGCACAAGCAATGCGACGCGAAACACCCCGGTCAGCCCCGGCGCACGGGCCCACCGCCAATAGACGAATCCCACCGGAATGGCCAGCAGGAACAGTTCCGGGAACAGAAAATGGATCATCGGCAAAATCACCAGGCTTGAGGCTTCAGCAGTGAGGAGCAAGTCAACCAGGCCCAGTACATCCCTCAGGCCTGTCACCTCCAGCCTCACGCCTAGACCTACAGCCTATCAACCTAACAGGCGGCAATTCAACGCCGGAACACTGCAAACGCCGAGTGTCCTATCAGAATCGCACCTCAACCACTCCGTCGTCGACGCCAAACACGCGGACTCCTTTGACCGCTGTTGCATCAAAATTGGGCCAGCGATTGGTCGCCTTGACCATAGCCACGGCGGCTGGTGGGTTGCCGGCTGGGGGCGTGGCGAATAGGTCGTATTCCCAGATTCCGTCGGCCGGTGGTTGCACATAGACCCGCCGCGTCAACTTAGCCTCCGTCCAGCCGGCGGTATTGACCTGTCCGGTGACCGTCACGACCAGCGTCGGGGGATTTGACTTCAGGAGGGCATGCTCGATTTTCAAAATGCGGGGAACGCGTACGTTCGGCAGCGCTGGTTCGGCCATAGCCTCCAACGAAATCACACGGCGATCCTCCCCCGGCCGATCGATGACCAGGCGATAATCCCCAGTCTTTTTCGAAGGCGATACCAGGTAATACCGCGATTTGGCTGGCTGTAACGCGCCGAGGATTTCATAGACCTTGCGTCGCTTTCCGGTCGGGTCGGGCATGTCGACATATGCAAACCTGACAGCCACCGGTGGAAAGTAAGTCCCCGTGTTTTTTTGAAAATCCCCAAAACGATCCGGAGCGGAATACTGATTGCCATCGAAGACCATTTCGCCCCCCTGATCCAGTGAACCGGACAAAGTGATCTTCTGCACATTTCCCACAGCTGACGTCAACGGCACCGACTGCAACGACACCGTCCGCCCACGTGAGCTTTGCGCGAAAACCGTCTGTGTGATGCCGAGACAACTGATTAACCCCAACATAATAAACGACAGGGTACGGAAGTGGATCGAGGAGCTGATGAACATCCCCATGCGTTTCTCCAAAGCGTCTGCAAGGCAGTGTACTGGTGTATGCCAACTTGCAGAATTCTACTCCGATCGAGTGACATATATATGGCACACCAATAAAGGGGAGGGAGCGAATTGTGAAATTTTTTCCGCAATGGCCACGCGACGACTGTCAAATTCAATCCATCGCTTCCATCCACGCGGTTGACGGCCTCTGCACCAAAGTGAGACGATGTTCTCACTATTTTCGTGGTTAGTTTCGTGTTGGCCTGGAGCACTCATGATGAACAAGACGTCGGCCGATTCACCAGTTCTGGTGGTCGGAGGTCGTACAACGGGATTGATGATGGCGGCCGAATTGGCACGGCATGATGTGGCGGTGCGCATCATCGACAAATCACCGGGCATCGACCCACATTGTCGCGCCACGGTGCTTCATTCGCGTTCATTAGAGATCCTGCATAGCCTGGGCATCGTGGATGATATCGTCGCGTGCGCACAACCATTGCACGGAGTCAGTCTGTACGTGAATGGAGAGCCGCGAGGCCGATCCGAGGAAATGCCGGTCGATTCCCCCTTTCCGTTGAGTCTCGGTCTCCCACAATCCACAACCGAGTCCATTCTCGAAAAACACCTCAACGACCTTGGCGTATTTGTTGAGCGTAATACGCAACTGACGTCGCTCGAACAATCCGCCGACAAGGTTCGTGCGCGTTTGCTGCATTACGACGGCCGTGCAGAGGTCGTCGAAACGCCGTGGGTGATCGGCTGCGACGGGGCACATAGCACGGTGCGGCACCAGACCGAGGAGACATTTCCTGGCGATGCGGATCCATACCCCTACTTGCTTGCCGACGTGGTCATGGACGGTCCCCTAGAACCGGGGGATGTCTATATCTTTCTGCATGACGACGGCGAATTGTTTCTATTCATTCTCAACGAGGGACGCCGTATGGTTGTCGCCAACGTTGCCAAGGAGACCGACATCAGCCGGGATCCCACGTGCGAGCAGGTGCAAGAGTTGGTCACACAGCGCAGCCAACATGACTTTCACCTGTCGGACCCGCGCTGGCTCACGCACTTTCACATCAATTACCGACTCGCTCCGCATTACCGGCATGGGCGAACTTTTCTGGCAGGGGATGCGGCGCACGTGCACAGTTTGCTGGGGGGACTGGGAATGAACACCGGCATCCAAGACGCACACAATCTCGCCTGGAAACTCGCTTTGGTCATGCGCGGCGTCGCTCCAGCCACTTGGCTGGACACCTATGAGACCGAACGGCGACAGGTCGCCGAAGATGTGATTGCCACGACCAAACTCGCCACACAGAACGCGGAATTATTTGCCGAACTTTCCTCCACGGACCGTGAAAAACTAGTTCCTCACATGTTCGTGCCGGAAGGCGAGAAAATGCGGGTCCGGAACCATGAAGAACAAATCGACCTCGACTATCGCTCCAGCTCCATTTGCTTCGAGCCGGAGGAGGGGTTTGCAAACGGCCCGCATCCCGGCGCGCGGGCTTTAGATTCGCCCATTCATCTCGACGGCCAGCTCTGTCAGTTCTACGACTTACTGCGCAGCTCCAAGCACGGTTTATTCCTCTTCGCCCCTGCCTCCTCACAAGGTACTGTTTCGACCGAACTCACCACCGCAGCAGAAGCGGCTGCGCGTGACCACGGGGATTGGATTGCTGTCCACCTCGTTGACGATTGGAATGGGGAGTCCACAGTTCCATCGAACGTTACTCCTATTGAAGATCCTCAACAAACGCTCCGTCAACGCTATGGAATTGGAGAATCAACCGGCCTGTATCTCATCCGCCCCGACGGCTACGTCGCCTATCGCAGTCGGCAGTTAGACAGCCTAGACGAATACCTCGCCCGCATTCTTTAATCTGAAGAATACGCTTTGCAGTCCGCAATGACCGTAACTGCCTAACACGTTACGATACGCACAGCAGCCCCTAACTCTACTTACAACTTGCGAAACCATATGACCGAAGACCCTGTGCCGCCCGATACATCATCGCCAACGACAGTCAAAGCAAAGACCGCCTGGAACGATGAGAAGTCCTTCCTGCTCTCGGTGATTCAACCTGGATTGGCGGGGTTGATGGATGGGTCGGTCTCGTCGCTGGCTCCGTTGTTTGCCGCTGCGCTGGCGACACAAAGTAGCCGCACTGCTTTTCTGGTCGGGTTGGCGACCGCTGTGGGGGCGGGGATTAGCATGGCTTTTTCCGAGGCGCTTTCGGACGATGGGAAACTCAGCGGTCGCGGGAATCCCTTCTTACGCGGTGCCGTTTGCGGGGGTATGACCTTTCTGGGGGCAATCGGTCACACGCTGCCGTTTTTAATCCCCACCTTCACCGTCGCTGCCTACACGGCCGGCGCGGTTGTGGTTGTGGAATTACTGGTCATCGCCTGGATTCGCCATCGCTATATGAAAACCCCACTTGGGGCCGCAATCGTGACAGTGATCGTCGGTGGACTGATCGTCTTTTTAGCCGGCGTTATCATCGGCAGTTCTTAATCCACCATAGCGCGCCGATTGTGAATGTCTGTATCGTACACCTATAATGCGCCGCAGCGTGACATCGAAACAGAATCGAAACCAAGGAGTCGGTTGTGATGTGTGATCGTCGTGGCTTTGTCATATTGCTGGCCCTGTTTTGTTGTTCCTACGGGCAACGAATCGCTGTTGCTCAGCAGACAGCAACGCCCAAAACCGTTGTCGCTTCCCAAGAGAAACCGCTGGCCGGATATCCCGTCGCCGCTGCCCGCCGCCGTGCGATTGCCACGGCCCCGTTCCATCGCCCGCTCGATGAAGACACGATCAAAAAGTGGATGGATATCAGTTCGCAATGCACGATTGCTGAATTTGAATTATTTCTGGCACCCCTTTCGCCACAGGAAGCGAAGCTGCTGGCGAAAATCGAAAACATGCCGCCTCCGATTGTCAATCGTTTGTATTTTGAGCATCTGCGCAGCGTGCTAAAAAACGGCGGACTATATTCGCTAACGCTTGAGGAAAAAACGCTGGACGAGCCATTTCAGCACACGACGCCGGCGATGGAAAACGAATTGTTCGGCGCTTTTGAATGTGTCTTCGCCAGCGTCGGGCCGCCCAACGGTTCGCCCCGTTACGGCGATGTGATCATCCGTATGAAGGATACCGTCCGCGAAACCGGTTGGGCGACGCCGTTTAGCGGGATGCATTTCATCTATTCCATCCGCCATCAGCCCGCACGAAAAATGCAGGATCTCTTAGCCAGCGGCAAACCGCTCCCAACAGCGCGGACCAACCCGCTGAGTCTGGGATTCGATGATCGACTGAGTTATTCGCACTATATTGTCACGGAACAATATTGGCACAAGGCACTCGCTTATCAGGCGATTTTGGTACTACGCAACTTAGACAATTCAAAGTCGGGCGATCTCGCGCGACAACGCTTCGAGGCGATGCTGGTCGAACAGAATGCTGAGAAATTCTGGGCGCTCTTCATTCCGGCCCGTGAGAAAGGGTTATCGGCGGAAGCGGAAGCAGCACGGGTCCCATTTGGATATCTGGAAGCCAAGTTTCCCAGCAAGTTATCGATGGATTTCGTCACCTCCATCGAAGTCTCGCCCGAGCAACTCGCCGAAGTCCGCACGTGGCCCGAAGCAAAGCCGTATCTATCACGGATCCGTGTGAAGCCCAAGGGAGTGGACTAACTCAGCGGAACGAACCGTCGCAATTTGTTGGTTTCAGCATGCCGGGGCAGGTCGGGAACAACTTCGATGGACACCTCCGCATTGTTCAACCCTCCCTCGGCGAGTGCACGCACCAACGCCGTCTTCAGAGCGTCGGCAGGAATTTCGCCGTGTGTCATCGCCAGGACGCGCGCCCCGGCTGGAGTTTGCTGGACTTGGTATTCGCTGATATGCGGCTCTTGCCCGAGAATGCTCCGAAAAATCATAGGATGTATTTTGGTGTTCTCGCGATAGACAAACCAATTGTCTGCCCGGCCTTTGACTTCGGTGATCCGCCGGTATCCTGGAGCGTCCGGATTGGGGCCACCGTCAAGGACAACCGTATCGGTCAGTTCATAACGGATCATGGGCATCACCTGTCCGTACAATTTGGTCACCAGCAACCGGTCAGCCTGCGCAGCGTCGGACACCGGTTGATCGTGCTCGTCCACCGGTTCAAAGATCAAAAAGTCTTCGGCGATCGTCATGCCCGAATAAGAATTCCCCTCAGTGCCGGCCACACCGATTTCGACCGAGCCCCACTGGTTGTGAATATTTATGCCCCAGACCTGAAGCGCCATGTCGCGAGCCTGTTGCGGCAGCGGCTCAGAGTTGGTGGAAATACGTTGCAAATTGATCTGCAGCCGTCCATCAAGAGCTTCGGCGCACAATTCCTCAACGATCGAGGAATACCCAATCAGCCGGTCGGGTTGAAACGCATTCAGCCGCTCGACCATCGTGCGCATCGCGGTATTGGCGGAAAGCACAAGCACATCACGCTCAGGGTCAACCATGCTGGGAAACAATAACCGGCTGGCGTGCACATAGGACCCAGCACAGACAACTGCCGTCCGTTTCGGACCTGCCGGGGGATGGGCCACATCTTGCTGGGCTTCCATCCGCGTTGTGATGTTGGTGGTCACGACAAATGTTTCCCAATCCCACAGAAACAACCCGCGTTTGCCGGACGAACCGCCAGTGGCAGCGGCGTAATATTCATCCATGTAATACGCATTTGTCTCTTCGCCCGAGAGCAGACGCTTTAAGTGCGCATTCACATCATCCTGTTTCAACCGCCGGTCCGTAACAACATCGTCCCAGTGCGTCATCACATCCGCCTTGGTCATGGGTGGAATCTTTGCCAAGTCGCTGACCTCCAACGTACTCGCTTCCAAATGGCCCAAGCGCCCCGCGTGAAATGGCGATTCCTGCTGCGCTGCGGCCACAATCTTTCGCAGCCGCAACGTTTGTTCTTCTAAGACCCGGTCGCGACTCCAAGACAGCCGTTCGATCGCCTCGGCGGTAAACCCCCGCACGTCGGCAAGGTGTTTTTCTCGCAATGCTTTAAAATTGGCCATTCTCAGACGTGCTCCCATTCAAAACTTATCAAGGGCATTGCCCACTGCTTGCAGGCAATCGTATCGCCTCATCCCAAGGGATGCGACATCAGCCTATTTGAATATTCGTGAATAAACCGCTGCCACCACGTCGGACTTTGTTCTCCCGCATGATCTCGGTACCAACGGCGGATTCCGCACTCGCATCGAGTCGCTCCCTCTGTATAATTCGACTTCGCTACCATCGTCGGTGAGATGGCCGATTTGCGTCCTCCCCAACCGCACTCCCTATCCTGTCGGCATATTCGGCCGCAAGGATTTTTGAACGTTAAATTTCAACGTTGATAGTACAAAGGACCGACTTATGCCGATCACCGGCCCTCCGCTAGAAAAACCCGTGCTGCTCGCGGACATTTTGAAAATCGGTCTGGAGTCTAATCCCGATGCGGCGGCGATTGTTTCATCCGATAGAAGTTGGACGTGGCGGGAACTCGATGCGGCAAGTCGACGGTTGGCTGCCAATCTACTGGCCCTTGGCCTCAAACCGGGAGACCGAGCAGCTTCGCTCATGCCCAATCGGACCGATCTGGTGATCTATTATCTGGCTTGTTTAAAAGCAGGGCTGGTGGCCACGCCGCTGAACTATCGTTACCAGGCCCCAGAGATTGACCACGCGCTCGAAGTGACCGGTGCCTCGATCTTGCTGGCGCATGCAGAACGTGATGCCGATCTGGAACTCAGTCAATTGGCCGGACAATTGCCGTTGGGGCGCATCACCTACAATGCCGTCGACGACCGCCGGAGTTTCGAAGAACTGCTGCAAACAGAACCCACAGCGATGGACCTCCCTAGCCCGGCAGCTGATGAACCGGCGTTCATCTTCTTTACCTCAGGGAGCACCGGCAAACCCAAAGGGGTCACGCACACGCGCGAGACCTTCGGTTGGATGCTCGCCAGCGCCATTACTGGTTTTGAATTCGTCCCCGAGGATATTTTCCTACCCGCTTCGTCCATCTCGCATATCGGCGCTTCGCTGTTTTCGCTAGCCGGCTTGGCCGCCGGAATCCGCATCGATGTTGCGCATGCGATCATTGGGGAAGAGGTTTTAGTACTCTTGGCGAGCACCCGGCCGACAATGCTCTGCATGCTGCCGGCGGCGCTGTTTGCCTTGGTTCGCGACCACGGCGCGGACCACGAACATTTTCATTCGCTCCGCCTCTGTGTTGCCGGCGGCGACAAAGTCTCTGCCGAGTTGGAACGAGAATTCGTTGAGTTGGCCGGTATCGAAATCGACGAAACCTACGGGATGTCGGAGATCGGTTTGGCCACGATCAATCCGGTGTCGGGAAAAAATAAAGTCGGCTCCATTGGACGGCTCGCCCCCGGGTTTGCCGCATCGATACGGGACGAACAAGGCCGCGAGGTGCCGGTGGGAACCGATGGGCGGCTATGGATCCAATCACGCTCCAACACAATCGGCTACTGGAACCGCCCCGATGCCACAGCAGAAACCATTGTTGACGGTTGGCTCGATACGGGCGACGTGGTCCGCGTTGACGAAGAGGACTACCTGTGGTTTGACGGCCGGCAGAAGCAGATCATTATTCACGACGGTTCCAACATCTGCCCGCAGGAAGTCGAAGACTCATTGGTTGAACATCCGGCAGTAGAAAGCGCCGGAGTCGTCGGCATACATGACACCGTGCATGGAGAAAACGTCCGTGCCTATATCACTCTCACGGCCGGAACCGAGCGTCCGACGGTGGCTGAGTTGATCCACTTTTCACGAGCGCGCGTCGGCTACAAAGCGCCGGAGGAAATCGTGGTGCTCGACGAAATGCCGTTGAACGCGACGGGAAAAATCGACCGCGCCTCGCTGAAACGCATGGCCGAGTCCCGCAGTTTGCAGTCGTGATGTCGGCGCAGCTGTGGCTGTCTAATGACAATCGGTTAGTCCGCCGGAAAGCATCACGCCACCACTGTTCGCTGAGAAGCTCTATTTAGTTTAGTTAAATTTTGCCGATTCGAGGGATTTTTCTTGATGTCTGTTCTGTGACACTTCACGATAGAGCGCATGCTGAAGAGTTTGCTCTGTGGAAACTCTGCCAATTTCCAGCTCATTCGCAATCGTTTCGGTGCGCTGTTTGAGGCGAAATCACTATTCTAAGAAGGTCGAACCATGTCGAAGTTGATTTTGGGGGTTGTTGTCGTCATTGGTTTGGCTGTTTCCTCCCCACTTCAGGCCGGACAAACCTTTGATCTGCGTGACGCGAGCATTGAAGACATCGACGAGTCCGCCTCGTTCGATTTATTCGGAGCCAACGGGCTCGTGGTGACCGTCAGCGCTAATATTGGCGAATTGAATCGCACCAGCTCTGCATTCGGGATCAATGCGCCGTTAACCGGCGACGATACCGACACAATCGATGCCATCAATGGAATCGAAGCGGTCATTCTTACGTTTAACCGCCACGTCCTCTTTGATGCGATCACACTCTCGCTTTACACACCCGAACCATCTGCTGCGATTGAAGATATTGCAGGGTTGACGATCGGAGCGTTTCCAACGGTCTATCCCGTCGCCATCAATCCCGCGGTGGATCCCTATAGTTTCACCTCCGATAACTTCGTAGCCATCGGTCAGAGTGTGGAACTGCAATGGGTCCAGGGGAATGGTTTCAGCTTTGACAACTTCACGGTGTCCGTCATTCCTGAGCCGAGCACATTTGCCTTGCTCGGTATCGGCGGTGTGGCGCTGGTGGGTTACGGATGGCGGCGCAAACGACGGCAAGTCGCGTGATTACGGATCGCGCCGTGTTGCAGCTTCGCCGTGTTAATCTTTCAGCGTGTTATTCTTTTTCAGTAATTTTCCACAGATGTTCATCGCTGCGGACATACAGCGCGCCTTTGGCAGCTGCCGGCGTGCAGAGGATCGTGTCGACGAATTCCGCCGAGTGCACGAGTTCTCCTTTTTTGCCCGTTAAATCAACGACTTGCGCCAGCCCTTTTTCGCTGAACAAATACATCTTGCCGTCGGCAATCACCGGTGTTCCGCTAAAGGGCCCTTTGAGCCGCAGTTGCCATAGCATGTCGCCGTTGGTCGCATCGCCGGCACGGAGGACCCCGGCGCGATTTGTTGTATAAACGCGGCCGTCATACACGATGGGACTTGGCGTCGAAGGCCCCAATCGCTGCTCCTGCCAGACGACTTCCGGAGCATCGCTGTCGGGAATATACCGTAGCGCGGTTAAGCCTTGGGACGGCACGTACAACATATCCCCCACCACGGTTGCCGAAGGAATCGTTGCACACTCGGCTGCGTGCTTCCAAACTTCTTGGCCGGTTTGCGGATCGTAGCCGATCAAGTTTTCAGCCGATTGCAACACGACGAATTTCTCATCCGGCGTGCGTCCGGACAAGACGGTCGGCGAGGTCCAGTTGTTTCCCACCGGCCGGTCGATTTTCCATGTTTGCTCTCCCGTTTCGACATCCATCGCCGTGGCAAACGATTCACTCGCGTTTTCGACTTGCACAACCACTTGATTGCCAACCACGACCGGGGACGAAGCCATGCCCAGGCTGTTACTCGCATTAGGAAAGTCGTGCGTCAAACCACGAAACCATTGCAGATTGCCGTCAAGGTCCAAACAGATCAGATCGTTGGAAGAGAAAAACGCAAAGATCCGCTCGCCATCGCTGGCGGGTTGCGGCGTGGCGTTGCACATCTTGGGATGCGACATCGTGCGCCCCGTCGCCAAAAACTGCCGATGCCAAATCGTGGCGCCGGTCTGCGCATTGATGCACAGCACATGCAACCGGTCTTGGCGAAAGCCGGAACTGGCAGTCAGATAGACCCGATCGCCGATGACAATCGGTCCTGACAGTCCCCGACCCGGCAGATCGACCGTCCAGGCGATGTTGGTGCCGTCGCTGATGTCGAATTTTACGGGCAGTTTCTCGGCCGAGATTCCGTTGGCGTCGCTGCCGCGAAATTGCGTCCAGTCGGCTCCCATTTGCGTGATGGACAACAGGGCCAGACTGACGAATACAAGATGCTGTTTCATGAGTTGTCTCCACTTTCGGTCTTGTCTTTGGCTTCGTCTGGGACGACGCGCGGGGGACGGTTGGCGGAGAGGATCGCCGTGCCGACCGGGTCGCAAACCCGCAACTGAAATTCCCATTTTTGTGCCCACGATTCCTTCTGCTCGTTTTGACAGACCTTGATCAAAATGTCATTGCGGCCTTTGCGCAGTTTGGCGGGAAACTGGTATTGGTCCAATCGTGTTCCATGATGGTATTCTTCGCGACCGAAAACCAATTCGCCATTGACCCACACCTTCCAAGCGTTGGGCGTGCCGAGTCGTAATTCGACCGACCGGTCTTCGTCGCTCACAAAATCGGTATAGGCATAGGTCACCGCTCCCTTATGCGCGGATTGCGCTTTGGTGAGATCGACAATGCCGTAATCATCGGCGGTGGCATAATCGATCCAGCTGACCTCGGTCGAGTCCTTGCCCTGGTATTTGCCGTCGGGATCGATTTTCGTTTCCGGAGGATAGGAAACATCAAAGCCTGCTTCGTCGGAATTGTCGAACGGTCCGATCAGTTTCCAGGAAAGCAATAATCCAAAGTGTTCGGGCAAGTCGACCTCCTGCCCCAGTTCTCGGAGTTTGTCGACGATGCTTTTGATCTGATCATCATCCCGCGCACCAGTCAGAGCCATTTCATAGATCGGCTGCGACTCTGATTTTTTGCCGTCCTCAAAGAGCGTGTCCGCCTGTGTCAGCAACCGGGCGACGGCGTCGCGGCGGAATTCGACACTGGGGTCGTTGAGCATACCGGGAATAATGCGGCTGGTTGCCGTGTCGTCGACTTTGACTAACCACTCATAAGCCACGCGCCGCGCCCGCGGATCGTGACGGGTATCCAGCACGAACGCCTCCAATTGTTTTTTCGGCAGCGTCTTGGTCGTCTTCAACCGTTGATCGGCGAGCGATTCGAAAGCACCGCGGAGCCAATTGACCGCCAGCGGATTGGCCCCCGAAAAGGCCTCCAAGACGGTCGTCAGCGAGACGTCATCATTTTTCAGCAGTTCTCGAATCGCCTGTTGCGCTTGGCGATTCCCCTGAGCCTGTTGATCAACGGATTTAATATCGTTCAGCAACGTATCTACGTCAGCAGCAAACGTTGCGGAGGAAAATCCCCCCAACAGACAAACAACGAGTAGACAGCAATGGATTTTCATATGCGAGAGGCCTTGATGGAAGTGGCTTGCAGCGTAAGTCCATACAAACAATTTCAAAACCAAGTTGTACTTGTTCAAGAAACTTTCAGATCAGTGTCCGTGAAACGAGTCAGAGGGTTTTAAAACAACCTGTAGGACAATCGCGAGATTTCAACCGTTGGCCCGACCGGCAGAAATCCCTGCAGCAATCCTACAAACTCCCGCCCAAAGTCTAAAGCCTTCTTTGCAAGAGGACATCAGGCTGAGTAAACCGGCTTGAGCAACAATAGAGATTTCGCGACAGGTGGTGAGGCCTGAGGGAACAGGCTTGAGGGTGGTAGAAGGAACATCAACCGCGACAGGCAAACAAACTGAGCCCCCCAATCCCAACCTATCTCGCCCCCATAAATTCTGGCCACCGGCCACTAACCACCGGCCACTAATTTTCCTGCCTACTGCCCTCCCGCAGCCGGAAATTCAACCATCACCTTCAGCGCCCCATCGGTGCGATTCAAAAACACCTCATAGGCTTCTTGGATTTTCTCCAGTGGGTAGCGGTGTGTGATAATTGGCGAGACGTCGATGCGGCCTTCGGCGATCCACCGCATGGCGAGCGGAAAATCGCGTTCGAAACCGGGTTCGACGCTCGTTACGAGCTTCAGGTTATTGCGCCACATTTTGAGCATGTTGACGTTGTGGATCTGTTCGGGAGGGACACCAAAGAACAGAATCGTGCCGAACTTGCGCGTGAGGTCAATGCACAGATTCAGCGTCTGATCTTTGTGTCCGACCGCCTCGATCACCAGGTCGGGCAATTTGCCGCCCAGGATTTTTTGCACTGCGGAGACGGGGTCTTCGGTCGCATTACAAATCGTAGCGGTCGCTCCCATCTTGGGACTGGTATCCAGACGCGATTGAAGTTTGTCGATGCCGATAATTTCCCGCGCACCCAGATTACGCAAGGTGGCATTGAACAACTGGCCGATGGGGCCTTGTCCGACCACGACCACATCGAGATCCATCACGCTGGGCAGCTTGGACAGCGCATACATCACCGTCCCCAGCGGTTGGGCCATCAAGGCGTTTTCGACATGCGGACGGTCGTCGACGTGGATCGTGCGGTTTTCGCTGTTACAAAAGCGTTCGAAAAAGCCGACCTGATAGACCGGCACGGTGAGCACCTGTTCCCCTTTGTGGAATTTCTCGCCATTGGTATCGGCAACCCGGCCGATCATCTCGTGCAGCGAATGTCCCACTTGCTGCGGAAACTCGGTCGGTTCGCCGTTGAAGTCGCCATCGAAAAAAGGCAGGTCCGATCCGCACAGACAGGTGTAGTGCGGCTCGAAAATAATCTGCGGATCCCCGTCAGGCCCGGGCCCGTTCAGCTCTGGTTCGGGAACATCAATAAGTTCGATCTGTCGATGAGCAACAATATGGCCGGCTAACACGGTAGGAACGTCCTCGGTTGGGAATGGGGCAAATCTAGAATCTGCTGTGGCTTGCGGCTGGTCCACTTGTACGGAATGTGCTTTGCGTCGAGCGCAACATGAAACCGACGAAGCACGACCACCGACGGCTGAATAGCATATTCCACCACCCGGGTTTTCGCAACAATCTACGACGAAAGGAGTTGAATCAGCAAAACGTCAATAGCACGCACGAACATCGAAATCCGTACGAACCACACGATTGCACTAGAAGATGCAATACGTTTCGGAGGGGAAACACTTTTGAGGCAGCTTTTCCCAGAAAGGCCGCTTTGCTGGGTACATGACCTATGTTTTAGCGACCAAAAACCGGCTCTGAACCACTCCAGCTCTCATCCCCCCTACTGAAAGGGTCTGACCATGGTCGACTGGACTGAAATGCGAAAATCACTCATTGGTGACCCCGAAAAGTCGTCGATCCCCTCGCGCGTAAAGGTGCCGATCCTGCCGCTGGCAGTGATGAAGTTCAATCGTCGAGCGGAAGACCCGCAGGTAACGGCTGTTGAGTTGGGAAAAATCATCGAAACCGACTCGGGTTTAACCGCGGCGCTGCTGCGGCACATCAACTCGGCCGCGGTGGGCCTCAGCCAAAAAGCGACCTCAGCGCAGCAAGCCGTGGGCCTACTGGGGTTTCGTGAAACCTCGTTGTATTTAGTCGCGAAAGCCATGGAACGCTCGATGCAGGGCCGCGAGTCGAAGCTGATCAATCTTCGCAACTTCTGGGCAGGCAATCTCGAACGGGCCATTTTTGCGCGAGAAGTCGCGCGGTTGTTAGGTGCCGATCAAGACTTGGCTTTTTCAGCGGGCATGTTGCAAGATTTCTTATTGCCCGCGCTGACCAATGACATGTTCACCAGCTACTACGGGTTTACGGAAGCACAACTGGAGCGGCCGCGCGAATTGGTCACATTTGAGGAAAAATCATTCGGCTGGAATCATGCATTGGCCGCCGGCCAAATCATGTATGGCTGGGATTTCCCCGACGACTTAATCTGTTGCGTCGTATTGCATCATCGCGGGCTGAAATTGTTCAACGATCCGCAGCTCCGCACGACGGCAGCGGCAGCTGTAGCCGCATCATCTCTGATGCCTGACCCGCTCAAACAAATCCCCAGCGGGCTGGATCAACTGGTAAAACTCGGCAAAAAATGGAAGGCTTTTGATCTGGTCAAGATAGCTAATCTCGTCGACCAGAAATTCGCCGAACTGTCCCCCGTGGACAACAGCCAGTTCTCGTTTCGCCGCTACTGCCAAAAAGCACTGGCTGTGTGAATGCGTCCTTCACTCCGCAACGCGAGTCGTCCACCAAACATTTCCCAACTTGGTGACATGAAATTTGTCTGCCTTGCCGCGTCCCATTTGCATGGCCCAACGCTGCACTGCATCGATCACGCCGGGGTGGTCCGACTTGCCGTAATCGCACCCGCAAAATAGTCCGCCCAGTTTGACCTTATAAAACCAATCCCGCATGCTGCGGAAATAGCTGTTTTTTAAATGATCGGCATCAATAATCACAAAATCCAACCCGGCTGTGGGCGCTAATTCCAGCGCCTTGGGATGACTGGTGGGGCAACTGAATATTTGTCGCCGCGATGAAAACCGGGAAGTATTATGAATCGCCGGTCGGCAAGCTTTTTGATCGTTCCATTTGTCGATCATCAACAGCTCTAACCGGCCGAAACTCCCCAACAATGCTTCCGAGGTTTTGCCATCGCAAACGCCAATCTGGGCCCCCTTTTGAGGCTGGCCAAAATGGTCGCGAATTAATTCGATGAGCGCCCCGCGCTGGGCTACTTTACTCATGCCAGAATTCCTTACCCTGCAACAGTTGGCCATTCTACGTCATTACGAAAAATAGAGCGTGTCCGCCAACGTAAAAACACCCTCGCCTTGAGAACGACTTCGAGGATATGAGCAGCAAGAACCCGTTTTCAATAGGCCTTGCGAGCGATTTCAGCTAATCGAGGTCAATCCCCTAATGAACGCACAAAATAAGTGGGAAACGACGCAGAAATGCCAGGCAGTGTAATGGATTACCCTTGGAAAATATGCGCTGTCTTTGCTGTGGTTTCTCAACAAAATTGAGCAAGCGGAATCTCGCAATAACTTGTCGATGCTTCGACAGCCGTCACGGGCTAAGTTCTCCAAAGAAGCGTTGTCATACAACTGCTCTAAGTGCGGCCAGCTCAAGGGCGTGCTAGTATGGGTGGCATCCTCCCACTTACCCCCAACTGGAGCAACACCATGCGACACCCCGCTGCCATTCTTTTCCTCCTGGTTTGCAGTGCCTTGCCGAACGGTTTTGATTGTTGTCGAGCCGACGAGCCCGTGCCATCGATTCAGTTTTCCGAACATCTGATCGCCGACAAATACGCCTACGCTTACGGCATTGCCGCGGCGGACTTTGATCGTGACGGCGACCTCGATTTGACCAGCGCCGATTATACGCCGCACAACATGCTGTACCTGTTCGAGAACGACGGTCAAGCTGCGTTCAAACGGCACATTATCCAAAAGGACGATCCTGAACGGCTCGAACGGCATCTGGTCGGCGATGTTGACGGCGACGGTGATCTGGATGTGGTGATTGTCAAAAACCTCCGCGGCGATTTGCTGTGGTTCGAGAACAATGGCAAGCCGACCGACGGGACATTGTGGTCGCGGCATGTGATCACCACCGATTTGCCGGGAGCCTATGACGTTGCCTTGGCCGATTTCGACCGCGATGGCGATCTAGACGTAGCGGCGTCGAGTTGGGTGCTGGGAAATCAATTCGCCTGGTTCGAAAACGACGGCTCGCCCGGGGAGGGAGCCTGGAAAAAACGGGTCATCGAACAGGACATCCTCGAAACCCGCACAATGCGTGCCGCCGATTTCGACAACGACGGTGATATGGACTTGCTCGGCACCGCGCGACAAGCCCCCGCGGTGCTCTGGTATGAAAACACGAAAACGGACGGCGAGGTACATTGGACCAAACACGTGATCGACGACCAATCCCCCTGCCCCGCTCACGGCAATCCGGCAGATATGGATGGCGATGGCGACATGGACGTGGTGATGGCGTTGGGGTTTTATTACCGCCCGGAAAGCGATGATGGCAAAGCTTCGACAAAACGGGAAGACAACAAAATCCTCTGGTACGAGAACAATCTAGCAGAGCCTGGACCGTGGAAGCAGCACGTGATTGGCGCCGAATTCGACGATGCCTTTGAAGCCATCGCCGGTGATTTAGATGGCGATGGCGACATCGACGTTGCCGCCACATCCTGGCGCAATCCCGGCAGCATTGCTTGGTTTGAGAATCTTGGCGACTCGAAGAAAACCTGGAAGCGGCACATGCTCAAAGAGAATTGGCGGAGTGCGAATCAGGTGATCATCGCCGACATCAACGGCGATGGCCGTCTAGACATCGCTGCCTGCGCCGAACACGGCAGTTACGAATTCCGCTGGTGGCGCAACGAAGGCCGAAAACTAAAAGCAGACTGATAAACCGCTAAATGTAGGGTGCGTCGCGACGCACCTTTCGATGCAGGAAGTCGGACGATCCCAATGAAAAAGACACCGCAAACGTTTCGACAACAGTCTTCATCGCGGAAGTCTTATCCCACTCCCACATGAACCGGGGCACTAACGTTGTCGCGCATCGTTGCGGCGGGAATCGTAACGTTGGGTCGGACGCTCACGTCCCTGCGGCTTGGCCATGCCTTGCACTCTTCTCCGGTTGACTGGAACTGTGAGAATGTGCCGGGGATCGTAATGTTTTTCGCCGCGGAAACCTCCGATTGACCGCGAGGGCGTCACGGCAATCACCTGCAGTTGATCAATCAACACATCCCCCATACCGGTCAAACTCAACGTCAGCGTCATCGGACCGCTGCTGTTCGCTTCGCGAAACAACTCAAAGCGTTGCCAGCCCTCAGTCGATTTCCAACGCAGTCCTTGTGCCGGGCCGGCCAGACTATCGTAGAACAGCAGCCCATCGGCGCTCCCCGTGATGTCTCTCCGGATACGTATTTGGCCACGGATGTGAATCAATTGTCCGCTTTGCACCGTGAGCGGTGGCGTGGTCACGGTGACGGGTGGTTCAGGAACCAGCAGTGGAATTCTTTCCGCATCCAACGGCAGCGCAGCCAGACGCAGGCTATATTGTCCGCCCCCCGGCGAGGAGTGCGGCGCGAGTTCTGCATTTGCATGAATGCCGGAGGACTCCCGCTGTTTGTGTTGCCACCCCTCGGCGATCATCGTATCGAGATCCTCAAAGTCTCCCGACCGCAACAAGTTGTCACCCGCGGAAATCTTACTGCCAAAGCGGGCCATCATGTCCCAATGATCGGGCAATGTTTGATAGCACAAGGTGTGCGGACTGGAGACCGGGCTGGAGAGATTGCGTACGGCATCGTTCCAATGTCCCCGCTGCAGAATCCTCAGCGCTTGCATCGCCTCGCCGCTCAAGATCCTCGCTCCATTAAAGTCCTTTCGTCGCAACGCTTCCCGGGCGTTTCGCAAACTGGATTCGCATTTACGAATGTTGCCCAATCCGTCTCCCTGCGGATATCCCAGTTCAACAAGCTCACGGTCAATCGCGCGGACCCGTTCCAATTTGGTTTCTGCCAACCGGAGTGAGACCGCGGCGCTTTCCGGCGCCATCGCATAGACTTTGCGATCCAGTTCCATTTTCAATCGTGGATTGGACGTCAGCAGGACCATGGCGGTCTGATCGAACTTCTGCAATGTGATTTCTAATCCGCCGGCGACGCGGCGACTCCGCCCGTCCAGGCTGTGCACTCCGGTGGTCGTAATTTCAAAGGCGACCGCAGTAGCCGGGACACCGGGAACGGTCATTCGCACATCTTCGCCCCCCAACCGTCCGGGAACGAATTGTGCCCCTTCCTCGAGCCAAGTGGGTAAAATCAACAGATTCCCATCGACTGTTTCCAGCACAGCCGCTTCGAGTTCTTTTCTGAGTCTCGGTTGTTGCCGCAAATCATCCGTCCGCGCGCGCAACAATTCATCTTTCCGCCGCCGCGCTCCTGCACTGCCGCCGAACAGGTTGCTTTGGCGAAGCTGCTGTTTGCGTTGTGAAATCTTGACAGGAACTGTTGATCGCAATGTCGCTGTCGCTAGCCACGGTTCGATCAGATCCAATTCCATATTCAACAACTGAATGATCAACTTGCGTTCCAATCCTCCGGGACGCTCTTCGTTCAAATCGCTCGACTTCATGAAACCGATTCCGCGATTGCCCGCCTGCAGCGCCGCATAAAGCTGTAGGCGAATTTGCTCCGGCTCGACAACCACCGGATGCCACCCCGCAGCCACGCGCCACCCATCGAGTTCGGGCGAAGGTTCCGTTTCGATCCAAGTCCAGCAAAACGAACCGGGACGGGCCGCATGTCGTTTCGCCATCAAGGCTTCACGATACTCACGAAAGTTCAAACTGGTATGCAACACATTCCGCGAAACACCGAGCATCTTGAACAGTCGCGAGTAGGACAACTCCAACCCCGCCACATCCCCCATGAACGGACGGTTATATTTTCGGTCCGCGCCGCGCAGTGTTTCGATCCAATTGGTGATCAAGGATTTGTCGTCAGCAGGAATTCCCGTTCCCAGATACCACGCCAAAATGCCTTCGGTGTCTTTTGAAAACGGGGCCAAGTTGGCCGTCCGTGCATCATACATCGTGCCATCCGGTCCGATCGCTTGCGGCGGAATGGCGATCATCCACAGCCCCTGCGCCCGCAGTTTTTTCAGCACCGCTACATTCGCGAAATCCGGTATCCACGCGGTATTGAAGCGCAATCGCGCTAACTCGGCCGGATCCTCGTTATGATAAGGGAGGATGCGCAAAAAGGTCGGCTTGTCTTCTATTGTCAGTTGATCCAGATGAAATTTGGCGGGGGTTGATGTTGCGGACGCGTCCTCGCGGTGGTCAACTGGAATAATAGTCTGGGGTCGCACGCGCGGTCCCAAGTGCATGTCATCTAACAAAAACTTGACCGGCCCGGCCAACGACTTGGCTGTCAAAAACGCACGGTCGACATACATACCTTCGGTGTCGATTTCGGTCTTTTCGTAATAGTTTCGCGCCCAACCGATTGTCTTGAGCACCGCACGTTTGGTCGTACGGCAAGAAAGCTGCTGCCAGCGGCCTTCTTCGTCGGTATAAGTATCGCCCTCAAGTGGAATCATGAGCGGCGCTTTACCGGTTGTGGTGTCAATCTCGTTGGGTAACACCAATCGTAGCGATAATTGGCAGCCGGGCTGTTGGCAGCGGACCCATAACGAAAGATGCGTTTCACCTAATAGAACCTGTGTCGCCGGCAATGAGTGCCGCAACTCCACCAAAGTCCCTTCGTCAGTCGCTTCGAAATTCAGAAATTCCGCACCTTGCCCCTTGTGGGCTTGATCCACACGGCGGTGGTCAATCAGTCGACATTGCCCTTTGTCGAACTGCAAAAACCAGGAGGTCTTGCCGGGGGAAACGTCTTCGAAATCTTCAACGAATTCTGCAGCAGCGCAGACGCCCCCCAACCACAACAGCAGGCCCAACAGGAACCCGCCGAAATGTAGCCAAAACCTGAGACTTTTGTGCGGTTGAGAACGACTCTTCTCATCCATGAGAAGTGGTGTCTATTAGAAGGGGTGATGTCGAGGAAATCAGAAAAGTGAGAGAACAGCCCATGGCCCGCGAATCAGCCCGATTTTGATTGTGTGCCGCTTCGAGGTGCTGATGCACCAGACATGTTGCCATTTCGCAACATGTGCCCAAAGAGGCAATCGGACGTAACTGCCAGATATTATAGCAACTTGCGATTTAGGCCAACCCGAAGGCGTTGTCGTAAAACCACACAACCCTATCCATGTCGAAAAACCTCATTTGACGCAAACACTTACACTAATGCCACTTGCGTAAAACCATCTTGAAACACTGCCTCTCGGCGCGGAAAATGCGTAAAATAGCAAAAACAGGAGAACAACTATAAGATGACTGGACACCCAAGATTGAACGATAAAGACACCGAGGAACTTCCTCGCGAACTACTGGAGCTGGGACGGCAAATCGCCAACCTGCCTAGCGAATACCAAGCCGATATGGGGCGGGTCTACGATCAGGTCGTCGACTCCGCACGCCGTCGCCGCCGTATCCTATCGCTGGTTCAAGAAGCCCTTTCGCAACTGCGTTTGGACATCAAATACCTGATGTTCGACCTGCAGGTCACTCGCGACGAGCGTGATGCGCTGCGTCAGGATTCTTCCGAAGACTAGTACATCGTCAAATTCTATAACGTTGGGTGCCACTGGCTTTGCCAGTGTTCCGCAAGGATCGCCCTACCCCAATACATGAATCGTGACGCACCTGTCATGCCAGCGTCTGGCTGACGGTTAGTCGTCGTCAACCATTATCGGCGACGATTTCACGCTTGGGGCCTCCACGGGTCGCAGTCGCCAGAACTGCGCCAATATCGTGCCGGTGAGCATACACCCAAACGTATACAAAGCCGGTGGAATCATTGTGCTCGGTTCATCCGGATAGAGTTGGCTCGCCAAAACGGTTCCCAACCCGGCATTCTGCATGCCGACTTCCAGCGTCAGCGCCCGCCGCATCGGCTCACTGAACCGCAAGGCCTTGCCGCCGAGGAACCCCGCGGCATAACCGGCCACGTTGATCAGCAGCAGCGCGCCCCCCAATGTCGAAGCGTGCTCGGTGATGGCATCCCGCTTATTTGCGAACACAGCAGCGACGATCCACAGGATCGTTAAATTGGCAATCACCGGTCCCAGCCATTGCATCACCGACTGAAATTTGGGCAACCGCCGACTGAGCAAATGCCCGATCACGACCGGCCCCACCACTTGATACAGTAACTTGATCGAGACATCGACCGGGGAAACAGTGAGTGACTTGCCCAGAAACAACCAAAACGCTGCTGGCACAAATAGCGGAGACAACAGCGTCGCACTCGTGGTCAAGCTGACCGAATAGCTAACATTGCCTCCCGCGGCCAGGGTGAGCACGTTGGATGCCATTGCCCCCGGCACGCACCCCACAATGATCACGCCCACCATCAACTCCGGACCAAACCCAAACAACCGGCCGACTCCATAGGCGAATAGCGGCATGGTGGTGTATTGCAGCAGCGTCCCCTGTAAAACGGTCGGCCAATGCGCCGCAACATTCCGCACCTCGTCACTGGGCAACAGAGCCCCGATGGCAAACATCGTGACGATGATCAGGTAGGACAAATACGGCGTGCTTTCCACGAATGGATCAAACGACGTCGGCCCCCACTGCGGCCAAAAATAGGCCACTAAACAAAGCAGGCTCAACCAGGCCAAGAGATAACGTTGCAGCATATGACGTCCAATACGATCAACAACAATGTAGGGTGCGTCGCGACGCACCTTTCTAGGCAGGACGTTTGACTGAAAAGCAGAAAACAAATCTCACGCAACGGCCAGTCATGCTGCATGTTGTAATCACGACTGCTTCAACAACGCTTCAGCATGGTGATGATGCAACCCGCATCCGCTGCGCTACGATGATTGCCCGGCCAGCGGAGCGCGTTGTGTGTGCCAGTTGGTTTCGCGTTCAAACATGCGTGCGGCGCGCAATACGCGATCTTCTTCCAGCGGTGGAGCTAAGACTTGCAGCCCGATCGGCAGTCCGTCTGAACTCATGCCTGCAGGAATCGAAATGCCCGGCAAACCGGCCAGATTGGCGCTCAGTGTATAAATGTCCGACAAATACATTCCCAACGGATCATCGTCGTGCGCACCTAACTTAAATGCGGGGGTCGGCGACACAGGTGAGACAATCACATCGACGTCCTGAAACGCCGTATCAAAGTCCTCACGGATCAACCGCCGCACTTTGAGCGCCTTGAGATAATACGCATCGTAGTAGCCTGCCGAGAGTGCATAGGTCCCTAACATCACCCTCCGTTTGACTTCATGCCCAAAGCCCTCGCCACGGCTGGCGGAAAACATGTCGATCATGTTTTCAAACGACTCGGCCCGATGCCCGTAGTGCACGCCGTCATACCGCGCCAAATTGCTCGATGCTTCCGACGGAGCAATCAGGTAGTAGACCGAGACAGCATACTTCGAGTGCGGCAAACTGATCTCGCGCAGCTCTGCTCCCTGCGATTCGTAGACCCCTAACGCGTTATTGATTGCTGTTTCGACTTCAGGATCAAGACCGTCGACAAAGTGTTCTTTAGCGACGCCGATCTTCAACCCGGCCAACGGTTCCTCGACTGTTTTGCTATACGGGTGAACCGGTGTGTCGATGCAGGTCGAGTCGCGATTGTCATACCCGGACATCGCTTCGAGCAACAACGCTGCTCCGGCGGTATCGTTAGCGAACGGGCCGATTTGATCCAGCGAACTAGCAAAGGCCACCAATCCGTAGCGAGAAATCCGGCCGTAGGTCGGTTTCATGCCAACCACGCCGCAGAATCCTGCCGGTTGACGAATCGATCCGCCGGTGTCGGTCCCAACCGCCAGCGGCGCCATCTGAGCTGCCACTGCCGCCGCCGAACCTCCACTTGATCCTCCCGG
This sequence comes from Symmachiella macrocystis, assembly GCF_007860075.1. Taxonomy (NCBI): domain Bacteria; kingdom Pseudomonadati; phylum Planctomycetota; class Planctomycetia; order Planctomycetales; family Planctomycetaceae; genus Symmachiella; species Symmachiella macrocystis. The sequence continues at coordinate 897,190 of NZ_SJPP01000003.1, forward strand.
CGCTCGCTCAAGATTCCAGGGATTGCGAGTCGCACCGAAAGACGAATGCTCGGTCGACGATCCCATGGCAAATTCATCCATGTTCGTCTTGCCGATCAGCACCGCACCGGCGTTACGCAACAACGTCACCGCATGCGCATCGTAAGGAGGAACATAGTTCGCCAACATCTTGCTGCAACAAGTTGTCGGCACACCCCGCGTGCACATGATGTCTTTGACCGCCACAGGCAATCCTGCTAGCAGCCCCAGTTTCTCCCCAGCTTGCCGCTGACGATCGACCTCCCGCGCCGCTTCGAGTGCTGCGTCACGGTCGACATGCACAAACGACTTCACGTCTTCGTCGTGCGCGGCGATCACGTCCAAATAGGCGGTCGTCACTTCTTCGCTGCTGGTATCCCCCCGCTCCATCCGTGCAAGAAGTTCCGCGGCGGTCGCACCGACAATCGACATGGCTGTAGGTCTCGAATGGGGAGTGATGATTTGACCCGCGAAGATTTTTGCAGTTCTCTGGCGCAAGCCCACCGCAAAAATCCGACCGCGGCTAAGACCCTTCCAGAATCTGCGGAACGTGGAAGTAACGACCGTCCGACTTTGGGGCGTTGGCCAACGCTTCGTCCCGCGGCAGGGATTCGCGGATTTCGTCTGTGCGAAAAACGTTCTTCAATTCGATCGCATGAACCATCGGCTCGACATCTTCGGTGTCCAGCTCGTTCAATTGATCCATGTGCCCCAGGATTTGCGCCAACTCGGAGGTGAGGCTATCCAGTTCCGCGTCGCTCAATTTCAGCCGCGCTAGAACAGCCACCCGCTGGATTTCATCACGTGTCAATTCAGTCGTCATGATCGTGCCAGAGCGTTCTCAGGAGACGCGCAGCGACAAGCTGGCAGGGTCTCCACCAGCATATCACGCCGCTCAGGTTTATTTTTCAGGAAGTGTAAACAACTTCCGCACGACTGCTTTTTGCACACGTCCGCCACGGATGCACTGCACGCAGACCCGCTTAGAGACAGTCCCGCCACCCTCTTGCACGCGAATTTTCTGCAGATTTGGCTTGAACAACCGCCGCGAAATACCCGTCGTTTGGCGTCCGTTTCCGCCCAGATACTTAGCCTTACCCCGTTGCGTCACCGAATTGCCCTTTTGGGCGGTCTTGCCGCAAACTTCACAACTCGCACTCATGACGATAATCCTTACGTTTGTTTACATTTATGTCGTACCGGGCACGGGACAAGTATAATCAGCCTCACCTTGATTGCAAGCGGTCGCTGACACACTTTTGAGGGCTATTTTCGACACTTAGCCCTCTCTCAATCGCCCCTCTGCACGAATCCGACATTCATCCCGCCACGGGGCGGCTGGCCGGGTACCGCCCACTCCTCATCTCCGGCAATTCGGCCAAGATCGGGAATTCTCCAACGCCTTGGCCTGATATTGCCTCTTCGCCCTACCACTCATCCACCGATCGAGGGCCAAATTTTTCCAAAATTGGTCTTGTCTCAATTCGTCGCAGGGTATATATACACTCGTCCAGTGACGCAAGTGTGATCCACTCGGAAAGAACTGGTTTTAGGATAAGCTTTTCTTTGCGGATTGCAAGATTTGCGTTGCGAATTGCAAGACCTCCCAGAACGTTGGTTGAGTGGCCCAGAGCGGGAATAAAATTCTTCAGAATTTCATATTCCGTAAACTACCACTTAACATACGGTTGTAGTATCTCAAAAATATGGGAGGACGAGGGATGAACTCCTCTGGCACACAGTTCGCTGATGCAAAGGATTGCCTGAAGCATTCGGCCGATTGGGGCCATTGCATTCAATTAGTTGTCCCGCGTTTGACCAAACGCGATCCACCAAAAATAGGAGGGGAGCGATGCTAGTACTTGCCAGAAAACGGAACGAATCGATACAGATTGGAGATGACATTGTCGTCAAAGTGATCCAGTGTGGCCGCGGAGTTGTGCGACTGGGGATTGAAGCCCCGGGCCACATTCGTGTCCTTCGCTCGGAACTGGCTGAGACGTTTCTCGAAGAAGCCTACACCGGGAAATCGGTAGCCGGCGCCTTCACTGCTTAAGACCCGTTTCAAAACCCGGTTGCGATGGTTCTAGAAACTTGCAAAACCGTGCCAGCAAAGCACGTCAGAGGGTTTTGAAACGACTTGTAAGACTTTCCCGTTGCCGCAACATTCCAAACGCTGGAAAACGTCAGCGGCAACGGGCCGACATTTCAAGTTGCCGTGCCATACGGCGGCGGCAACGTCCTCGGGGAATCCTGACCCAGACCTACCTCCAAGACGATATTCTTCCCCACGACGTTGTCAGCCGCCCATGCTTTTCCACGAGCCGCATGCACCGACCGGCACGCCGGTAAAACGCTACGTCGGCATGTCTATAGAGTAGAGGTGCATCTAAAAGCAGTCACCGCTACCGGTACGAAATTCCCCTCAGGGATTACGCCACGTCTGCTAATAGCAGTTGCCAAACGGCACGCACTCCCGGCAACCACACTCCCGGCAATACCAGTAGTAGACATTGTCGAAATGGATGTTGTCGTTGACACAGTCATTGAAGTCGTCGACTTCCTGGTAATAGGCGTTGCTCAACGGGCCGCTGCTACAGCCCGGAACTGCCACCAGTAGTAATGCTGCGAATGCCAGCGCCAAAAAGTGACGCATGCTGCCGTCTCCCCCCAGAGTGCCGAAAATGCAAGTTCTGCTGGGGATATCGACTATTAGGGACGCGCGGCTTAACGCAGTCTTGCAATGATTTGGCTGCGTCGACTGAATTGCAAATCCTACAACCCACGAACCGGATGAACGACCGTCTACTTCACGCGGGTGATTGCCCATCCGACCAGAATGAGCGCAATCACAACGTGGCCGTAATCCTGCAAGGTCATTGTCTGCAGGAGATCCAGCATTTGAGTCACGTAATGGTCGGCGAAACGTTTCATGAGTGCTCTCGGGGCGATTCAAGCTCCGGACAGAGAAACAGAGAAAACGAACGGTCTCAAGGATTTCGTCAAACATAGCCCAGAACCCCTATCGCGGCCAATTCCGCAGTTGGCAAATCAAGCAACGGCGACAATTCAACGGGAGGAGCGACGACGTGTTCCCATTGAACGGGTTGTACGCGAGATTCTGGCAAAGCACGAAGCGAACGGTGGCACATTGACATTTTGAGAGGGAGCCATTAACCTCACCGACGACTGATGTCGATGACAACAAATACCTTATGAGATGATCCAGCAGCGGCAACGCCGGCAGTTGAGTGCCGCTTGAAAACACCCCGGTCAACGAACGGAGACTATTCTGGACCGGTCCTCCAACTTCGTCGACGGCTTGCCGTTTTGAGCTCGCCAAAGTGAGATTTAGTTATGCGTCTTATGATCATTCAGCGTTCGTTTTTTTTGGTGGCTGGCTTATTGGCATGCACAGCCACGGCCACAGCTCAAAGCCCTGGGTGGGCTGAAGCGATGTTCGAAGAAAAAAACCACGACTTTGGTGTGATCGCTCGTGGCGCGGAAGCTACCTACCGGTTCAAAATCACCAACAACACCAACCAGCAAGTCCATATTGCCAACACGCGAACGACCTGCGGATGCACAGCTGCACGCCCCAGTCGCGACCTGTTGGAAAGCGGCGAAACCGCTTACATCGAAGTCTCGATGAACACACGGAAATTCACACGTAAAAAAGACTCCAACCTGATCGTCACATTTGATACGCCGTCTTATGCCGAAGTCCGTTTGCCGATCTCAGCCTACATTCGGACAGACGTCGTCCTGACGCCGGGCATGGTGAACTTTGGCGCCGTCGCCAAAGGAACAGCCACACAAAAGGTAATCGACATTGCCTACGCCGGACGTGACGATTGGAAAATTCTGAAAGTCGAAACCAAAAACCCAAACATCACTGCCAAAGCCATTGAAAAAGAACGCAATGCGGGACGCGTGAAATACGATCTGGTGGTCGATCTCAAAGGTGATGCCCCTGTCGGTGATCTCCGCAATCAACTTTTCCTGATTACGGACGACACGAACAGCCCGCGCGTGCCGGTGTTGATCGAAGGGCGGGTAGAAGCGGAAATTACAATCACGCCCCGCGCCGTTTCTTTTGGCGTCTTGACCGCCGGCGGAAACAAGAAAACCGTGAACGTTGTTTTACGCGGACGCAAACCGTTTACTATCGAGAAAATCGAAAGCGAATCGGGTAACGCCGCCTATCAAGTTCAACTTCCCAAAACGACTAAGCCGGTTCATGTGTTGCCGCTGTCATTCGTTCCTTCGAACAAGCCCGGCAAGTTCGCCGAGACGTTCACCGTGACGATCAAAGGCATGCCCGAACCGATCCAATTCACTGCCCGCGGCGAGATCGCCGCGGCGACGGCCGAAAAATAGGCCGCTACTGAAACTACTTTTTCGCTGCCTTGATTCCCGCAAAGGACGCCAGAGAAGGATTCTCCGGGTGGTCCGTCCCTTACGGTTCTCAATAAGATACCAATGCCCCGCCGAAACGTTTCGGCGGGGCATTGGGCGTTTACGGGCCTCGGTGAATTGCGGTGAGCGAGCTTTCTATGCTGTCGTTATTCCCCCCGCCGTCGCCGCAAAGCTGAGCGGCAGTAGGGGTCGAGTTCCAATTCGACCAACTCGTTCTCCAACTCATCCAGACGCGGATCGTGCAGTGATTTCGAGACCTCATCAAGCAGCATTTCGGCGAATTTGTCGCGAGCACGCTGCAGCGTCTTTCGCATGCCCGCCGCAGTGAATACGGGTCGTTCTCCCTGCATTCGCACGTTGAGTTGTTCAGCGGCGGCGGTTGAAGTGAGCTGAGGATGCTCGGTCTGGAATTTTAACACCACGTAGTAACGGCGTCCCTTGCGGCGATCCCCCTCTTCGAGTTGTAGCCACGTCCGCGACAACAATTCGTTCCGCCAGGTCCGGGTGAATTCTGCTTCGAGCGCAGCTGCGGGATTTTTGAATTCGCTCGGTTCAGTTTGAATGCTGCCCGGTTTTTTGCTGAGCTTGCGGCGGTACTCGATCACAAGATTGATCAGTGCCGATTTTAGATACGCCCGAAAGCGCCCCCGCGATTGGTCCGCATTACGAAACGATCCCTTGGAAATCCGCAGCGCGAATTCTTGAAACAATTCATCCGCGGCATCGGGATCGCGGACCGCGCCGAGCAAATAGCGATAGACGGCACGCGAATACTGATCGAAAAACGTTTGAATCGCCCGCTTGTGTCCGATTTCGGCGCCGCGACTGGCGTCCAAAATCATCTTCCAATCGGTTTCGATCTGACTCAATCGAGCGTCGAATTCGTCCGGTTTCATGCGTAGCAACCGATCGTGTTGGCCCATAGTCTTCGCAGAGAACGCATCAGCGGTTATTGTAAGAGCCGCGGTGAATGCGAACAAGCACAGTTGCGGTTCCTGGAAGGAATGCCCGTGGAGTTGACCACCGTCTCCCCCTTTTTTGTTTCTCCTGTCCAATGAGGTTTTGCCATGAGGTTATTGAATCGATGCATGGGCGGAGTGTTGCTGGTCGCGGCGCTGAGCCATGCAGCCTTGGCTGCTGACGAACCCGCACCGCTTTCGTTATCGTGGCAAAAGAACATGCTCACCATTTCGGGCGCGCATTTGCCGGGAGGTCCGCTCAAAATCCATTACATCGAGGCGTATTGCCGACCCGGTTCGACCGATCGAGATTGGCGAGAAACCACCATCCAACATGAAACCCAGCAAATCGACGCCGCCAAAGACGGCAGCCGTTTGCAACTGCAATGCAGGTTGGCCGATGGCGTGATTGTGCAGCACGACATCCGCGCACTGGCGGATAACATTGATTTTCAGATCACAGCGACCAATCCCACCCAAAAACCGTCGCTGGCATATTGGGCGCAACCTTGCCTGCGCGTCGATCGATTTACCGGCCGCAATCAGAAGACCTATCTCGACAAAGGCTTTGTCTTCTACAACGGACAACTGACTCGCATGCCCACGTCCGATTGGGCGACCAAGGCCCGCTACGTGCCTGGACAAGTTTGGGCGCCTCGGCATGTGGATCGCAACGACGTCAATCCCCGCCCGCTGAACGACACCGTCCCCAGCAACGGCCTGATCGGTTGCTTTTCCGCCGACGAGTCAATGATTCTGGCTACCGCCTTTGAACCCTACCAAGAACTCTTCCAGGGAGTGATCGTCTGTTTGCATTCCGACTTCCGCATCGGCGGCTTAAAGCCGGGAGAAACAAAACAGATCCGCGGCAAGATTTACATCCTCAAGAATGACATCGGAGAATTGTTGCGAAGATACCGCAAGGACTTCCCCGAACACCACAAACCAAGCGGCAACAAACAATAATTCCTGACCATGATTGGCCCACCGGTGGAATAGGATGTCGTTCCGCTGGCTATTCGATAATCCGATAGACGGAAAAAGCATCCACGGGAATCTCGGGATCGATATTGTAAGGCACGGTCCCCCAAACACTGCTATAGAATCCGGCGTTTGCTTGACCACACATGGAATGCACACCGAAACGCGGCTGCGAAGAATCCATCTCCTCGATCAGCGCAATGTTGAACATCCTGGGATTCAGCCTCGCGTTGTTGAGCGGATAAATCATGATTCCCGTTTTATTCAAGTGGTAGCCTCGCAGCTCGTCGAAGGTTAAATCGGCATCAAAATCCAACGGCTGAGCGCCTTCCTTTTCCATGTAATATTGAAACCCCCAATGCCCGGCAAAAGTGACTTGCTCTCCATTTTGAATCAGCTCCCGCACGGTGGTCTGAGCGAATTGCCGTCCCACACTGGCAAAGTCGTAGTCCGCAATGGCTACGATCAATGAAACCAACAAAGTTGGTCCCACGGCGACTTTGGTCCAGAAAAGCCAGACTTGGCTTTTCTTCAGCGACTCGCCCCAGCGAACGACCAGCACACACAACGGGAAGATTGCTAGCAGTACGACGCGGACATTGACGGACCAATTGATAAAACTGCAAAAGAATAACGTGCCGAAAAACCACAGCCCCAAGAGCAGCGAATCCCCATCCCGTCGGGCGATGCAACTTGCGATCGCGATCACCACAGCAATGGATCCGGCAAATGCCATCGCGTCGGTGATTTCCACATAGCTAAAGTCGATCTGCCTTCCATCCGGAAAGGAAATCGCAAACCATCCAGCGATGATGGTGAAGAGCAGCATTGCGACCAGCCCCATTTTCAGCCACCCGGAAAGAAATCGACAAGCTGGCAACAAGAACAACGGCCAGACTAAGGAACCACCTAAAAACGATAACGCAACGCGCACGCCGTCCACCATTTCGTTTCCCGCATCCTCGGACAATGCAAATTGCTCGGACATGGAATGTTGCTCGGACGTTGAAAAACGAGCGGCTGCTAATGGGTGAAAGAGACCGTACTCGGGTTGGGACATCGCATAAAATCCCCAGGCCGAAACCACCAGGACCGGCACGCAGAAAACCCCCGCCCAGCCGACAACCCACGACGGAGAAATGGCCGTTTTCTTTTCTCTGCGCGCCATCCAAATCGTCGCCGCCAACCAGACCGTGAGGAGAGGAATCAGGGCGATCCCAAAATACTTGGTCATCGCTGCAGCCGCGGAACAAACAGCAGCCAGCCACAGGAACCTGGGGCGATTGGTATTCCGGGCGAGAATCGCAAAGTAAACGGCCAGTAGCCAAAAAAAGAGCAACGAAATGTCGGCCATCAACGTTGTTGCACTGACAAAAAAACCGGGGCACAGCACGGCCAACAATGTCGCTAGCACAGGATGGGTGCACAATTGCCGCGCGATTTGAAACATCAAATAAGTACACCCGGCAGCGACTAAGGCCCAGACCACATGCAGCGGAATTTCGTTTTCCCCCACAAACAACAGGGCGCCGGCCATCAAGTAACTATGCAGCGGCGGGTGCAAGCTGATCTTCCAAAGCGATTCGTCTTTGCCGTCCCAATTCAGGGTGCTGCTGTAGGGGTGGAGTGGATCGCGTAGAAAATCCGCCCCCACGCGCACATAAAACGTATCGTCGATGTGAATGGCCTTGCCGGCGAATAGCAACAGCAAAACGAACAGCAAAGCGGCGAGGCCTAGGCCATAAACCCAAGGATTCGCTGGTAATCTCTGTGGTCGCGTATCTGGCTGGTTCATGCGAAAACCATTATTTTGATATGGTGATTACCGACCATGCGCAACTCAACATCCCCGGCACGACCTTTTTGTTTTTTCAACAGTTCCTGCGCGGTGCGTGCGGAGTCGAAGTATTGCAGAATCAACCATTCCGAACAAGTATTGCCAACAGTGGCTAAACACCATTTTGCCCGCTACGAGTTCTTGTTAGATTGAATTGACATCCATCACACAACAGACTTGGCGATCGCCCTTTTCAATCAACAAATCCCCCATCCGCATAATCGTTCATAATGCAGCCAAGTCTCTATTCTCTGAAGGTCACGCAAGTCGATCCTCAGGCAGCAGGCGTCGTCGAGACTCCTGCTTGCCCTGTTTGCGATAATACGTCTGCGATTCCGACCTTCTCAATTGAGGGTTTCACGCAATCGGTCGTCAATTGCAATCACTGCGGACTGGGGAGCCAATCCCCCCTACCCGGCGAAGACGAGATTCGTGCATTCTATCCACACGAATACTATGGCGATTCGGGTGAGAAATTCCGCACGATTGTGGAAACGATGATCCGGCTGGTCGCAGCCCGCCAAGCCAGGGCGATTGCCAGCGGACTTCCCCCAGGCGCTCGAATTCTTGATGTGGGATGCGGGCGGGGCGTGCTGCTTCGCGAGATGGCCAACCGAGGACACGAAGCACATGGCGTCGAAAACAACAGCGAGGCGACCAAAGGCATCGACCCTCGCATCCACGTGCGCATTGAAAACCAGTTAGCAGATGTCGAATATCCGTCAGACTATTTCGATCGCGTGATCATTTGGCACGTACTTGAGCATCTGCCAAACCCCAAAGAGACGTTGCAGGAAGCACATCGTATTCTAAAGCCAGGGGGAGACATCATCGTTGCAGTGCCGAATTACTCCAGCATCCAGGCACGCTGGGCCGGGCCGGCTTGGTTCCATCTCGATCTTCCACGCCATCTGTACCATTTTCCCATCTCAGCATTAAAAACGCTTTTAGAAAATTGCGGTTTCACCTGTCGAGCCGAACATCATTTCTCCCTCCGGCAAAATCCATTTGGCTGGCTGCAAAGTATACTCAACCAGTACGATACGCTGCCCAAAAACTCGTTGTATGAACTGCTGCATCGTCGGGGGGAAGGGACGGGAGAATTACTCGGTTTCTGGGGTCGATTCCGTTTGAAAACGATGTTCCTTTTGGGCATGCCATTCGCAACCATCATGGCCGTCATCGCAGCTCTCTGCCGCAGAGGAGCCACGGTTCATGTGGTGGCAACGGCTTTGCCACTGGTCGAGGAAACACAAAACTAACTCAAAGTTTCCGAGTCGGGTTTGGATGAGCTGGAAATTCGCACAGGTCGGGGCGACGCCGCTGCCAAGAATTCTGGTTCTCCCGGCAAAGTCCCAATCCGGCCCCAACAAAGGCTTGCTAACTGAATACGGACCCCCACAAATTTCTTCTACCCGTTGCCTCACAACGTGAAGAATCGTGAGGGAACAGGCCCTATCACCGGTCCTGTTTACTGCAGTGCTGGAAAGCGGTAGAATTCGCCACGACCTCAAACGAACCGACCCAACTGAATTGGTGTCGCAAGAGGCGTAACGGCCACCAAAAAAAAGCGATGGAGAGAACTCAAAACCCCCTGAACCAACAGCACACGCGCCCGTAGCTCAGCTGGATAGAGCAACGGACTTCTAATCCGTAGGTCGGTGGTTCGAATCCACCCGGGCGTGCTTTGTAAGCCGCTGCTAGGCAGTGGCTTATGGCGTTCTTTGGGGGCGGGGTTTTGTGTTGGTTTTGGCCTTACTCCCCTGATGCTGCCGGTATGGATTGCGTGCGGGGCATTGGCGATTGGCCTCAAGCGGGAGGGACGGCGGTTTGGTCTCAGCGTGACTTGCTCGTTGGATCTTGGGTGATTGGGGGATGCGGGATTATTTTGATCTTGCAGTTTGGGGAGCCGCACCAGGCAATTTTGGGCGCTAGGGACTCGTTTTTTTAGCAGATTTTTAGGCAGCATCTGTTCTGTTGATCACTGAGATTTCACCTGGAAAGGAACTCGCTGAAGAATGACTTGACGCTGCTGGAAATGCAGGCTACAAAACATGCATAAGCGGTGCATATTTAGCCTGTTTCTCAAATTTGAGTTCCTTATGCGACTGACCACCCATACTGATTTCGCCTTAAGAACGCTGATGTATCTTGCGTCGACCCGAAAACGGACGACGGCGGCGGAGGTGGCGCAGCTCTATAAAATCTCCACCCATCATATGTCCAAAGTGGTGAACCAACTCGCGCGGTTGGGATATGTGCGCAGTATCCGTGGAATCGGCGGGGGTATCGAACTCGCTCAGCAACCCGAAGACGTCCGTCTGGGCGATGTGGTTGAAACCTTTGAGGGAAACATGCACCTCCTGGATTGCGTCGCCACCGAAGACGTGTGCGCGATTCAATCGTTTTGCAAACTGAAAGGCGTGCTGGCCGAAGCGGAGCGGCTTCAGTTGGAGTATTTGAACAGCCTCACATTGGCGGACGTCATTCCCACAAAACGGCAATTCAATCGCATTGAATCCACCGGATAAATCACCATCCGTTTATTCCTTCCCTCGCCCCCCCTACCCCAACCTCCCCCCAACATTCATTTTTTATCCCAGGAAGTTGAAATGAAACACCTTCCAGAATTGGCCGTTATTGCCATGTTTGTCTCGGTGGCAATTATAATGGCAACGACGGGACACCCGCGCGCCGCGGTGGCAGAAGAAACGGCCGCCGCTAAGCAAACGGCTGCGGCCGACAAAACCCGCGAGCCAAGACCGGCTACGAAGACGGGGGTGACACTCGAGATTGCCCGCGATCGTGCGGAAATCATGCACGATGTCTATGCGGCCACATTGGAAGTGCTGCACGAACGCTATTTTCACGGAGCACGGGCCGCGGTTCCCGCCCGCGCCATGCAGGATGTTTTCTCGACGATCCAGCGCAAATCGAGGGTCGAAGCACGCTGGATATCGGTGAACATGGAGCCGATGAGCATCGACCATGAACCCAAAAGTGACTTTGAAAAGCGGGCGGCCCAAGCAATTTCCGCCGGCAAGGGGCACTTGGATGTTGTGGAAGAGGGTTTTTATCGCCGCGCGGGCGCCATCCCGCTCGACGATGGATGCATTGGGTGCCATGCGGGCTTTGCCAAGAAACCAACCGATGATCCGAAATTTGCCGGATTGGTTATCAGCGTCCCGCTCAGCCAACAAAAACCGGCACAAGTCAAAACGCCCAAAGACTCGCCGCGTTAAAAAATAACGGACCGAGCTTTTCCGAGAAATGCGGACGAGCCCACTGCTCATAATTACCATTGTTAGTCACTCGTAATTTTTTCCACCTTTAGAATTTGATGATCGGAAAATAAGATGCAAAAGACGTACGCCATCCTATTTGGTGGGGCTATGGTGATGGCCGTAGCCGGTATCGCTTTGACCGGAAACCGTAGTTCGGTGAATGGTGCGGAACAAAAAGGGCCGGACAAAGCAGCCGTTGAGCGGTCGAAAAAGACAGTGCAGATGTTGGACAACATCTACAAACAAACGATCGTGCTCATCACCGACAAATACGTTCACGACGAAGACGACTTCGCCGCGGGAAGTGCGGCTGTGTTGTTGTTTAAAAACATCTCGGATTCAGGGTCCCACAAGGTGCGGCTGATCGACGTCACGGGCGAACCCTACGAAGAAAAGAATGTCGCGAACGACGATTTCGAGCGTGAAGGCGTTAAACGGCTCAAAGCCGGCGCTAAGATTCATGAACAAGTGGTCACCGTCGACGGCAAACATCAATTGCGGACACTGACACCAGTACCGGTGGTGATGGAGAGGTGTGTGATGTGCCATGGGCATTATGCGGACGTGAAAAAAGGCGCCCCGATTGGCGCGATTAGTTACACCCTGCCGATCGAGTAACACACGATGAGGCCTCTGCAGCTATTATTGATTTCCTCGCCGCATCGTTACAATGGGCGATGCAGCGATGGCCGATCACAAGGATACTTAAAGTGAAACAGCATGCTGGCATAATACTCTCGATGATAGCGGTCGTGCTGTGCGCCGTGGTACTTTCGCCGGGTCGATTTGGAACGCCGGCAGGTCACATCAACGCGGCGGATAAAGCGGGCGAGAACAAACAAGCGGAGGACAATTTACCGACGACCGTACTCGAAGCTCGCGGTCGCGCGCGGTTGTTGCATGAAACGATTCATGGGGCATTGCAGGTGGTCCATCGCGATTTTTTCTTAGAAGATGAGAGTGTGATGATCCCCTCCCAGTCGCTAGAAGACGTCTTCTTAGAACTGGCTCGCGGTCATCATGTCACTCTAAAATGGCTGGTGGTCAACGGAGGCGTGATGAACGTCGACCACAAACCGGCTGACGCATTCGAGAGAAACGCAGTTGTCGCCCTAGCTGATGGCAACCAGGAGTTCGAAGCCACTGAGGGAAATTCGTTTCGATATGCTGGCGCAATTCGCTTAGCCTCGCGGTGCCTGAAATGTCACGTTCCCAATCGAACGGATACCAAAGACCGCACGGCCGGACTGGTGATCAGTATGCCGTTGAAAAAACCAGAATGAAAAGTTGGTAATGTAAACTCTCGTCGATACTCCGGCGCGGTTGCGCCGGCAGTAAGACTTCGGCGCGAATGACAAAACGTGGTTAATGTGAATCCAAAAACATCATGAAATCCCGCCTCAGAATCATTACGAACTTCCCAGCCACCGTGCCTCGACACCTCGGACAAGCAGTCGTCGTGTGGGGCATCGCAACCGTGTTGTTACTGGGCCACAACGCGACTGCGTTGGCGCAGCTGGAATTTGAAAAGGCGCCGATTAACTATGGCGACGCTCCCACCGAGAACCCCATCTCCAAACTGCAATCCCAACTCGATGCGGGACAGGTCAAACTCGAATTTGATGAACAGCGGGGCTATTTGCCGGCGGTTTTGAAGTTGTTAGACATTTCGCCTGCGTCGCAAGTGTTGGTGAAATCTAAAACCAGCTTTCAGTTACGACGCATCTCGCCGAGACACCCCCGCGCGCTGTACTTCAACGACGAATCGTATATCGGCTGGGTGCAAGGCGGGGATGTCCTGGAAGTGATGACGACCGACCCGCAACTGGGAGCCCTGTTTTACACACTCGCCCAGGACCTGGATGATCCTCCGCAATTCATACGCGATCAAGGCCAATGCATTATCTGCCATGCGTCGTCACGCACACAGGGAGTGCCGGGCGGACTGGTTCGCTCAGCCTTTGTTGATCCGGGCGGACAGCCACATTTTGGTTCCGGAACGTTCAACATTGATCACCGCAGTCCGTTTGATAAACGTTGGGGTGGTTGGTACGTCACCGGCACGCATGGGACGATGCGGCATATGGGAAATGTCGTCTCGGAGAATAAACGAAAACCGGAACAGTTGGATCGAGAAGCGGGGGCAAACGTCACGGATCTTTCCGAACGGTTTAATGTGTTACCCTATCTGACTCAACATAGCGATATTGTCGCATTGATGGTTTTAGAACACCAAACCCAAATGCAGAACTTTCTCACCCTCGCGAATTTTGAAAGCCGTTATACGGCGCATTCCGACAGCATTATGAATGCCGCTTTGGATCGGCCGCCGGAGTACGAGAGTGGTGCCACCAAACGCCGAACTGAGGCGGCGGGCGACAAGTTGCTGCGGTATCTGTTGTTTGCTGACGAATTCCAACTCACTGCGCCCGTGAAAGGAACATCGGAATTTGCGAAGGAGTTTTCCCAGCAGGGTCCGCGGGATAGTCGTGGACGTTCGTTGCGGGATTTTGATTTGCAAACCCGGATGTTTAAGTACCCCTGCAGCTATTTGATTTACTCAGCTTCGATCGACCGCCTCCCCGCCCGTGTGAAAAAATACGTCCTCCGACGGCTTAAGGAAGTGCTCACCGCTCAAGACACAAATGACGAATTCTCAAACCTCTCGGCCGAAGATCGCAAAGCAATTCTCGAAATTTTGACTGAGACCAAACCCGATTTGTGGCAGCCCTGACCCGCCTCAAAGATCATGCGATTCCACCCATCACTGCACGTCCCGATTCAGGACGATGATGCACCGGCTCCCTCATCACGGTCCGCCGTGAAGGCTTGGCGCAGTTGCTGTAAAACCAATTGGGGGTCCTGCCCTGCTTGTTGGCAGGCATAGTCCAACGAGATTCCGGCGCAGGAAGAGTCAATTCCCAGTTGCTGAAAGACTACCAACGACTGCGGGTACTCGATCACCCAATCGGGGACGCTGGTCTCCAGGTCACATTGCATCGATAATCACGCCTCTCGCTGATAAGAATGACCCTGCTCGAAGGTATCGCTCGCTTGCACTGGCCCCACAAGCGATGAATTTTAGCATACGCATCGCCATCAGCCCAATGCCCAAACTCAACTCGGAAGGCGTGACCGTCTCGTATTAACACTTTGGTCAGCGGCTAATTGGAAGAACTGCGTTCTTCGCTTGCGCTTTTGGGGCCGGTGATCGCGTATCTGACGATGTAGGTCTTCGCGGCGATTTCCAAATCGGCAGTGGGAGTGTGCTTCTGTTGGAGTCCGCCTCGGAACTCAGTCGGAGCAGTCTCCGCCGTGCGATACTCGAACCAAACATTGGGGGCGTCTCCGGTGAGTTGAAAACGGATCGCCTGACCGGGTGTCCGTTCAACGGCCGCCACGCGCAAAGTGGTATTCGGAATGTGGGCATCGCCGAGCATCAGGAGGGTACGAGGTTTGCCATAGGGGTATGCGAGAAACGCGCCGAAGCCGGTGATCTCTCCCCCCTGGTCGGGCCACGCATGGTTGAGTTGCTGCGCAAACTCGCTGACAGACTCAGCATGTTGCGCCAGCTCGGCCGATTGCCCGCGGAGCCGGATCACGTCCCAATTCGTTCCCAGCAATCCCCATCCCATTGCCAGCAACAATCCGAAGGCTGGCAGAGCAAGACGTTCGCGGCCGCGCCCCCAAAAGACAGCGGCGACGGCGAGAATCAACGTGAGACTCGCCAGCAGGTAACCGAACAGTGCGGCCCCTTGCGACGCGGCTGAGTCTGCCTTGCCCACGACGATCGGCACATACTCCCCCCACGGTTGTGACCACCAACGAAGCCTGCTCAAAAGTGGTGATGTGTCGGCTGGAGCATCTCGGTCAAAGTAGAACAAGCCAATCAGCGTCATCAACGCAATCGCGTTCAGCATGATCAACGACCAGACGATACGCCGGCAGGTCGATCTGGATTCCCCATCGCTAGCCAAATCTTCACTAATAGCGATGTCGCCAACCGGACCGCTGCCGGCTGCTGTCATTTTGATTCCCCCTTCGCATGCGCGAGCGAAAGCAATGCAAATGCCGTGCACAGCCGCGGATCGTTCTCAAACCACTGCTGGTTCTCGTTCACCCAAGACCCATCCGGATGCTGCGATTGGGCAAGTTGCTGCACAAGGTCGGCTCGCCAAGTCTGCTCGCCATCGGGCGTGGTAATGACATCCAATCCCGAGGCTTCGAGAGCGGAACCCAGTGTGTTGTAGTAGTAGAAAAGTCCGGCGAGTCCTTGGCCCGGATTCTTACTGACCGAGTAGTGTTGCGAAATCCATTTGAGGGCGGCCTTTGCCCGCGGGTCATCCTTGGTCAAGCCGGAGTAAACCAGGCTTTTAAACCCGGCATAAGTCATCGAACCGTAGCTCCGCAGCCCGCCGTTGGGTGTGTACCGTTCCGATGTCGAGGGATCGACCTTCTCAGTCGGGATCACATAGTAGAAGCCCCCGTCGTTGACTTTGTCGGCAAACTGCGTGTCGTTCCCCTCTCCTTCAAGGTTTTGACAACGGGAGACAAAGAGCAGCGCTCGCTGCAGGGCCACATCATTGGACGGTGTGTCGACTGCGTGCAGAGCCTCGATTAAGAATGCGGTGTTGGACAGATCCGGCCGTTCCTTGCCGCTGTAACCGACGCCACCGAAATGCGGGTCGGCCTTGTCGATGCCATCGCCGGCGCCGATCTGCAGACCACGAACAAATCGCTCCGCGTTCTTCAGAGCCGTGTCGTACCGCCCGTCACCGGCAACACGGTTCGCCTCGGCAAGCGCCATGATCGCCACACACGTCTCGTAGTTGCGTAACCGGTCGCTGGTATAGATACCGCCGTCGGTCTGAATTTTACTTTCGAGGTATTCCAGCCCCCGCGCAATGAGCGGGTCGTTCAGTTTCAGTCCGTTACGCAGACCAGCGGTAATGGCGAGCGATGTGACTCCCGAGCCAACTCGCGGCGAGATCGCCCCATTGGCATCCTGCCCTTTATCACGGAGAAAAGTCAGCCCCTTCTTGACGATGCCGGCTCGCTGCTCCTCGACGGAGCTTGGAGACGAAGGCGTTTCCGCCTCAGGCGGCGCGGCCAATAGTGCGGTCGTCAAAAAGATGTTCATGATCATGGTCGATCTCTCTAGCAAAAGCAGTTGGGTTCGGGGGAGTGGAACAGCACAAACGACCGTAGGGCATTTCGTTGCCGCCGTCCGGCTTGAAGCGCCTCATTGTTCAAAAGCGAAAATCGTATGGTTGAAGCAAATCACACACTGCTAAACTGGATGCAAAAAGTGTTCCAGTTGTGTGGTAACGATTTCATAGTGGGATTCTTCACTCGCTGCGGAGGTGTGGCGATTTTTCCGCCACCGGTGGCCAATTATTCGACGGCGAGTCTCTGGGTGAAATAATTTTTGTAGACTGGTTGTCACCAAATCCCGATCCGAGTGCGGACCTAGTCATCCAGCTAGATGCGTGGGGAGCCCCATCCGCTTTGGAACGAATGCCAGCTCAGTTGTCGGTATTGCTTTTTCACCAATTCGGATGGTTTCGATTGACGATCCCTTAAAAGCCACTACCGTGTTGAGATTGAATCTCGACTCCAAAACAAAGCTCAGATGGGAGAACCGCCGTGAGCAAACAGCCAAGTGATCAGCCCATTCCGCAGTCAGTTCCACTCAATGTTTCCCCGTCTCCACTGCATGGAACGGCCCGTTTTGCCCGACAATTGAGGATCGTTCTCTTCTGTTGTGTCTCGCTAGGCCCAGAGATAACTTCCAGAAAAGTTCTCGATTTCTTGGATTTCTGTGACTGAAATGCGCTCTATATTTCGCATTACTTCAGGGAGTCGTCAAACCAGAGTTCTGGAAACTCGACAATGAGTGACAACAGCCAAACAGAAGTATCGATTTTTCTCCCACGAGATCGAAGATGACGCCGACCGCTCCGCGTTCATCCAACAGGCATTCACTGCAAATCGACAACCCTATCTTTACGATAAGTTGCTTCAAAAACCTCTGACGCGTCTCGCTGACACTGATCTGCAAATTTCCAGTACAAGCTCAATCGGGTTTTGAAACTGGTTCGACCAATAATCGGCCGGTGAGGCCGTTGTCGGGAAACACCTCCTCACCAGCTAGGAACCTCGCCGTCGTGCGCTCAAATTGCGCGCACCCGGCGGTGGTCTGCTTTGCATGGTTACTGGAGTTTCGCAATTCCGAAAGCAGCGGCGCACGAGATGAAAGTGATACGTATTGGGACCACAGTTCTGCTGACCGTAGCGGTTGTTCTCGCAATGACAAACGGAACCCTATGGGCCAATAAGCACAACAAAAAGAAGTCTCATGTCATTTCTAAGCCCTTCAAAATCAACGGGGGTGGGGAAGCGGCCTACTTTCCATTTCCCGGGCTGCCCCCTACAACCTACTACGCCGACGGCACCGCCACACAACTCGGAAAATACCACGCCGAGGGCGCATTCCAATTCGATACGGTCGACTTTGAGACGCTGACCGGAACCTTTTCCAGCGGCGAGACGCCCACCGTGTTTACCGGCGCGAACGGCGACCAGCTGGTCTGCGATTTCGCGGGCACCTTCTCAGTGATTCCCCAAGGACGGCACATTTGTCGGCGTGTTCGTTGCCACATTCACACCAGTGTGCGACCAGAACACCGGGCAATTTAAAAGGATAGTCGGCGGCAGCTTCGAGATGATCGCCACGACCGATTCCTTTGAATCGTTTGAGGACATTGACATCCCGTACACATGGGAAGGTGACGGAGCATTCCTGTGGAAGAAGAAAAAGAAGAGATAAAACCGGCAATCGGATGAGACCGTTTTCGCGAAACACCTCCGCACCTAACGGGTAGTTCGTATGATGAGGGCGCGCCATGAGAGCCGATGGGTTGAAAGAATTACATATGTGCATCTGATTGAACGTCGGTAACGATTTGCCAGCGGTGATGGCCAGGCGTTTTTAGCCATTTCTTGAAAACCGAGAACCTGAGGGAATTTGGATGTTCGTTCTCCGATTCTAATTCGTCTAGTTCTGTAGACCGCCGTAATGATTCCCATTTTTGGCAACACCTTTTTGGGCTGAGGACGTCGTGTCCCTACTCGCTCAACAGTCAATGTCTCCATTCGAGACGGTGTTTCATGTTTTTACCGACGCCACGACCATCCTCATGGCGACGGGAGTGATTTTGCTGCTCCTGCTTTTGCTTGTGGCATTGCTCGCCAATCCCCTCCGCAGGCGGTGGCACGAGTGGCAATGGAAGCGTGCCCGCAAGAGTCGGCGGAGACGGGATCACGATATTCCCTGGCGCAACTGATGCGGCAATCCGCATCGTACTGATGTGGATGTGCGTGCTGAACAACGAATTGCGCAATTGCGCAAAATGATGTGGATGTGTGCAATTTGTCACGAACAGGTCAGACTCTAGTTGACGCCTTGAAAGAGACGACACAATAATGCGGTTGCTTCCCTCAATCTGACAACGCAACCACCCCAGCACATGGAGCGAGGAAAATCAATATGAGAACTTCAAAGATGTTACTCGCATCAATCGCGATGGGCTTTTTATTGGCTGGCGCGGGTCGGAGTGCTCAAGCAGAGTTGATCACGAACGGGACGTTTGACACCGACCTCGCAGGTTGGACGATTATACAACCCGGTATTCCTACCACTTGGGTTTCCGGAACAGCGCATGTTGGACGACCGGGTACGCCGGGCATTTCGATTTTTGAGCAGTCGTTCGACATCCCCATTGGCACGGAAGCATTGTCCATCAGCTTCGATTATGAGTGGCAGGTGATGGCTCCCGTCGAGTTCGAAGACTCCTTTTTGGCCGAGTTCGTCTACCAGTCAACCACGGCCCCGGATCCAAAAACGGTGACGCTTGTAGACCAGGGTAGCGACGACGGCGTCTTTGGGTCTCCCACCGCGTTCAGCACAATCATCTCGCTCATTGACCTCGACAACATTTCAGACAACGGCACAATCCGCTTCACTCTCACGGAAAACAACTCGCCAGTCGGGACGCGTATCGAGCTTGACAATGTAATAGTCAACCCCGTCCCCGAACCCAGTACCTACGCTGGATTGGTCGGCATCACCTGTGTGTCGTTACTTGCTTACAGTTGGCGAAGCAAACGGCAACAGGTTGCCTGAAATAGGCTACGATACACATCCCAACCGTCGACGCCCGCGCGTCGGCGTTTTTTTTGTGCGCTATGCTGCCACAAAAGTGGAAGCAGCCCCCGTTCAACGCCTTTGAGCGGCTCGTCATTTCACAACGCGGCTCGAATTCACTAGGAATCGCTGCGTCGAATGGAAGCTGACGACTTGCCAGCCGAAAATGAACCATTTCTGAACCTGCGGCCAAGGTTCTGACGCCAATCTCCTGATTCTGCGGTTCCGGCAGTGTCGTGACGTTGGTCGTGCCTGCCGCTTTCTGATAAAACTACGCCCATGAAACACATTCGAAATTTCTGCATCATTGCACATATTGATCACGGCAAGTCAACATTGGCGGACCGGCTGATTCAGACCTGTGGGGGCGTTACGCAACGTGAGCTGCACGAACAGATGCTCGACTCGATGGAAATTGAGCGTGAACGGGGCATCACCATCAAAAGCAATACGATTACGCTCGATTACCGGGCGCCGGATGGCAAAGACTATCTGTTGAATCTGATCGATACGCCGGGCCACGTCGATTTTTCGCACGAAGTCCGACGGTCATTAATGGCCTGCGAAGGGGCGTTGATCATTGTCGATGCGTCTCAGGGCGTGGAAGCGCAAACGGTTGCGAACCTTTATCTGGCGCTGGAACACGACCTGACCCTGCTACCGGTGATCAACAAGATCGACCTTCCTTCAGCGGACGTCGATCGTGCGCGCGAAGCAATTGATGCGGAATTGGGGCTTGATCCCTTCGAAGCAATCCCCATCTCTGCCAAGAATGGCATCGGCATTGAAGACGTGATGATCGGTATCGTCGAGAAGCTGCCGGCTCCCCAGGGCGATCCGGATGCTCCGCTCAAGGCACTCGTGTTCGACGCGCAATTCGATAAGTTTCGCGGGGTGATTCTGCAGGTCCGCGTGCTGGAAGGGACGCTCAAGCCGCGGGATACGATCCTCTTCATGCACGCCGGTCGCAATTTTACGGTCGATGAAGTGGGCTACAACCAGTTTAAGCTCAACCCCAAATCACAGCTCAGCGCCGGAGAAGTCGGTTATGTCGTCGCTGGTGTCAAAAGCGTTCAGGACATCGAGATTGGTGATACGATTACCCTGCAGGACCGGCCGACCGCAGAAGCCATTCCCGGCTACCAAAAAGCCAGACAGGTCGTCTTTTCGTCCATCTATCCCATGGACACGGGTGATTACGTGGAGCTGACCAAAGCTCTGGACAAACTGGTGATCAACGACGCCGCCCTCACCTATGAAAAGGACAGCTCCGCGGCGCTGGGATTCGGGTTTCGTTGCGGGTTTCTCGGATTACTGCATCTGGATGTGATTCAAGAGCGTTTGCGGCGGGAATTTGACATCGGCCTGATCATCACAGCCCCTTCGGTGAAGTACAACCTGACGTTGGTGGACGGTTCAACGCTCGAAGTCGACAACCCGAGTAACTGGCCCCACCCGACGACCATCCAGTCCGCCAGCGAACCGTACATCAAAGCGTCGATTCTGACTCCCGAGACGTACGTCGGGCCTGTCATGGAACTGTGCAGGGAACACCGCTCGGAAAGCCAGACGATGAACTATCTGTCGGCCAGCCGGATCGAAGTGACCAGCGTCATGCCACTCGGCGAAGTCCTGTTTGACTTCTACGGCAAGCTGAAAATGATTACGCGCGGATACGGATCGTTTGACTACGAGCCAATCGAGTATCGAACCACCGATGTGGTGAAAGTCGATATTCTGATTAACAAGGAACCGGTCGACACGCTTTCCTACCTCGTTCATCGCGAAAAAGCACGGCCGCGAGCACTGCACTACTGCGAACGACTTGCCAAGGAAATCCCCCGCCACCAATTCAAGATTCCAGTCCAAGGGGCCATCGGCGGTGAAATCATTGCGCGAACAACCATCGCGCCGTTCCGCAAAGACGTGACCGAGAAGCTGTACGGCGGCGACGTGACGCGGAAGAAGAAGCTGCTCGAAAAGCAGAAGAAGGGCAAGGCAAAAATGAAGCAGTTCGGCAGCGTGAATATCCCTCAAAAAGCATTCGTCTCCGTCCTTCGCGCCGAGAACGATTAGGGCCTAAGGTGGTTTGTACGAGTACAGCGGCAGCAACGCGCACAGCCGAGGCACGCCCGCAACCGGGCCGTCTGGTTGAACGGGTCGCCACCGAAACGGATCAACGGTATCTTTTCCCTGTGCTCGCTCACGGCGGAACATCTCTGGGTGCACCGGTGAGCGACACGTAGCCGTTTCCTCCAAAAAAAGGGGAACCGACTGCGGCGCACGTTGAGAAGGGGGGAAATTCTTGACTTCCCGTATTATCTATGGGACACTCGACATCTGCGTTCGACGTGTATTTTTAGGCGAAAATCAACAGCGTTGATCGCGTTTCGGATTGCCGATTGGTTACAATAAGGCTTGCAGATGATTCGTGTCGGTGCTCGCGATTTCCGCTCGGTGACCGCCTGATCATCGCTTTGATAAAAACGGCACGGATGTTATGCGCTCACTTCAGGCCGAAACCAAATTCACAAACGCGGAGAAAGTGATGACCAAGCGACTCTGGCTGGTGTATTTTGTTTCGCTGTGCGTCTTGCTTCCAGGCTGTGGGAAAGAGGAGGAGCCGGCGCCACCAGCGCAACAGGCGCCGGTCGCCGTTGCCAAACCCAAGCCAAAACAAAAACCCAAACCGGCCCCCCCCGCAGCCCCATCCGAGCCGGTCGATGTGACGTCGCTCATCCCCCCCTCGCTCACAGCCGCCATGGGCGCGAAGGTTGACGCCTTGCCGGGGATTTCCGAGAAAATGGGAGTGGACTTCGCTGCTGAATTTCGACCCGCCACGATGATTTTGGCGTTGTCCGGTTTTCAACTCGCGGATGTCGAAGAGTTTTGGGTGGGCTCCAACCCCGCAACCAGCGAAGGCGCTCTCTGCGCGAAAATGGTCAAACAGTATGACCGCGCCCAGTTACGGGGCACGCTGCGTATCGGAGAGCCGTTGGGCAAGATCGACGGAATTGAACTTCATGCGTTACCGTCGCCGGACGGTGTGGAAAGCGCCGTGGCGTTCGTCGATGAAAAAGTCCTCATGCTCGGAAGCCGCAAAACGGTGGAATCCGCTTTGAAAAAGCCAGTCGACGGACCTGTGACATTGGGACTCGCTGCCGCGAATACCGAATCGCCTGCCTACTGGGTGGCCGGTGGTCCTGACGCATATTTGCAACAGTTGGCGTTCCATGGATTTGGCGGTTTCACGTCGAATTCTGACGCCAATGTCCCCCCTGTCGGTTTTGCGCTGGTCTTTCCATCCAAATCGCACCCGGGAGCCAAGAATGGTGCAGGCGGGCCGGTGCCCAGAAAAGGAGTCAAGGTTCGTCTTCGCAGTCGCGGGGAGCAGGAGGAGGAAGAAGAGGAAGAGAGACGACGAGGTAAGGGGAAGAATAAAGAGCGAGGCCTTGAAAGAGGTTTGGAGAGAGGCTTGGCCAAGGACAAAGATAAAGGCGACGACCAGGGCAATAATAACGCGGTGGAGAACAAGGGATTTGCCGGAGGACTCCGACCGCGTAATGCCGCCGTCGCTAAATCCGCAAGCGGTGCGATCGCCGTTACGCTTGGTTTTGCTTTTCAGGACGACCAACAGGCCGTACGGATGGAACGCCGTGTGCGAAGCGTGATGGACGCCATGCCGGACACATTAAAAACGGCTGCGACCTACAACATCGCGTGGACCGATTCTGGAAAAGATGGTAGCCACCGGGGAGCCGACGCCAATGCCAACCCCCTGGGAATATTGGGCAAACAACTTGGCAACACCCCGCGCCAGCTTCCTCACGAATTCGGTCCCGCGGAACACCCCACTGCGGTGCCCTCCCCGGCTCTTCCGCAAGTACGCCCCCTTTGGGCTAAAGATAAAGACAAAGGGGATGGTAGGAGTGGGCGTAGACGCAAGGGGCCGCAACCAAGGAATAATAATGCCGGACGCGGTGGCGCGAACGGGCCCAACAAACGGGATGATCAGGACGGGAGAAGTCGCTTTGGAATTCGTCCGCCGACTAATCGTCAGAATAGTGATCCTGGAATTCAGTTCCAGACTGTCGATGTTGCGTTTGAATATGAATTGACACGTGAAAATAATTTTCTCCGCGTGGATGCCACAATGGATCTGCCGCCATCGATGATTTCCGTCGCCGCAGCGGCCCAACAAGCGGCCGGTGGGTCACTGAGTGGGGGCGGTCTGCATCCCGGAACACTTACAATGGTTTCTGCATCCATGAGTTTTTGGAGCAACCAAGCAGGCGGCAATCGTCGCGGTGTTCGGATGGTCAAAGATATGCCCATTGTCGGTGGGTACAGCTGGATGACCGAACTGCTCCCCTATATGGGGTATGCAGAACTTTATGGGGGATTGGACTTCGAGAAGAGTTGGATCACGCATCCGGAAAATCATCGCATCGCCCGCACGGTGATTCCGGAATTTCTCAACCCAGGCGCCGACACCGCCAAATGGCAAGGCTATCCCTACAACGGATTGGGCCTGACACATTTTGTCGGGATGTCGGGAGTGGAAGACGGCCCGAATGTTGTGGCTGCGGCGTTGAGTCGAAACGATCCCCGCGCGGGATTCTTTGGCTATGACGACATCGCAAAACCACGTGAGATCACCGATGGCGCGAGCAAGACCATTATGCTGATAGGTTCGGGCCGGTTGGCCGGTCCTTGGATTCAGGGAGGGGGCGCCACAATTCGCGGAGCGCGGGAACCTTACTTTGACGAACTGAGCGGATTCCAATCCCCAGGATTGAAAACACCTGGCAGCGTCGTTCTTTTCGCTGACGGCTCCAGCCGCGAAATCTCGGCCGACATCGACCCGGAAGTATTTCGCGCCATGTGTACGATTCATGGCGCCGAGACGGTGGATATTCCCAGCGGACAGCCCTTGCAAACCGGGATTCCCACGCCAACACCGACTCCAGCGCCTGCAGCTGGGAACGGACTGCAAGGTGTGATCGATTTCTTTAAATCGGGTGGTCAATAATCCGTCAGCTCAACCAACTAACACCGGCCTCCACAACAGAAAAGAAAAACGGCATGTTCCGGCGACATCAACTACTTTTGATTGCGACCGCATTGTTGTTGCTGTCATGGCCTCAGCCGTCTGTACGAGCCGACTTTCTGGAAGTCCGAGTTCCCGGTTCAAACCTCACCATCGTCCTGGAAGGCCGAGTGCAAAAGGGCCGCACCGTGCGGTTGTCGCACAAATTCGGCACGCTGTACTTTGACAACAACGACGTTACGGAGGTTTATGAAGTCCCCTCAAACACCGCTCTCTTTGGACGCATGGCGGCCAAGGCCCGAGCGGACAAGGATGCCGATGCCTTGTTCGCTGCGGCCAAATGGGCGTTGAAACATGCATTGCTGCATCAATTCTATCAGGGGATCGATCAAACACTGGACATCGACCCCGACCATCCCGCCGCCCTGCGTGCCAAAGCACTGAAGGAACAAATTGACGTTCCCTTGCCCGAATCGGATGAGGAAGAAGAGCGCCTGAAGAGCATCTTGAATCGACCGAATTTCAATGTCGAACGCAGCAATCATTTCATCCTGCTGCATGACACCAATCCTGCCGGGGAAATGCTCAAAATCGCCAACGCGCGCCGCCGTCCCCCCCGCGCTAAAGAACGTCTACGGTTGCTGGAAGACGTTTACGAAACGTTCCTGTTCATGTTCATCGTCGAAGGGATCGAAATTGACATCCCTCAGGAACGCTTGCAGGTACTATTGTTTAAGGAAAACCAGGATTATCTGGACTTTTCCAAGTCGCTGAACCCCGCACTGGCCAGCGCGGTCGGATTCTGGGATCCCACGCGTAACGTCAGCGTATTCTACGACAATGCCACTGACGAGTTGTACGAAGCGGTGCAGGACTCGATGGAGAAGCTCCAAGAGCAAAAAGAACAGGCAGTGAGAAATCGCAGCCGGGCCGCCAAAACAATCGTCCGCAATACAAATACCTTGCAGGTGATGTTTTCCGCTGCTCAGGAGCGTTCTGACATCAAAGTCGTGACCCATGAGGCAACGCATCAACTCGCAGGGAACACGGGTTTGCTGCCGCGACATGTCCGCATTCCCAATTGGGCGCACGAAGGGTTGGCCACCTATTTCGAAGCGCCCGCCGAAGCGACCTGGAGCGGCGTAGGGGCTGTGAATAAAGACCGATTGGACAAGTACCGTGCACTCGCCGAGGATGTGGATCACTCCAACATCGATTTTATCGTTACCGACCAAATCTTTATGCTGGCCGGTTCGCACAATGCTCGGCTACACGCCTATGGGCAAGCGTGGGCGCTGACACATTTTCTGATGGAAAAGCACTTTCAAGAATTTGTAAAATACTATGCTCTGCTGGCGCAGATGCCACCGGACATCACACTCAACCCCGACGTCCTGTTGGAGATTTTTGATCGAGCTTTTGGTGAGGATCGCAAGGCGATGACGTTGGAATGGCGGACCTATATGCGCGAGCTGAAAACCGATTTCGAAATCGCCACCGAGAAGGAAAAAGACGACGACGAATAACCCGCACCGTCCTAGGCAACCAACCTGGGGATCATGCTGTGGTGTCGACAGAGATTGCATTCCCAAAGCGTCTGTCAAACGTCTCCTCGCTGCTGAGCAAAGCCGTCGGCAGGGGTTTCTCTCTGTGAGCGACTGGAACCAAGTTATGATTCTCAGCCGCATTGTCCTCTTGGCCATAACATTATTACTGCTCTGCGGGTGCAATCGCCCGGTCCGTTTGACGCCCGGCACGTTTGCGATGTGCATTGCCGCCAATGAAGCGGACCACCTGGAGATCATTGCCTTGGCCAAGGAGACACCCGGCGCGATCGTGCTCAAAGACGGCGAAATTGTCGGCGAGTGGCTTCAAGTAGCGGCTAATAGCCTTGCCAGCCAGCAAATCGATGAAACCGATGATTTCATTGTTCGCGAAGAAAACAGCGTCAGGGAAGTGTTGGTCGTACATAGCCAGTTTGATCTGACGGAAAGTTATATCCGCACGGCCACGCTTTCGGATGAAGCCATTAGCGACGGCCATCCGCAGGTAAAAATCACAATCAGTGCCGCAGGGGCACAACTGGCTCATGAGTTGTTGAGTTCGAATGCCCCGGACTATCTGAACGAACTGTTTCGCAATGTGGCTATGGTTGTGCGCGGGCAGGTTTTTGAGTTGCCTCGCTTGGAAACTGAAATTGGCTCTCGTTTCGTCATCAGCACAACCGCACCGGAAAATGCCGCATACATCGTCGCCATCTTAAACGGAAAGGTTCAGCAACCACCGCAATGAACACATTGATGAAACGACTCGCCCTCGGGGCACTCTTGCTCTGCTTTATCCCACCCGTATGTGCCGACGATCCTGATCCAGCGCGTCCTGTACAGTTGGTGGACCCGTTTATTAGTACCGGCGGGAATCGATACGTTTGCGGCAATAATTCTCCCGGGGCTAACGTTCCCTTTGGCGTAGTCCGGTTGAGCCCCGATACGATCTCAGCGTTTGGGGCGACGGCGACAAATATGTCGGGCTATTTTTATCACGATCCCGCAATTTTGGGATTCAGCCACACGCGACTGTGCGGCACCGGAGCCGTCGATGGGGGACACTTTCGCGTGATGCCGGGGGTGGTCGCCAAGCCAGAGAAAAACGTGTTGCGCAATCCGCAACTCAACTTCGATCATGAACAAGAATCAGCGTCGCCGGGGTATTACTCTGTGACGTTCCCGTCTATTGCTGTCAAAGCAGAATTAACAGCGACGCAGCGAGTGGGATTGCATCGCTACACATTCCCCGCCGGCGCCGTTCCGCGGATTTCCCTGGATGTCGGCAGCGCGTTGGGCCGCGGGCGCAGCGAAGCGTGTGAATTGCATCTGCTCCCTGCTGCCAATGAGATCACCGGCACTGCTCGGACATTCGGGTCCTTCTCGGGACGTTATGGCGGACTGCAGGTGTATTTTGTGGCAAGGTTTCGCCGCGGCTGGGAAAACGTCGAGACTTGGTCCGGCGAGAAACTCACGTCCGACCAGACCAATGTCGTCGGCGATGATATCGGCGCAGGATTCACCTTTGCCGCAGCGAAAGAGCAACAAACCATCGAATTCGCGGTCGCGCTGTCGCACGTCAGCATCGAAAACGCCCGCGAGAACCTAGACCAGGAATTGGCACAGCAAAGTTTCGACGACATCCGCACCGCCGCCGCCAACAAGTGGAATACCCTGCTCTCCAAAGTACAAATCGAAGGGGGCAGCCCGGCGGATCGGGAGATATTTTACACAGCGCTGTATCACGCGATGATCATGCCCACGGTTTTCAACGATGTGAACGGGCAATATCTCGGCTTTGATAAACAAATTCACCAAACCGACGGGTTCGAGTACTACACTGACATGTCGCTGTGGGATACGTTCCGCACGACGCACCCGCTGTACACGTTACTCACGCCCGAGCGGCACCGCGATATGCTAGTTTCACTGGTCAAAATGGCCGAACAGGGAGGCAATCTTCCCCGCTGGCCGTCGGGTGCCGGTTACACGAATTCCATGTTCGGCGCGCCGGCGGAGGTCGCGATTGTGGAGGCCTACCTCAAAGGCATTCGCGATTTTGATGTGGAAACCGCTTACCGCGTGATGCGCAAAGCTGCACTGGAACCCGCTCCTAAAGGAGCTGCGTATTCTGGGCGGCGAGGGATCACCGACTATGTCAAATATGGCTATTGCCCCTCGGATAAGATGAGCCAAGCAGTCGCCAAGACTTTGGAATATGCCAGCACCGACGCCGCCATCGTCCGTTTGGCAGCAGAGTTGGGCCATGAAAAAGATGCCGCTTTATTCGCCAAACGCGGACAAAACTATCGCAACTTATGGAATCCAGAAACGGAATACTTTCAACCACGCGATGCCCAGGGAGAGTTTTCGACGCCGCTGCGTCCGTTGTTGCTCACCTATGTCGACATCGGCGGGAAATTTACCGACGACTATGCCGAAGGTAGCGCGCTGCAATGGCGGTGGGCCGTCTCGCATGATGCCGCCGGGTTGGTGTCGCTTTTCTCCAGCAAAGAAAAGTTCGTCAAGGAACTGGAAGCCTTCTTCGCCGGATCGGTCCCACAAGTCGGCGCGCTGCCCAACGGATATTATTGGCAGGGCAATCAGCCCGACATTCATGCGGTCTACCTTTTTAATGCCGCCGGGCGACCTGATTTGACGCAAAAGTGGGTGCGGTGGATCCTGAAACACAAACACGGGGACGGTCCCAACGGCCTTGACGGCAACGACGATGGCGGGACGTTGTCAGCCTGGTATGTATTGAGTTCACTCGGTTTTTATCCTGTTGTCGGCACCGACCGTTACGAATTGGGCAGTCCGCTTTGGAAACGGGCGGTTTTGCAAATCGGCGATCAACCATTGGAGATCATTGCCGAGAATTACGCACCGGAGCGTGTCTACGTTGAACGTGTGGAACTCAATGGCAAGCCACTGGATCGATGGTGGATCGCGCATCATGAGATCCAAAACGGGGGGACGTTGAAATTTGTGATGAGCGACAAACCTTAAGGACAGCGCAGCCGCTGTATATCAAGCAAAAATAATTGAGCACCATGGAGAGCATTGTGAGTAATCGGATTTTTTCAGCAGGACTGCTGGCAATTTTTCTTGGATGTTGCCCCTGCGCTTTGCTATCAGCGGCCGAGAGTGATGAAGCGATCTTTCTCACCGATATGTCCCGCTGCGAACCGGCGGCGGCATTGGCCAGTGAGCCGGAGCCGGGAAAATGGCGGTTGATCCCCTATGCGACCGCTGAACACAAAGGCATCATGCTGGGCGCCGGGTCGTTTGTTGAGGCCCCTGAAGTGCGGTTACCCATCGAAGTCGACGGTTGGTTCGATGTCGTGCTGGGTATCTGGAATCCCAAAGTCATGTACGACGGCCAACCGATCATCAAGGCGCGGCTTGGGAGCCGGCCAATCTTTCAACAGATTCATCCGGGAAACAGTCCGGGATTGCAAAACGCGACCTTTCTCGAAGAAGTTTCGCTCTGCCGGGCGGATCTATCCGATGAAACCTCTATCGCTTTTGCCAAGTCCAACGGATTACAGCCGCACAGTGCGTATCTCGCTTATGTGAAACTCGTGCCTTTGAGTCCGGCACAAGTGGAGGCGGAGAAATCGCGGCGGCAGGATGAGTCGCGAAAGAATCTGGTGGCCACGTTCGATGGTTCGTCCATTTTTCATTTCAGCGATGTTTCGACAACCGACCATCTGTTGGAATGGGTCGAAAAGCTGCGTGATTCCGACACCAAGAAAGTCCTGTGGGCCGTGACGTACGGCGATCGCACCGGTTTTCCCACCAAAAATCCCGACCTGACTTATCTAGGAAATGACGACCTGTTCTTGGAGTCGCCGTTGACGTTTGGGAACAACTATCAACGCGGCCAACGGCAGATGCAACAGTTCTTTAAGCAGTGCGCAGCGGAGGGAATCGTCCCGCAACAATTATTGGCCGAGCACGCGCACAAGCTGGGGATGAAATTCGATCTGATGTACCGGATCGGAATTTTGGGTGGGATTGGAATGATGGAAGCCCACAAAAACAACTTTGTTCAAAAGCATCCCGAAGTGCGACAAGTCACGCGCGATGGTCGACCGCTTCAAAAAGCCAGCCTCGCGTTTCCGCAGGTCCAACAATTGATCCTGGACCAGATCGACGAAAGCTGCCGGTTGATTGATGCGGACGGCATCAATCTGTGCTTTGTCCGCGGACCACATTTCCTGTTGTGGGAGCAACCGGTGCGTGCAGCCTTTGAAAAGAAATACGGCGTCTCGTCCCAAGATGTCGCTGAGGACGATCCGCGCATTGATGTGGTGCGTGCGGAAATCATGACGAGTTTCCTCAAACGAGTCCGCGCCAAATTGGAAGAAGTGGGCAAGTCGCAAGGCAAAAACCTGACGTTATCGGTCTGGGTTTGGCCACACGATCAGGGTGTTTGGCTGGGAGGGCGTCCGCTGGATGAAGGATTGGATGTGGCGGAGTGGATCAAATTGGACTTGTTGGATAGCGTGATTTGTCAAGAAGGCGTTGATAAAACTTATATCCAACTCGGCAAGCAACACGGGTGCGAGTTTGTATTGTTCACCGGTTACCGCGGCAATAAGGCGATGTCGCCGACGTCGTTAGTCGATGCGTACCAAAAAGGCGCGACAACTTTTGCGTGTTGGGATATCGATGCCTATCAAAATGGTCCAGAAACGTGGCAGTGGCTGCAGCAAACCGGGAACCGCGCCGCCTTACAAAAGCTGAAGGATCAACCAGAATTGCTGAAGCGCCCCCGGTTTCCGCTCATAGAGATCAACGGCAACCGTGTCGATGCGGGGTTGGTTGATGCGGTCTACTCGGGTGGATAGGTGAACATACCAGTATCGAAAACAATTCAGGCATCATGCCCAAAATGACGAGCCAAGACAAGAAATTCGTGGGTTATTTGATTTTGGTACTGGGCATCCGGGGCGGCGGTGTTGTATTTTCTAAGTCATGAACGCAAACAACGCTCCCCAAATCCTGCTCGTTGAAGATGATGCCGCCTTGGCGGAGATCGTTGCCGATTTTCTCGTCTCTCATGGATTCGAAGTCACCACCGAAGCGCGGGGCGACACGGCGGTCGGACGTATCATTTCCGAACTGCCCGCTGCCGTAATACTGGATGTGAACCTGCCCGGCCTGGATGGTTTTTCGGTCTGCCGGGAAGTGCGGTCCGCTTATCCGGGACCGATTATGATTCTCACCGCCCGCGGCAGTGAGATCGACGAGGTGATTGGGCTTGAGGTCGGCGCTGACGATTACATGGCCAAACCGGTCCGTCCCCGGGCATTGTTGGCGCGGTTGCAATCGTTGTTGCGCCGCGGCATTGCGAGCATCGCGGGGGATGCACCCCCGCATAAAATTCAATTGGGGCAGTTGGTCGTCGATGAGGCCAATCGCGCCGTTCAGATCGAGGGAACTGCCCTGGACCTGACGACTGCGGAATTCGACTTGTTGTTACTGCTGGCAAAAAATGCCGGCAAGGTCCTCAGTCGTAATGACATCTACGAACAGATTCATGGTGTCAAATTCGATGGCGTCGATCGTTCAATCGATTTGCGAATTTCGCGACTGCGGAAAAAACTGGGGGACGACCCGACGAATCCCGAACGAATCAAATCGGTACGAGGAGTCGGCTATATTCTGCCGTTAAATCAATGACTCGATTATTCATCCGGTTTTATCTGGGCGTGCTGTTCATTTTGTTTACAGCCTGGTTCGTGCAATTGACCGTCGTGCGTCAGCGGTCCGATGAGCGCAATGAGGGTGTGGTCGAACGTGCGCTAGGGGGCGGACTGCGGATGGTTCGTGAGCAACTCGATCAAACGCTGCCGGGTGAAATGGATGCTGCATTGCAGGCAATCGGTCAGGAATTCGAGTATCCGGTCCAAATCCTCGACATCGAATCCGGCGCGTTTTCGAATGACGAACGAACCCGGTTACAACGCTTTGATGAAATCGTGTTTTACTCACACGACGGCGCCAATGTCGCCACTCCCCTCTCCAATAAGCAACAGGTCGTCTCGCTCGGCCCGCTTCCTAGTTTCGTTGGCCCCAGCCAGACTGATGTTGTTGTGGGACTGGGAGTCATCCTCTCCTTGGCGGCGTTGGCGATCGCCGTGCTCTTGCGACCGGTCGCGCGCCAGTTGCGTGAAGTCGAACGAACAGCGACCGCCATTGCCGAAGGCAACCTATCGGCTCGGATCGATCCCCAGCGCGTTCCCAAAGGCAAGCATCTTGCCAGCGCCTTCAACTCAATGGCCGATCGCATGGAAGCATTGCTCAGAACGCAACGGGAACTCCTGCAAGCGGTCTCCCACGAATTCCGCACCCCCCTGGCACGGATTCGCTTTGCCATCGACCTGATTGGCACCGCCAAGACCGATGAGGAACGGCGACTGCGTCTGGAGACCGTCGATGCGGCCACCGAAGAGTTGGATCAGCTAGTCGAGGAACTGTTGAGTTATGTCAGAATGGAAACGACCGAATCTCCTCTGGAACTACAGTCAAACGCATTACCCGAAGCCGTGGAGACGTTGCTGGAACGACAAGCGACGCTGTTTCCCGACATCGAATTCGATGTCGACCAGCTCAAGCAAAACAACATCGTCGTCCGGGCTGACACGAGCGGATTACAACGGGTTCTCGGCAATTTGATCGACAACGCCTGCCGTTTTGCGAATCACCGAGTCCGCATCCAGGCCACGCGTGAGGAAGGGTGTATCGCCATCGATATCGAGGATGACGGTGGCGGAATTCCCGAATCAGACCGGCCGCACGTCTTACAACCATTTGTACGGTTAGACAACCAGAATGAACTTAGCGACCATCGCGGCGTGGGGCTGGGACTCGCGCTGGTCAATCGTATCGTCACCAGTCATGACGGCCGGATAGAAATCGACAAAAGCGACCTCGGCGGCTGCCGTATCCGCACCACATGGCCCCATTGATCCCCTGTCGTGAGGTCAAAAGGAGACCCGGGCCACAGCAGCATTGGCAATCATTGCCAATTCACGTGCGGCTCTGCGGTATTCGGATACATTTCGATACATTGTCGATACAAAAACGCAACTGACAGGCCGGAAGATCTCCTCTACAGTACGATAGAACGAGACGCAATTCCCGCCTGCCGAGTGGACTTCGGTAGGCGGGAGCGACTCTAGCGTTTTCTGCGACAAATCGATTCAAAACCCTCCGGCGCGTCCCTCGAACATTGATCTGCACGTTTCGAGAACGATCGCCACTAGGTTTTGAAACGGGTTCTAAGCTGAGGAGCCGAAATGGGAAATTTGATGTCAATGCGTTTATGGCTGTGCCTTGTTGCAGTCGCGATCTGCGTTCCCGCATTAGGAGCCGAATCAGCACCCGCAAAATTGGTCGAGGATTTCAAACTTCGCAGCCATCTGGGTCGTGAATGGTCGCTGAGTGACTTTGCCGACAAAAAAGTAGTCGTCATCACATTCCTGGGAACCGAATGTCCCCTCGCGAAGTTGTATGGCCCGCGGCTGACCGAACTGCAGCAGCAATTCGCCGACCAAAGCGTCGCCTTTATCGGCATCAACTCCAATACACAGGACAGCAACACAGAGTTAAGCAACTACGCCGAGCGGTATAAAATTCGCTTTCCCTTGTTGAAGGACGTCGGCAATCACGTCGCGGATGCAATGCAAGCGGAGCGGACGCCCGAGGTGTTCGTGCTCGATGAGGATCGCAAGGTCCGCTATCACGGCCGCATCGACAATCAATACGGCGTGGGCGTATCGCGTGACACCGTCCAGCGGCACCATGTGGCGGTCGCTGTCGAAGAATTGCTGGCCGGCAAACCGGTCTCTTTGCCGAAAACGAAACCGGTCGGTTGTTATATCGGTCGGGTTAAAAAATCCAAACCGACCGGCGAAATCACCTACTCGAATCACATTGCCGCCATCTTCAACAAGCGGTGTGTGGAATGCCATCGTGACGGCGAAATCGCACCGTTCCCATTGACCAGCTACGATGACGTCATCGGTTGGGAAGAGACCATTGTTGAGGTCATCGAAGATCAGCGTATGCCGCCGTGGTTCGCAAATCCTGCTCACGGTGAATTCCGTAACGATGCCCGCCTGAGCGAAGAGGAAAAGTCGCTGATTTACAAATGGGTCAAAAACGGCATGCCCGCAGGAGATCCTGCCAAGCTGCCTGCTCCGCCAAAATTCAGCGAGGGATGGCGAATTCCAAAGCCGGATCAAGTCTTTCACATGCGTGAGGAACCATTCACCGTGCCGGCGCAAGGCGTTGTGGATTACCAATACTTCGTGGTGGAAACTGGCTGGGACGAGGACAAATACATCTATGCCGCCGAAGCTCGCCCCGACAACACCTCGGTCGTCCATCACATCCTGGTCTATATCATCCCGCCCGGCGAACGCGCGAAATCCGACGCGCGCGACGTGCTCGTGGGTTATGCCCCGGGGAGTACACCGGTGCAATTACGAGACGGTATCGCCCTGAAAGTACCTGTCGGCAGTCGATTGCTGTTCCAAATGCACTATACACCCAACGGTTACGAACAACACGACCGCAGCTATGCGGGAGTCTGTTTCATTGACAAAAAGGACGTCACCAAATTGCGGAAAGGGCGACTGGCAATCAATACCAGATTTCGAATCCCCCCCAATACGGACAATCACTCTGTGACCGCGGACTATCAATTCCATCGCGACGAATC
Organism: Symmachiella macrocystis; assembly: GCF_007860075.1. NCBI lineage: Bacteria > Pseudomonadati > Planctomycetota > Planctomycetia > Planctomycetales > Planctomycetaceae > Symmachiella > Symmachiella macrocystis. Next base: position 932,225 of record NZ_SJPP01000003.1, read on the forward strand.
CCTACTGGCCATGACGCCGCACATGCATCTACGCGGCAAGGCGTTTCGCTATGAAGCGATCTACCCTGACGGCAAAAAGGAAGTGCTGCTCGATGTGCCCAAGTATGATTTCAATTGGCAACTCAAGTACATCCTCGACAAACCAAAGCGTATCCCGAAGGGGACCACGATTCACTGCACAGCCTTGTTCGACAATTCCAAGGAGAATCCCGCCAATCCCGATCCCAACAAAAAGGTCCGCTGGGGAGATCAAAGCTGGGAGGAAATGATGATCGGATTCTTCGATACCATCCCCATCGAAGACAACAAGCAGCCGAAGCTCAGCAAAAACGTCGAGATTGACCCCACGGGCGAATGGAGTTGGGAACGCAGCGTGGGACTGAAGAAGGTCGAAGAATCATTATCGCTCAAACTCGAAGACAACAAATTATCGGGCGTACTGAATACTCAGAACGGACCGATTGAGATTGAAGACGCGGTCATCGACGGCCGCCGGATTACGTTTCAGGTGAAACCGGCGCAATTTCGCGGCGCGGTTCTGGGCTTCGATGCGCAAATCGACACGGCTGAAATCAAAGGCCAAGCGACTTTCACGATCGAGAAAGTTGGCAAATCACAGTCATTCCCCTGGGTGGCGCGCCGCTCGGAGAATTCCGACAAAAAATCCAACAAATAACATCTACAGAAGCGTAGTTCTGGGAACAAATTGTTCCACAGGCAATCAAGCGACTCGTGTAGAGAAGCTTCAGAAGCAAAGAAACTATTGCGCACGCTAGTTTTTCCCTGCATCTGAAGCGACTCTCCTCGAGTTCTTTGCTTTCCTCGGCTTGCCAATTCAAAATACGAACATTCCCTATGAAGTTTCGCGGCATCAGCATTTGATTTTCATCCGGCGCCGTTTATCCTTAAAAGAAACAGCGTCCACAATTTCCAGGGTATTCTCCTACAACACTCGTGACTATTTCGAAAGACAGCATGCACATCACACCAGAAGAGCAGCCGTTCGCTCCGCAGTCGGGTTTTGCCCGATCAGCAAATTTCACGAAACCATTCTCAAGCGCGCTCCATGGACTGCGACAACCGTTTGCCTTGTCTGGCATTTTGGCCTGCGCGTTGCTACTGGTGAGCAGCGGTGTTGGTCTTGCCGCTGAGCCACTGCCCGCGCGGACCGCGCTGGATGATTATGTCGAAAAGCCCGATGACAGTTACAGTTGGAAAGTCGTCGAGCATGACAAGGTCAAGGGCATGCAGACCTTTGTGCTCGACATGGTCTCACAAAACTGGCGGACGAAGGACGACGTCAATCGCACCGAATGGCAACATTGGGTCACGGTCGCCGTTCCGGATAAGATTAAGTCGAACGTAGGCTTCATGTGGATTGGCGGCGGACGCAATGGCGGGGATCCTCCCAAAGGTCCTTCGGAACGGGTCATCCAAATCGCCAAGGCAACACAAACCGTCGTCGCCGAAGTACACATGATCCCCAATCAGACTCTCGTCTTTCACAAAGATGGCAAACGTCGCGTCGAAGACGATCTGATCGCTTACACCTGGGTAAAATTCTTGGAAACGGGCGACGCCACCTGGCCCGCACGCAATCCGATGGTCAAGAGTGTCGTCCGCGCTATGGATGCCGTCACCGAACTACTAGCTTCCGACGAAGGGGGCAAGCGGAAAGTCGATGAATACTTCGTCGCCGGCGGCTCCAAGCGGGGTTGGACAACTTGGTTGGTGGGTGCGGTCGACAAACGCGTCGTCGGCATTGCCCCGATCGTGATCGACATTTTAAATCTCGAAAAATCGATGAACCATCACTTCTCCTGCTACGGTTTCTTTTCACCGTCGGTCGGCGATTACGTCGCGCACAAACTGATGCGGATGGGTGATCATCCCCGCATCGCCGCCCTGCACGGGTTGGTTGACCCGTATAGTTATCGACATCGTTTGACGATGCCCAAATACGTCATCAACGGAGCGGGAGACCAATACTTTCCTCCCGACTTGTCACGGTATTACTTCGACGAATTGACCGGCGAGAAGTACCTAAGGTATGTTCCCAACACAGACCACTCCCTGCGAGGCACCGATGCTGTCGAAAGTTTGATCGCCTTCTATTTGACCGTTTTGGCCAAAGAGGAGGGACCGAAGTTTTCCTGGAAGCGGACTGCTGAAAACACGATCGAGATCAAAACCGTCGACAAACCGGAAAAAGTCCTGCTCTGGCAAGCCACGAACCCCAAAGGCCGTGACTTCCGCATCGAGAGTGTGGGACCGATCTACACCAGCACCGAACTCAAGGACCAGGGAGACGGCGTTTACGTCGCCCACGTCGAGACTCCCGAAGAAGGTTGGACGGCGTTCTTTGCAGAGTTGACCTACAACGTCGGCAAGCCGGTGCCACTGATTGTCACCACCAACGTCGGCATCACACCCGATACGTTCCCGTTTGCCGACAAAGACCAGACATTGCCGACATCGCTGACGCTGAAATTCATCGCCCCCAATCAGCAAGCGATCGACACCATCAAAAAAGCCATGAGCTCCCCACAGATGAAAGCGGTCGGCGACGATCCGCGATTGAAGGTCGATGAAAAAACCGACAAGGGACTGGTCGTTACCTTCAATTGGGTTCCCAAGGGAGAATGGGATGACGGGGCTCGGTCCATCGCCGATTATCTGAAAAACTTGGGCTGCGACGGCTTCCAGTACCAACTCGAATCCGGCCGGCCGTTTGGCGATAAATAGTAAATTGAAAATGGTTGAGCAAAAAGAATCGGGCCCCCAAGCGAACGTTTGGGGGCCCGATTTTTGTATCCGTAGGTCATGGTGTGCATGACACACTTGGCTCAGCCGCGCAGTTCCGCTCCCAATTGCTCCCGGCAGGCGGCGATCACCGCTTGTTGCGAGACATCGACTTCTTCGGCCGTTAGCGTACGGTCTGCTGCGCGGTAGCGTGCCGTGAGCAAGTAGCTCTTTTTCCCGGTCGGGATTTGCTTGCCGCGGAATTGGCTGTCGAATCGCAAATCTTCCAACAGCGGGCCGGCAGCCGCTTTGACGGTTTGTGCGACCTGCTGCCAGGTCGTCGCATCGTCCAGAATGAAATTCAAGTCACGGTCACTGGACGGATATTGCGGCGTGGGGACGAATTGCGGGGTGAGGTCCGCTGTGCGGTCCAACATGCCGAAATCCAACTCTGCCACCGTCACATCGTCGCGCAGATTCAACTTGTCTTTAATATCGGCGGCGATTTCTCCCAGCCAACCCCACAACTGGCCATTGAGCAAGACCTCACAGCCCCGCCCTGCGGCGAAACTCGGTAGCTCACACGGACGAACTTCGACCAGCGACTGGTGATTCACCGCCTTGGCCAACAACTCCACGATGCCCTTCACATCGAAAAAGGAATCGCCGCTAACCAGTGACAGCCGTGTCGGCTCCCCACTTCGATCGCCCGGAGAAGCGGCCAGATAGACGTTGGAGATTTCATACAACCGTGCATTGAACGTGCCGCGTTTTTCATTTTCGCGGCGCGATTGCAGCAAACTGGGAATCAGACTTTGCCGCAAGATGTTTTCCCGTTTGCGCGACGAATGCTCCACGCGCAGCGGTTCGCCGTCGCCGGTCGGGCGGAACAGCCCTAGCAAATCGTCGTCGACAAAGGTCATCGTGATCGACTCGAAATAACCGTTGCCGTTGAGCGCGTTGTGTACGCGGTCGGCGACACGGTCGAAGACCCGCTTGCTGCTGGCGGTCAGCGGCACGAGCACGTCTTCGGGAATCTGTTCGTAACCATAAATGCGGGCGACCTCTTCAATCAGGTCGATTTCCCGTGTCAAATCACGCCGCCAGGAAGGCGGAACGAATCGACAGGAGGCGGCGCTCGCTTCGCCCTGCAGTTCCAATCCCAAGTCAGTGAGAATGCGGACCACCTCGTTTGGTTCGACGTCGATTCCCAAGATTCGCGAAATTTGCGCGAAACGCAATTCGACCGGATCGCTGTTCGGCGTCCGCCCCGCACCGGCAACCACGGCTCCTTCCAGCAGTTCCCCACCGGCCAGTTCCAAAATCAATTCCGCACAGCGACGACTCGCCCAGTCCATGCCGTGAGGGTCGACGCCGCGTTCGAATCGATACGACGAGTCGCTATGCAGATTCAGTACGCGGGCAGTGTTGCGAATCGACAGCGGGCGGAAATCAGCAACTTCGATGAGTACGTTGGTCGTCGCGGCGCTGATCTCGGTTTCCAATCCCCCCATCACGCCGGCAATGGCCACCGGTCGGTCGGCGTCGGCGATGACGCACATCTCCGGCTGCAGTTCATAATCGCGTTGGTCGATCGCCGTCAGTTTTTCCCCCGGCTGCGCGCGGCGAACGACAATCCGGCCTTCGTGTAGCTTATCCATGTCGAATGTGTGCAGCGGCTGTCCGCACTCCATCAACACGTAGTTCGAGATATCGACGATGTTGTTGATCGGCCGAATACCGAGTGTCTCCAACCGGCTCTTCAGCCAATCCGGACTCTCCGCCACTTTTACGCCCCGCACGACGCGGGCGATATATTGCGGGCACAGATCGTCACATTCGATCTCCACAGACGTCGCCTCGGCCGTTTTGGCCGCCGATTCACTCGGTTGGGCGTCGGGAATGGTGATTGGTTTGTCGTACAGCGCCGCAATTTCGCGAGCCACGCCGAGATGCCCCAGGCAATCGGGGCGATTGCTGGTGACCTCCAGATCGATCCCCAAATCATCGGGAAACGCCTCGGTCCCTTCGAGGTTCAAACCAGAGAGAGTCAACTTGTCGGTCAAATCATCGGCCGACATCTCGAGGGGAACGTATTCTTTTAACCAATTCCAACTGACGATCATGATTTTAGGCCGTGGGCTTTAGGCTGTAGACTGTAGGTTTGGCCGATCCAAGCAACTCCGCCAGCGGGCGGGGAGCGGCGAATGAGCTACTTTATCGGGTCATTGGCTGCTGAACAATGGACTCGATTCAAGTCGTCTTGTGTCGGGGGGTAGTGAATTTGGCTGCCAAGACAGGGTGAAATCGTGCTGAACTCTCACTTGATCGGTATCAAATGGCAGAAAACCAATAATCCCGGATCCTGCACAACTCTTGAAGAATTGACGCAAGTGTGTTAAGAGTCGGGATTCAATTGTTTTTCGGTAGAACACAACAGAAGCTGGCGGAGGAGCGATTCGCGAATGGGTACGAAGAAGACAGGCAAAGGTCGGCGGAAAATCGGGCGAAAAAAACGGCGTATGCGTAGCAAGATCCGTCATCGTAAAGGCTAGTTCCGGCGGTACTTTGTTCTCTTGTGGGCAGAATCAGTCGGCGCTGCACAGGTGGCCCCGGCTCCTCGCTTTTTGACCTGCCGCGCAGCCTCCAACACGGTCACATCGTTTGGAGGCTGCTGCACCGGTCCTTTGAGACCTGCGGGTCAGACAATCAGTATGTCGTGCGAAGATTCCTCGCGCCGACAAGGGGAGTGTGCGCCCCGAGGAAGCGCCCCCTTCACACTCGCAGCGATGCGACGCATTGCTATGGTCTCGACAACCGGGTCCCCCAGCCTGAGTCGCTGATATTCAACGAATCCTGCGCCTTGCCCTCTGGGCGTGTCCCGAATCGGTTCGTCCGGCATGCAATGGATTTTCTGTAGAATCCAGGCCGCACGGCCGATCTCAGGCTGGAATCCGGTTGGTTTGATCTGGTAAACTGGAGAATGTGCCGATAACAATCGGCTTTCGCTAAGATCTGCCGCCTATGGCTGTTGTGACGAGCGAACCACTCCGTCGCTGAGCAGCTCAGCGGCATCGATCACACCAGATTTTTCCATCCACACCCAGCAATCGTCGCCCGCAGAATCGTTTGATTCGACACAATCACCGAATGCGGCTGGAGATTATTGCCGGTATTTGCGGATGACATTCAATTGGGGAGCGTTAAGCCATGCCATGGACACCTAAGCCAGGTCAGTTGTCCGTTGTGATTGCCGGAGTTGTCTGCATCGCCCTTGCGGGACCGCTCTCCGCCGCGGAACCAACCGCGCGCGAAAAGGCCGCTACCCTGAAGCAGCAGGCGGACGAAGCCGCCGCCAAGGTCACCGCCGCCAAGAAAGCTGCTAGCGAAATCTCTGCGCAGGAGAAAACATTGGCCAAGGCCGCGGACGCAGCACGCGACGCCGCCTCGAAGGCTGCCGAAGCCGCTAAAAAGGCAGCCGATGCACTGATCACCGCGCAAGAAGCTTTAAAGAATGCACAGGCAGCAACAGCCGCCGCTCAAAAAGCTGCAAAGTCGAAAAACCAGGAAGTGCAAACCGAACTGGCCAAACTCCAGCCACTGATCAATCAGGAAATCGTCGTCGAATTAACCGCAGTGGCCGCTGAAGCAGAAACGCGTCGCGCCGCAGCGGAAAAGGTCTACCAAGCATCCAATGAAAAATTGAAGGCTCTGCAAACCGCATTGCAAGCCGCAAAGACAGCTGAGCGTAAAGCCAAAGCAGAGCTTGCAGCCGCCGAAAAAGACTTGCCGCCCAAAACCGAGGCCGCCAAGAAAGCCACCGAGGCCAAAACCGCCGCGGACGCCGCTGCTAATAAAGCCGCCGACGCACTCAAAGTCGCCGCTGATGCCAAAGCTGCCACTGAGAAAGCCGCCCAAATGACCGCCGCTACAGCTAAGGCCACGGCCGGGACAGCTGCCAGCGCCGCCGCTGCAGCAGCAACGGCTCCTGAAAACAAAGAATTGGCTGAACTCAAAGCGCTCACGGAAAAAGTCGCCGCCAGCACCGCCGCCGCCGCCAAAGCGGATACCGAAAAAGTCACCGCCGCAACAGCCGCCGTCACCGCTGCGGAAAAGAAAAACAAAGACGCTCAAACCGCTGCCACAGCAGCAACCAAAGCCGCCACCGACGCTGCGGCGGCCGTGACCGCTGTCACGGCCCAGATAGAGACACTCAAAACCACGGTCGCCAAAGCCGCTGAATCAGTCAAGAAAGCAGACACGGACGCTCAACCGGTTAGAGACGAAACGGCCAAATTGCAGTTGGCACTCAACACGATCACAACCGAACACGTCAACAAGCTACAAGCCTCGCAAAGGGCAATGGTCAAGACCGACCAGTTTGTGATGTTCTCGGAACAAGTCGCCCCCATCTTCGCCAAACGCTGCCTCGCCTGCCACAACGCGCGGACGGCCAAAGGCCGCTACAACATGGAATCGTTCGCCGGCATTGTCAAAGGGGGAGAACAGGGAGATACGGTCCTGCCCCACGATGGCGAAAACTCCAACCTGTTCTTACTGATCGAAGATGGTTCGATGCCCGAAGACAGCGACCCGCTGACTGACGAAGAAATCGCCATCGTCAAAAAATGGATCGATCTGGGCGCGGTCATCGATGCGGGCGTTGGCCCGGACGCTTCGCTGGCCACGATTATCCCCAAATTGCCACAACCCGCGTCTCCCGAATCGTATCGCGTCCCGATGCCGATTACGGCCCTGCGTTACAGCCCCGATGGTAAGACGCTGGCCAGCGCCGGATATCATGAGGTGCTTTTGTTCAACGCCGCCGATGGAAAACGGACCGCGCGCATCGGCAACCTCGCTGAACGCGTTTACGGAATCGACTTCGCCCCCGATGGAAAAACAATTGCTGTCGCTGCCGGCACACCCGCGCAGATGGGTGAAGTCAAATTGTTTGATGTCGCCACCGGAAAACTGTTACGCGATTTCGTGACGTCGCAAGATTCTATCTTCACGGTGAAATTCAGCCCCGACGGAACGCGTCTGGCTGTGGGCGGTGCCGACCGGGCCATTCGTGTCTTCGAAGTCGCCACCGGAAAACAACAGTTGATCATCGAAGATCATGCCGACTGGGTGATGGACCTCGCCTGGTCAGCCGACGGCGCCAAACTCGCCTCCGCCAGCCGGGATAAAACCTCCAAAGTCTTCGATGCCGTCAAAGGAGACTCGCTCGTCACCTTCTCGTCCCACGGAGAACCAGTCTTCGGCGTCGCCTTCAGCGGCGACAGCAAGCAAGTGATCACCTCTGGTCGCGACAAAAAAATCCGTATCTGGAACCCCGAAAACGCCAAACAGATTCGCGAGATCGCCGGTTTCAGCAACGAGATCTATGAAATCGTCGTCACACCCGAAGGTAAAATCTTCAGTTGTGGCGCCGACAAACTGGGACACGAGCATACCCTAGCCGACGGCAAGGCCGCTCACGAATTCAAAGGCCACAACGATTGGGTCTACACGATCACCTACCACCCCGGCACCAAGCGAGTCGCTACCGGGAGCTACGACGGAGAAATCCGCGTCTGGAACGCCGAAGACGGCAAGAGCCTACTGAATTTCATCGCCGCCCCCGGCTACAAACCGCCCACAGCCACCGCCGCAAAATAATCATCACCACCGACAACGTAAGACTCCCCCAAGACACGAACCGCATCGCAAACGATCACAAGCCGCGTCCCATCGGGATCAGCCGGTCACAAAGAACGCTATAACGTTCCGCCCCTCTGGAATCAGTCTTTCGCTTTAGCCCCTGATGCGGCCGCTTTGTCGAGCTCCAGCAATCGCAACCGCGCGCAGTGCCACATATACGCTGGCCCGCCACCCGCTTTGAGCGGCCAGGTTTGTTCAGTCGCGGCCAGAAACGATTTGCGGGCTTGCTGGGGTTTCTTCTCTGCCTCCGCGAACAACCCGATATACAAATGCGCGTAAAACAACCGCTGCTCGCGGGTCGCCTGGGGAAGTTTCTTCTGTTTGATTTCCGCCTCAATACGTTTCAGCAGTTCGTCAGCCGTCAATTTGCCTTCGAACATCCGGTACACATCCGGCAGCGGCGGGCGATCGTCTTTTTTGTAACGAATCATTTTTTTGCGGGCCGCGGCAACCCCATCGGCCTGTGCTTTCGCCAGGAATATCCAAATGCCGTTCTCGCGGTCCTGATCGTCGTAGGCATGATACAGCCCCAACTGCTTGGCCGTTTTGGCGTAATGCCCGGCATAATAATACGCCAGTCCTAAACGCCAATGTTGCACGGCGATCTCCGGATCAAGCTCGACCATCTTCTCATAGTCGGCGACCGCTTTGTCGTATTGCCCGGTAAAGAAATACGCATCGCCTCGCCGGCTATAGGCGCGATCGTTCGCTGGATCCGCCTGAATCGCAGCCGTCTGCTGTTGGATCACTTCGTTGTAGGTTTTCTCAACCCCTTCGGTTTGGCGTTGATACAACGGGCGCGCATCCGTTTTATCATCCGCGACAAGCGGCCGCGCCAGTAAGAGACAGACCCCACTGACGATGAGTAACACAACCCGACACAACATACTTTCGCTCCCATAAGAAGACTACGGAATCTGCCGCAGCAGTTCCTTGTGAACTTTGCAAATCATAGTGTATTGCGGATCGAACACATTGCCGACTTCGTAACGCACCCCTTGCGTGAGCAGTAGATTGGCGGAGAGCGCATCGAGGCCATAGTCCTGTTGCAGCCAACGCAGCATCTCTGTCGTTGCATGCTGGAGTGCTTGATCGAGCGGACGGGCGTTGCCGCAGGTGAAGATCCATTCCTCATTTTCGCCGCGTGGCCAACCAATGGTTTTTCCCTTGATCACCGTCAGCGTGAACCGCACGTCCATCGAGATTTCGACGCCTGCGCCGCAGATTTCGCCATCCCCCTGTACCGCATGCCCGTCACCGATGAAAAAACAGCCGCCCGGTTGGAACACCGGAAAATCAACCGTCGTGCCGGCCACAAAGCCGCGATAATCCATGTTGCCCCCATGTTCGGCGGAGCCTGCGCAGTCCAGAAACTGTCCGTTCTTGGGAGCCACGCCGAAACACCCCGGCATCGGCGCCAACGGTAACACAAAATTGCCTAGCTTCGATTCAGGACGCACCAAGGTCGCCGTTCCCGCATCAACATCCACATCCCATTCGGCCAATATGGGCGGCGGCAATTCCAGCACGTAATCGGGATCGACCACATTCGCCGCCAAGCTTGATTGGCAAAACCCATACGTACGATTCGGCCGCACCTCATCCAATGTCACCCGCAAAGTATCACCCGGCTCCGCCGCCTCAACATAAAACGGCCCGGTCTGCGGATTGCCTCGCGGCGACACAGAAACCCGCCGCTGATCAAACCCCCGCGCATCAATTGTGGTTGTCGAAACCGAATCCCCACTCTGCACCTGCAGCACCGCTGGATGCGACCCCATCGTCGTATGATAGTGCGTCGGCTGAAACGTATGATGCATTGATCGCTCCCCTACTGGTTCCCAAACTCTGTTTGGGAACCCAGATTCTCGAAGCTCTGCTTCGAGTCCCTAATTATTTCTTGCCCCAACAAATTCTCTAATCCGTCCAGCGAAGCAGAGCTTCGTGAAATTGCGTTCCCAAGCAGAGCTTGGGAACGAGAGAATCCGTGTCAATCCGTGGCTAAAACCTTCGTAAACTTCCGCAACGACGGACAGTCCGCTTTGACCATGCCGCGTTGCACCCCCGCGGAATCGGTCACTTCGCCGAGGTAAATGTCGCCGCGGGAATCGCCCCATATGTCGTGCGGAGCGATGAAGTCGCCCGGCTGATAGGGGTCCTTTCCGCCGCCCCAGCGGGCCAGCAGGTTGCCGTCGCTGTCGAAGATGCTCAATCGTCCGCCGGTTTCGTCGGGACGCGGGTCGGGTGTCCCCGCATGATATCCGACCTCCGCCACGTACGCGCGATCGTCGGCATCGAAAAAGATTTGGCAGGGGCGGGCGATTTCCGTCCACTGGTCGAGGTATTCCCCTTCGGGCGAAAATATCTGCAACCGGCTGTTTTCGCGGTCCGCCACGAACACGCGTCCGCGACTGTCGATCGCGATTCCGTGCGGCAGGTTGAATTGCCCCGGTCCGGTTCCCGGTTCGCCCCAGGAGAGGAGCAGTTCCCCATCGGCGGAAAACTTATGCACCCGCGCGTTGCCGTAACCATCGGTCACAAACATCTCGCCCGACGGCGCCAGCGTCAAATTCGTCGGTTGATTAAACGGCGGCCCGCCCCGTTGGATCGTGCGGTAATCGCGATTGACGACCCCGGTCTCACTGGCCTGTCCGCTGGTGCCGAGCGTCCGCAACAATTTGCCATCAGGCGTGTAATGGCCAATCGTGTGATCCAGATCGTCGGTCAGATACAACGTATCGTCCGGCGCGATCCAGATACCGTGCGGACGGACGAATTGCTCTTCGCCCCAAGCATCGATGAAGTTGCCCTCGCGATCGAAGATCAACACCGGGTGCGGACCGCGATCAAACACGAAGACCCGGTCCCGCGAATCGACCGCCACACCGACCGCTTCGGTCAACGTCCACCCCGCAGGCATCTGATGCCAAGTCGCACAGGCCTGGTAAACATAATCCCCACTGCCGACAATCTCGGTCACAGGTGCGTGGTCGCTCGACATGCATCGTTCTCCCCGATTAAAAAAAACACCAACACGCTCCCTTCTACCCCGGCACAACGACAACGTCAATCATTCCCCACCCGCAGACTTTCACGAACCAAATTTCATGCTACGCTAAACCACAAATGTGGGGGGCGTCGCTCTGTTGTGGCAAGGACTTCTGAACTTGCCACGGGCTCGACCGCAGGTCTCCCTGGTTCTACGGGAGACCTACGGTCGAGCGAGTGCGGGGTCGGGAGACCCGCGCACAACAATCACAACGATCACGATTCACCAAGCGAGATAAACAACATGCGATTAGAAAACAAAGTCGCCCTGATCACCGGCGGCGGCAGCGGTATTGGACGTGAAACCAGCACGCTTTTCGCTGCCGAAGGCGCCAAAGTCGTCGTCGTTGATGTCAACGATACCGGCGGTGAGGAAACGGTTGCGACGATCCAATCGGCCGGTGGCGAAGCGGTTTATGTACATGCCGATATTTCCCAAGCGGCCGATTGCGAGAACATGGTCCGCACGGCCGAGGATTCGTTCGGCGGTCTGCATGTGATGTTCAACAACGCCGGCATCATGCATGGTGACGATGGTGATGCGGAGCAGACGACGGAGAAGATTTGGGAATTGACGATGGCCATCAATCTCAAAGGGGTCTTCCTGGGCTGCAAATACGGGATCCCGGCGATTCGCAAATCGGGCGGCGGTTCGATCATCAACACCGCCTCGTTCGTCGCCTTAATGGGCGCCGCCACGCCGCAACTGGCCTACACCGCTAGCAAAGGAGGCGTGCTCGCCATGTCCCGCGAATTGGCCGTCATCCACGCCCGCGAAAATATCCGCGTCAACGCCCTCTGCCCCGGTCCACTGAAAACCGAACTGCTGATGAGCTTTCTCGACACCGAAGAGAAAAAACAACGCCGCCTAGTCCACATCCCCATGGGCCGCTTCGGCCTGGCAGCAGAGATGGCCAAAGCGGTGCTGTTTTTGGCGTCGGATGATTCATCGTATATGACGGGGGCGGAGTTCACGGTCGATGGCGGGATCACGGCGGCGTATGTGACGCCGGAGTGATCGGGTGCGGTCCGCACAGCGGACCCTACTTGTCTTGGCCTACTTGGCGGGGATTTTAGTCGACCGAATTGCCGACAAAACACCATCCTGCAAGAGATGTGCGGTCCTCTGCGAAAACCCGAAAACAAACGCTCTCGCCGCGATGTAGTTCCGTGTTAATTTCTTCAATAGCGGCTTTCGCTTCCGCAATCGTGGGACGTTCTATCTCGAATTGTTGGCTCAATTCCTCATCGGAATAAAGGTATGCGTATCCGAACTCTTCGTCGTCGGAGACTCCCAATACATCAAGAATGTTCCCCAGGCCTTCCCCACTACCGGCATTGAGTTTATTGAGTATTTCTAAACGACCTTGCCAATCGTCCGGGATCTCCGCGGCAGCGACCTGTTCAATGTCAAAAAGGAAAGATTCATAGAGTTCCAATATTTCACAGGGATCGTCGCGCCGGCATTCTTCGACTGCGTCCCGTGCACCTTTAAGAGTCTCCTCGATCATTGACGGTAAATCATAGTCCGCCACACGTTGGTCCTGAAGTTCATGCAACGCATCGAGCGGGGATTCTTGTGGGCTAGAGAATTGATACCATAGTTGAGCACCCATAATTACGATTTCCTTCGTTAAGAAATGCCTTCCGATTGCGTTTGAGTCGCCTACACCACCTCCCCAATATCCTCCCCCCACAACTCCGGCCGGTCGGCGATAAACTGCCGCATCAGTTCCACGCACTCGGCGTTATCAACCACCTGCACGTCGACGCCGCGGCTGCGGACGTGGGCTTCGGGGCCTTGGAAGGTTTGGTTTTCACCCACGATGACTTGGGGGATTTTGTAGAGCAGGTATAGATCCAATTTTACGCGTTGCTCAACCGCTTGATCATCTTGAAGTTCCTCAACACTGTCGTCCCTCGCGAGACCTCTTGCTGCGCGACAACAGTAAAACCACGGGCAGTGAAAAAGGGGCGGGCGGTGATGCTGACGTCGGCGGTTAGTTCGTCGAGATTCTGCTGGTGCGCGTCGGCTTCAATCGCCGCATACAACAGTTTGCCCACCCCCTGCCCTTGCCGTTCGTGATGCACATAGAAGTGATCGATGTACCCCGACGGTAGTAAACCCGCATACCCCACAACGTCGTCGCCAGCCACACAGACGTAAGGTTGCATCGTCTCAATCCGCGCCCGCCACAGATGCTTGTCGATAGTATCCGGCGCCCAAGCCTCGACCTGCTCTGCGGTGTAGTCACGGATGTTCACGTTGTGAATCGTGGCAAAAAACAACCGCCATAATTCGGTTTCCTCGCCGAGCTGATATTTGCGAATGTGCATCGATGACGCGATTATGTGCTTTTCAATACGTTGTTGTGCAGTGCAGCGAACCCGACGCTATTTGCCGTCCGTCAGCAGATGCTTTTTCAAAAATGGCACAACTTGGTTCGCGCGGGTGTTACCAGTTTTTTTGAAATCGGTATGCACGACGCATTCGATGCCCATTTTGTCCATCCGCTCCTTGAGGACTTTGCCAAATCGCGGGTGATGAATGCCGATGCTGCGGCTGCTGATTGGGGTGTCGTAGTCGCTGTCGTAGGTCATCAACACCGGCGGATCATCAGCGGTGAGATGCGTGAGGGCCGAGACTTCTTCGAACAGTTTGTACTTCTCTGCCGGCAGGTTGTCGAGTTGTTTCATATCGATGTCGAACAATTGCGCCAGTGCGGAGTTGCTGTAGGTGTCGGTGCCGGGATAGAGCTTGCGAATGAAACGCGGGTCATAGGAAGTCTGCCCGTTGTTCACCGCCATGCAAGTCAGCCGCGTCGACTCCCGTAAGACGGGGTCTTCATTTTTCGGGTCGGCCATGTCGTCATGAAAACCGAGCCACAGCGACATCCCCGCCCCCGCCGATCCGCCGACAGCAGCGATTTTTGTGGGATCAAGATTCCACTTGTCGGCATTGTGCCGCACAAACTGCACCGCCCGCGCCGCATCCTGGTGTTGGGCCGGCGCGATATGGTCAGGCGTAAACCGATAGGTGATCGCCACGACGGAAATCCCGGATTTCAAACATTCACGCAGCACAGGCCTGCTGACGCTCTTGTCGCCATGCCGAAATGCACCGCCGTGGATGGAAACCAACACGGGCGTCGGCTTGTCCGATTCGGCCAGCCAAACATCCATCACATGGCGGTCGTGCGGACCGTATTTGACGTCGGCATGGGTGGGCGGGGGCACACTGCTTTTTTTCTTCGACACGTCTTGGGCGTCCGCTACGGGGGCCAAAACCAGGAGGCTAGAGATTGCGATGAGAAATCGGAGATGCATGAGAATTCTCTGCTGGTCAGAACTGAATTATATGGAACGTTCGATATCGTACACTGCATGGCATTGAACTTGCCCCATGCATATTGCGTGTCCTTGCGATATGCACCATAATCCGATTCAACCGCCGCTTCCAGTCAATTTCCCAGCAACCCAATCAAATCCCCGGCAACATTGAGACAAAGGACACCCATGAACGGATTGCGATATCTCATCACGTTGACTTTGTTCTGCACTTCAACCGCAGCGATGGCTGAGAATTGGTCGGGCTTTCGCGGCGCTGCCGGGACCGGCGTTTCGAATGAGTCGAATCTCCCGCTCGAATGGTCGATGGATAAAAATGTGGCTTGGAAAATCAATTTACCGGGACGGGGAGAATCGTCGCCGGCGGTGAATTCTAAGCGTCTATTCGTCACCTCTCAGACCGAGGACAAAGCGCTGTGGGTGGTTGCGATTGAGCGTGACAGCGGCACAATTGCTTGGAAGCAAAAGGTGGGCGACGGCGTGTTGTCCGCCTATGGGCCCAAGGAACTTTACACGCACCGACACAACCCGGCGACCCCTTGTCCCTCGGCGGATGAGCAGCATGTCTGGGCCTACTTTGGCACCGGGTTGCTGGTCTGTCTCGATGTGGATGGCAACGAAGTTTGGCGGCGCGATCTGGTTAAGGACTACGGCCCTTATGAAATCCGTTTCGGCATGGCCTCCTCGCCGCGACTGTGGGGCGACAATCTCTACATTGCTTGCATGACCAAAGGCCCGTCCTACGTCGTCGCGTTGGACAAAAAAACCGGTGACGAAGTCTGGAAGTCCGACCGCAAACTCCCAGCCGCCGACGACGGACCAGATAGTTATTCCTCGCCCATCGTGCTGCAAACCCCTAAAGGCGATCAACTGGTGGTTGCCGGCGCGGACCACATCAATGCCTACGATTTGGATTCCGGGAAACAGATCTGGATCAGTGGGGGCTTGAAAGTGAATAGCGAATTCGGCCGCATTATCTCCTCGCCCGTGGTGAGCGAAGAGGTGGTCGTCCAATGCGCACCCAATCCGGGCAAAGGGGGGATCGGCCGGGCCATCGCCATAAAAACCGGTGGTAAGGGCGACATCACGCAATCGGGTCGCATGTGGACCTTTCCCCGCGAAAGCTGCGACATTACCACGCCCACCGCCTATGAAGGCAAATTGTACATGGTGCGGGAAAACGGCGTTGGCATTTGCATGGATCTGCAAACCGGCGACGTCCACTACCGCAAGCGGTTGGGGGATAGCTCTTATCGCGCATCGGTCTTGGCCGGCGATGGCAAAGTCTATTGCCTGAGCAAAAACGGTCTGTGCACCGTGCTAAAAATGGGGCCCGAGGGAGAAATTCTTGCCAAGAACAAACTCGAGGGAGACTTTTTTGCTACGCCCGCGATCGTGGACGGCACGATTTATTTTCGGGGCAACCACCGTATGTATGCTGTAGCAGCACCGCGCAACGCGACCAAGCCTTAACCGGCCAAGTCACGATCAATTCCTGGACGCACTCTGATCTCGCCCAGTTTTTGTGGGATAACTCTCGTCCATCTCCCAGGTGAACCTGCGGCCACGATCACGAAAGATCCACTGTTTACGCTCCGGCATCTCCTCATAGTCGGAGTCTACTCCACGTCTGATTTCAATCGCACGTTCCTTGTCTCCAGTTTGATACAATGCCTCGGCAAGTAGTTTGCGAGAATAGGGGGCTGAGTCCACGGTAACCGATTCTTCGAGGAGTTTTCGCGCGCGAACCGGATCGTGATACCACGACGATGTTAAGTCCAAGAGTAACTCCGCCAATTTAACTTTGTTCCGGTCGTTACTCGGATCCTGCTGAAGCAACGAATCGTAGATGAAATAATACTCGCCATACTCGCCACGCGCAATATGAGCCTGACCCAAACTACGCATCTCATTTTGGCGTTCCCCCTCCGACTTAGCCTCTGTAATCAAAGCACGCCGATCCTCAATAAATTTCCGACGACGTTCTAACAATGCCGTGTCGTCCACCAATTTGTGGGTTTTTATGTGACTCCCCGGAAACATCGCGGATATTTTGTCATGTCCGAAATATCCTGCCACCAACACAACCAACGTCCAGAGAATCCCGCAGACGATGATGCCGGGCCACAAACCCAAGTGGGATTTCGGGATGGGCATCAATTGTGATGAGTCCTTGGCGGTTTCACTCGGAGGCGGTACTGGAATCTCGGGCGCTGCTGTCGGAGTCGCTAATGCTGATTGCACAGGTGGTTGAGCGAGCTCCTGGTCAGAGGTCTCCACAGATACCTGAAAACTGGCCAGTGTTTGCGCCAAAGCTTGGATGTCAGGTCGATCCATCTTGTGGATCGCCGCCAATGCCGCATCAAGTTGCGAGAGTGTCTTAGCCAACACCCCTTCATCGATATGCGCATCGCCGTAGCGGCCGTCATTGTAGATCGCTTGCACGTTGTCCGACGTTTCGCGAGGCAGCAACTCGTTGTCGACCAAAAAACAAAGATAATCGCTCAGTAAGTAATTCGGCGGCTTGGGTAGCCCAGCGGATTCAAAATTCCGCAACCGCTCCGTCAGTTGCTCGATCGTGCCATTGGGGGCAATTTCAGCCTGGGCCATGCCGTAATTTCCTTACGAGAGTTGACGGACACCTGTCTGATTATAGCAACACCTTTCTGGTTGGCGAATCTTTTCGGTCAAATCTCTTCAGATGTCGCCAAACCTTGTGATCCGAAGCAGTAACCGCCGATTGAAGGACACTCGTCAAGATTGCTGGACAAACCAGTCCTGTCACCCAACACTCGCGTGTTTTTTGGTTTTTCCAACAAGTTGCTAGTCGCGATCAATCCCCAGGCCACTCCGCGGTGCCGCTTTTTTTGGGGACGAGCGATCCAGGCCCGCTGACCGGTGGAACTCCTCGACCATTTTCGCTGAACCTCAGAATTCCAATTCCTCTTAGTCTTCCTCTTCCTTTAATTTCCGCTTCATATAAGGCAATGTCCGCCTTTTGTCGGAAATCCTTCGCCTGTTCCGCGTCACCTGTTTGATACAATGCTTCGGCAAGCACTCGCAGTGAATAGGTGTCTGGGTCCAAAGCAACCGCCTCCTCGGCGAGTTGCAACGCACGATTTGGATCGTGATACCACGGATTCGTCTTGTCCAACAGAAATCCCGCGAAGTTGATTTTGTTGTGTGGGTTGTTCGGATCCTGCCTGATCAGCGAATCATAGATGAAATAGAACTCGCCATATTCTCCATTCCTGAGATGGAATCGAGCCAAATTCACCAGCAAATCTTGACGTTCTTTTTCTATATCAGTCTGCTGAATTAAAGCGCGCCGATTGGTTACAAATTGTTGGTGGCCTTTTCGCGACTCCCTGTCTTGCACTAACTTGCGTTCTGGATCTTCCCATTGAAGCTTGGCGGGCTCTTCCTTTTTCAATAAGGAAGAAATTTTGTCATGTCCATAATATCCGGCCACTAGCACAATCAACGTCCACAGGAACCCGCCGGCCAGGATACGCAGCGACTTACGAATGGGAGGATTTGCGACCGGCATGAACCTTGATAAATCGTCAGCCGATTCGCTCCTGGGGAATGCCGGAATATCAGGGGCAGTCGCCGATGCTGGCTTCACCGGCGACGGAGCAGGAACCTGGCCCGGTGTCTCAGCAGGAACCAGAGAACTTGCGAGCGATTCCCCCAAAGTCTCGATGTCCGATCGATTCATCTCGCGTAAAGTCGCCAACGCAGCATCAACTTGCGCGAGCGTCTTGACCAAGATTCCTTCGTCGATCGGCGCATCGCCGTAGCGGACGGCATTGTAGATCGCCTGCATGTTGTCTGACGTTTCGCGCGGCAGCAACTGATTGTCGACCAAAAAGCCCAGGTAATCGCTCAGCAAATAATACGGCGGTTTGGGCACCCCAGCGGATTCAAATTTCCGCAACCGCTCTGTCAGTTGCTCGATCGCGCCGTGTTGGGCAATTTCAGCCTGGGACATTCTGCGAATTCCTTACGAGAGGTGACGCATATACCGGATTATAACCAAGACCTTTCTATAAAACGAATTTTTTGGGCGTGGAATCACCAGATGCCTCGAAACCGCGTGAAATCAGCCGGGGAAGCGGTCACCAAAGAGTTGAAAATGGGGCGGCAGTCACAGGGCGTACCAGTGCAACTTCAAATCTGCACGAGACTTGCGAAACATTGACAGAGCCAGTGGCACTCTCGTTCTTCAATTTGACACTGCACTACTTCAGCGACGCTTGATCCCAGGGAAACAACATCGTCGGCTGGTTCGCGTAGCGCTGCATATTGATAATGATTTTCGTCCCCGACCCCGGTGCTAAGCGTACCGTAAACGAAGGCGCGTTGATATCCGTGGCGATGCCGTCAATCACGATCGACTCGCATTGGTGTTCCCCATAGGCTCCCCCTTGCACCACCACATCCCGCGGTTGTGATTGGCTGGTGTTAATCAACGTGACTGTTGTTTGGTCGGCGGAAAGTTTCTCAACCAAAGCCGCCACCGAATCGGGGACGCCCGCCCGCCGTTTGATCGGGTCGAAATAACGCAAGCGGCAATGCAGTGGAGCACCGCGATGACCGGGATGAATCCCGCCCAACATCTGGGAAATCAACGAGTTCACGCTGCAAGGATTGAAAGGCATCGGATCATCGGACAACCGCGTGTCGGGTGTCGTGTCGTCGTTTCGCATGCCTTCGACCTTACGACGAATCGCAGCGAAATCCGCTTGGAGAGCGCGGACCGGGTAAGTAGGATCTTTGCCGTCGAGATAATTCAGCCAAGCGTTGCTGCCCAGACGTTCGCGATCTTCCGGCAACATCGACCAATAATAAATCTCTTGCGCGCCTTGTGCGTAGGGGGACGGCCCGTAATTGTACCAACCGTTGTCGCCGTACATCCGCGGGTACATTTTTTTGCCGTTGATCGTTTTGACCTGCGCGTTGATCGCCTTGATCATATCGCGCCAGACGTCGACATATTTTTGGTCACCCGTTAATAACAATGCATTGCCGAACCCGGTAATCCCCAGACCATGCGTGTTGCGGTGCGCCAGTTGTCCGTTGGCCGGGTTGCGAACGGAAAACCCCCACCCGTAAACTCCGCCATACCATTTGCCGTCGGTTTCGCCGCCAATTTTCCCATTCAAGCCGATATTGGTGGGAATGATGCCGTCGTTGCGCAAAGTCCGTTCCCGCCAGGCATCGACGTATTCCAGCAACCACTCTTTGTACTTCGGTTCGTGGGAGAGCATATAGGCGTTGAGCGCCAATGAGGTCGCGCCCATGTTTTGTGGATGGTCGCCGACAATGTCGTTGTAGTCCTGAAAATGCTCAAGCATCTGTTCGTAAGTATCTTCGCCATGCCGCGGCTTGAATCGTCCTTTGACCTCAATCGGGTCACCCGCCCAATCCAAGCCGGTGGCTTTACGCATCAGCGGACCGCGGCTGCCGTTAAACAGGCTGCGGATAATCTTGTGGCGGGGATCGTAGTTTTGCGCACCGGGATCTTCGTTGAGATAAAACCCGGCGAAGCGCCGCACACGTTGGCGAAACGCATTGTCATTGGGGTCACCCAGGCCTTGCAGATCAAAAACCGTAAGCCCCTCGCCATTGTGGACCCAATCCATCGTCACCGGGAACTCTTTGTAATACATCCCGTCGCGGGCAAAAGGAACTTCGACCGTCTTGGCTTCGGTGAATTGCCGCAGATGCCCCTCCCAAGCATGCTTGTACATCTTGAGAATTTCGTCAGAAGCACCCAACGCGTGCAAGATGGGCCAATCGTTACAATTCTCGATCGCATCGTCGGGCCCGTCGTCTCCTCCCCAACGTTCGACGCACATCAAATAGCCGCGCTCGTCGAAATACTTATCAAAGAATTCCCGGCAGGCAGTCAGATTCTCACGGAGCAAATCCCGTTGCATCACAGCCCAGGCTGGCGGAGGCATCGGCGTTTCGACATTCACGACGACGTCGGCGGCGCTGGCCGGGTGAGTCGACGAGAGCAGAATTAAAACGGCAAAGACACGTGCCAATTTCCAGGTGATTTCCATGATGCCAAATCCTAGCGGTGGGAATTGCGGAGGGAGTACAGCTCAGGCGGGATTGTGTATTGCCTAATACATCGACACCCATTTATCTAAACGATTCCGCCACAACGTTGCAAGCATACTGCCTAAGTTCCCACCGGTGACTATTGGTCGGAAAGTTACGAACCACGAAAAAAACGAAACACACGAAAAACCACAGAAAACCCTAGCGAAAGCGACAAAGTCTTATGGCGCTGAAGTCGAACTCAAATAAGCAAGACGGCATTAAAAACGGAAGTTCCTTTTCGTGTCTTTCGTTGTTTTCGTGGTTAATTTTCTTCAATTGCGGCCAAACGCCGCGCATCGAAACCGCATGGGCAGGTGTTGGACTGCCCCCGATTCGTTGCCGTTTCTCACCGATTTGGCATCGGTTATTTGGCGAGCGCCCTGCTGATCGCGTATGCTGTTCTCAACGAGGTTGCCGCCTAGACTGTCTGTCCAGTGGAGAACACCGAACATGCCGCACACGATTTCCCGACGCGAATTTCTTGCTGGCACGGCGACCGCGCTGGCGGCGGGGCCGACGCTGTTTGCTGCTGAATCGCAGCCTGAAAAAACTCCCCGCTATTTAGACTTCCATGTGCATTTGACGCATCGCTGGTTTGGCGCCGAACGGGGACCGGTGACCGCTGACGTGCTGTTACGGTGGATGGACGCTCACGACGTCGAGCGCGCCGCCGTGTTGCCGCTGGTCTCTCCCGAGGCCTTTTGGTATCCGGTCACCAGCGAATTTGTCATTACTGAAGCCGCAAGACACCCCGATCGCCTGATCCCATTTTGTGCGATCGATCCGCGGACGCTCGGTACCCATCTGCCCGAAACCAAGCAAGTCGTCGACATGCTCAACCGCTACGTCGATGCCGGGGCACGGGGATTTGGTGAGCATAAAGCTTTGTTGGACATCGATGATCCGCTGAACATGAAACTGTTCGAAGCGTGCTCCGCTGCCAAATTGCCGGTACTGTTTCACCTAGACAATCGGGCCAACATGGACAAACCGGGCTTGCCAGGATTGGCAAAGGTGCTCAAAACGTTTCCTGAATTGGTAATGATCGGCCATGGCAAAGGTTGGTGGGCGTCGATTGCCGGGGGATTGGCACAGCCCGACCTACACGTCGGCTATCCCGCAGGACCGGTTGCTCCGGGCGGCGCCATCGATGCGTTGATGGATCGATACCCGAATCTCTATGGCGACCTGTCTTCCAGCGGCGCACATGCCTTGTTGCGCGACCGTGAGTTTGGCAGCGCGTTTTTGCAGCGACGCGCGGACCGGTTACTGTTCGGCACCGACTTTTACGATCTGACGCAAGAATCGTTTCCGCAATTCGACCTGTTCCGTACCTTCGACGTCGAAGCCAAAACCCGCGAGAAAATCGCCCACAGCAATGCTGCCCGACTGCTCCGTCTGGGGGTACCGTGATGAAATCGGGCACGCCACGCCAAGCAGCGTTTTCCAATGCCACGCGATATTGAAACGGCGTAAGCCTCAGCCAGCATTCCGCTACCTCCCCACTCGCGGGAATCAACGCACTGGACAGTCGCACGTGGTCGAGTCGGTTGCCACAATTTCAGACGTCAGTTGGGTGCCACTGGCTTCGCCAGTACAGCTTCAAACCTGAGTGAGACTTCGAAATACTGGCAGAGCCAGTGGCACCCTCGTTCTTAAAATTGCCGATGCACTAGTTCGCAGGGGCTTTCAAATCCGGTCCCTCTTGCGGTTTTTGAAAAATCTGCTTTTCGACCTGGTTGAGCGTGGCCTCCATTTCAGCGCCTCCTAAGACCCGCGCTTCTTTAAGTGCTTCCCGAGCTTCATCTTCCTGTTTGAGTTTATGAAGCAAATCTGCACGGGCAATCAAAATTCGAGCTGAGAGTTGCTTATCTTTTGTGAATTCCTGACGCATGCGACCGGTGACTTCTAAAGCATCCTCAATTTTGTCCAATTGAACCAATGCTTGCAATTTGGCGCTGAGAATCGGCAAGCGCAGATCCTCTTGAGTGGCTTTGTCCGCCAACAGCGAGTTGGCCAACTTCAGCACGTCATCATTCCGTTCCTCCATCTGTAGGAGTTGCAAGCGGAAACGAATGCCAACCTCACGGGCGGGTGCAAAGCCTGCGAATTCCTTGTCAATCTCATCGATTTTTTTCAGGGCGGCGTCAACGTTTCCGGTCGTTTGGAGCAGCGTCTGAATTTCCTTCAATTTCACTTGCAATTTCGAAATCAATAACTGATCCGCATACTCCTTACGCAGTCCCGCTTGGTTGTCCGCATCTAAGCTGACGATTTCCTCGACGACATCCGCATAGGAAGTGAACATCCATTGCGGAGGAATGTCACTCAGCGCCTCATCCAGTTTTAAGGCCTTTTCAATGCCCGAGAGTTTGCCAGCGGCGGCGAAGGCTGCGTCGCGTTTCTTACGCAGGTCGGTAAATTCGCTCAAATGCTCAACGTATTTCTGCGGACCCACTGGTTGGTAACCGGTGCGGGCATAGGGACGCCCCTCTTCATCGACCAGCAAAATCGCCGGAAAGCCCTCGATCGAGAACTTCTGCTGCAATTTGTTATTCTGCGCCTGGACCTGAGGCGTGATAAGCGACGCATCATTGGGGAAATCGACTTCCAACAGGACAAAGTCCTTGGTCGCTCCGTCAGAAAAAACTTTGTACTGGAACACTTTGTTCTGCAGTTCAATACAGTAGCCACACCAGTCGGAACCGGTGAAATTAATCAGGACGTCCTTGCCTTCCTTCTTGGCCTTTGCCAACGCAGCCTTGTAGTCGGTCGTCCAAATCCCTTTGGGGGCCAATTCCGTGCTGGAACTGTCTGTGGCGGAAGTCTCGCTGCCACAACCCATTAAGGAGAAACAACTAAAACCGACAGCGACAAACGCAGTGGCAACAAACAGTCTCAGAACTCGCATGGACAACATTTTGTATTTCCTCAAATCATTATAAATATGACGCAAGCAGCGAGGGCATTGTATCCATCAACATCCTGGCCGGTTGTAATCGGGTTCACACTGGTACAGCCACGGGAATAAATCGGGAGATTTTGGGAGTTATCGTAGATTGGGGAAAATCCGTCAATTCGATTCGCCAGATTGCCCAATCACGTTCACAAACCCGTCCGATGTGCAAACGACGATCTCCAGAAAGCTGTCGCCATCCACATCAGCAATTATTGGCGGCCCTGCCTCTCTGGACAACTTTAGCGTCCAGAGCACTCTCTGCACGCCGTTAGTCGCCTGACCACTAAGCGCCGTGAGCGTGTCTTTTCGGCAAAATATTGCCTCAGGCAACCCGTCGCCGTTGATATCGGCCGCCGCCTGGTCGCTGATCTTGGTCATTTCGAACTTATTTCGCCAATCTTCCTTACCAGTCTTTACGTCATACGCGACTAAATCGCCGGAATGTTCCAGCACAATTGCTTCCAGACGTCCGTCACCATCAAAATCAGCCACCGAGACTTCGTGCGATAATGGGTTGGTTTGGTAGGATGAGGGGACACTCCACAGCGGCTTCCAATCGAGTGTGAGGGCACCGACCGTACCAAAACTGGCCGACGCAAAAATCTCCCGCACACCATCTCCATCAGCATCGACGGTAACGGGCGAACAATAAGCGCACCACGAATCGCTGAGTACCGAATGCAAAAACGGGGTTGGCTCCAGCGACATTCCCGTTTGCCCGTTGATCAAGCAAATATAATCCAAGGCCAAAAACAAGAGATCGTCAAAACCATCGCTATTGAAATCGTGGACGACGATGCCTTTGGTCGGAAAACATCCACGGTCGTTTTTGGGTTCGAACAATTGCCGCTCGCCGGGCGGATACAAGTCGGAGACATGTTTGCGATGCCACAACGTGCGGCCGGTCTTGCCGTCCAAGGCTAGACTTTGCCCGCTCGATTTGCCGGCGTTGTGAAACGTGAGAAAGACGTCTAGCACATCGTCGTCGTTGAACCGCCCCGCATGAAAGCGATCCAGGCGGCTGTCTTCGTCGGCATAGGGAACTTCGTCAAACGTGCGTGTCCAACGCTCCGTCCCATCGGCGTTTAAGACCACGAGCCGACAAAGATCGTTTGGCGAACAGTCTTGATACAAAATCTCCGGCTGGCCGTCCGCATCGAGATCGGTTGCCACCGGGCCACGCCATGATCCTTTGTACCCCACGGTCGACGGCTCCCCCCAACCGGGCCGCGTCCATAACGTGCGCGGGAGTTTATTCGCACCGTCCGGGGCGGAGAGAGCCACAATTTCCTCCCGGCTGTTTTGCAGCAACAGTTCCGCACCGGGCGTATCATCCAGATTGACCGCAATGGGAAACGAGAACCGGCCCCCCTGTGGTTGTCGCGAAACCAATGTCGCCGCTGCACCCTGGCTCTCCATTTTCCCGGGACGATGTTCCAATTGCACAATTGCTTCGGCCCGTTGGTCGCCATCGATATCGCGAAACTGCTCGACCGTGAACCGCGTTTGTTCGGGTGGGTTTATTTTCCATTTGACAGCGAATTGCTCATCCCTGTCCAACCCCACAGCCAAGAGCGCTTCCGCTCGTCGGTTTTGATCCTCATCGAGACTCAGCAAGACTTCAAGTTTGCCGTCCCCATCCACATCGCCGCGGGCCACAGCCAAATTTGCATCGACCGCCATGGAACGGCTGTTGCCCGGCAGCGGCTGCGCATACCGCAGCCAACGGCCGCGCGGAAACTTGTGAACGGTTGCATACTCGCCATCACGAATCCGAGCGATTTCAATCGGCGAATATAATGTCCGCTGCCGCAAGGGGACGTGGTCGCACAACAACTCCAACGCGCCATCGCCGTCGAGATCGACGATGTCGTGGACGTACTTATCGGCCAGACTCATTTCCACCCGGCCCGATTTGATGTCGCGTACAATCATCCGCCAATGGCCGTCGGCGGGAATGTTGAACAAGTTGTAGACCATCTCCAACTCGCCATCGCCATCCACATCGACAATCGGATCGTGCGGGACACGTAGGATTTCATCACGGGCGGTCGAATACTCGTATTGCCCTTCCCACGGCTTCCACATTTTTTGGCCATCGTTGTCGATGTAATCGACATGCAACACGAAGTCACACAGAATCACGATTTCGGGAAACGGGTCATCGTCGATGTTCACGATTCGCGAGTAACCATAATTGCGATGCGCGGCGTTCTCGCATTCCATTTGCACCGCTCCGGTGCGGCCGTCGAAAACAATCGCCCGGTACCAGGTGACAAGTACCGCTTCGTCATCGCCATCTCCGTCCATGTCAGCGGCATGCAATTGGGGGGCTTGCGGATTGCGGTCGACCTCGACCTCCCAGACTTGCTCTGCCTTATCAAATCCATCCTTGAAATCAAAACAATAACCGCCGTTGTAAACCACCCGCTCTCGCGCCTTGACACCCCAAAAAACAACCTGCGAGCCAGCTTCACCAGGCAGAAACCGGCCGACGACATATTGCGCTATGGGATGCTCAAACGTATGCTGCCAAAGCACCTTTCCCGCTGCGTCAAAGATCGTGGCTTGTTGGCCCTGCACGACAATCCGCTGCTGGCGTCCGTCGCCGCGCAGGTCATATGTTGTCGGCGGCACCGTCCAGCCGGCAGGCAGGGGTTGGGACAATGCCGTATCGTCAATCGCCAACTCCGCGTTCTGGTCCGCGATCGTTGTATGCAGAGCGACGCGTGTGCTCCATTGGCCCAGAAATTTTCGCCACTTGATTTCCGGCTGCGTGATCCGCCCCTGCCCCGGCGCAAAACCGGTCAAAAACCGATCCCGCCGATAACAGGGCCATTGCCCAGGCCACTCCGGTTCCGCGGCAGCGGCCGAGAGCAGACAGACATGCGCAGTCGCCATGAAAACCAGCGACCCCAGAATGAAGGTGCGAACCACGGGCATGCCGTTGTCTCGATAATTGTGGGAAGAAGGAGTGGGGACGATATCTAATCTAGTCCAGGGCTGAGCAAAAGAGAAGCAGGAGTGTGTTAACCACTGTGAGTTGGGGTCGTGTTCTCGGCCAGTGAGTCGGTAAGATAGCAAATGCTGAATTTTGTTCGCGGGAGTTCCGCTACCCATTAACCGGAGCGTCGAAAAGCAACACTGGCGGCAACGCCAGCACGAACGAGCAGCATCGCCGTTACTGTAATGCGTGCAGGTTTCGAAATGGATCCAGTAGAATTAAACCAAGACCAAATTCGTGATGATTCCTCGGAGGAACCGTCTGTCGCCTTGATTCAACCGACGGGCGATCTGTCACCATTTTTGAATTACAAGATTCACATTGTTCGCGGTCGAAAAGGCGAGTTTGATTTCCCCGCGATGCTGTTTGGAAGGGGCAGTTACGGAGTTTTCGCAACCAATGAAAATGAATCAATCCCTCTCACTCGAAAGGGAAAGGAGATCGAAACGATATTGGCCAGCGAGTGGGATCGGCTCGTGCAATCAGACCCGGTTGTGTTGGCTTCGCTGATTCTTCTACTCTATGGAAGTGGTAGCAGAGAGACACACCATGTCCTAAAAGACGCCGCCGAGCTCCAATCGATGTGCCAGAATTCGAGTGGTTACGAACTCCACGAGAAACGTTTCGAGTATCACTTGCCGAGAATCAAAACGACATACATCAAAGTTGAAAACGATTTGGCGTTAGTGCGCGCTGTCACGCTTTTTGGTCGGATGCATGACAAAGGAAATCTGGGCATTGAACGATTTTCAATCGATCGAAATGGAGTCGTACTCCCCCAAGAGCGCGAGCTAATCTCTCGAAATATTTTCTCTCGCATTCCAGGCATAAAGTATTAAGTATGCAGGAAGAATGCGACCAGCGTTTTATCGCGGTTCAGCTTTCGAGTCGGGTGCCACTGGCTTTGCCAGTGCCGTTTCCATCGAGCGCGATACTTGCGAAGCACTGGCAAAGCCAGTGGCACCCAGGTTTTCAGGTTTGTCAACACACTAGTTCAACTGCGATTGCACAAACCAAACCACTGCATAACCCGCAACCAATGCGGCCGTGATGAGTACGACGGATCGGATGACGGACAGTATCCGCCCCCCGCGGGATGGTTCTGGTTTTCGTACGGGTGCCCAATCGGGCCGGGGTAACGGTTCGGCGCGCGATGTTTCGGCGCGAAAGTTTTGCTGCAATTCTTCGAATGCGGCGCGTTCTTCACGCAGTTCGTTCTGCTGACTCTCGAGCGCCTTGCGCTGTGCTGCGATTTCGTCAAGTTGTTTCGTGCGTTGCTCCGATTCTGCGACGGCATTATCGACAGTTGCAAGTTGTTGTTGCTCGTTGGCCGCTGCGCCTCCTTGTTCGCTGAGGGCCGTAGCGGATTCGCGTTCCCATTCGCGGCGGCCTGTGGAAAGCTCTTCCCGCTCGGTGGCCAGCTGTTGTTGTTCCTGCGAAACCGCCTCGATTTCGGCGTCCAACTCAACTTTTAAGGCGTCTAGTTCCCGGGACTGGGCTGCCACCGCTTTGGCTTCGGTCTGAAGTGTTTCCCGCTGTGCGTCTACATCGGACCACTGCGCTGCGAGTTTCGCTTCCCGTTCGTCCAACGTTTTTTCCGCGGCCACTAATTCCTCTTGGTTGGCAGTTGTCAAAGTCGCCAATTGCAATTCCAGTTCAGCAATCGTCTCGGCTGCCTGTGTCGCTTCGTCTTGCCAGCGTTGCTGTTCTTCGGATTGTTGTGCGAATTCCGTTTTCATTTGTTCCAGTTCCTTCTGGTGTTGATCCAAATCGGTCTGGTGTTGATCCAAATCGGTTTGTTGCTGTGCGATCGACTGGGCGAGGCATTGTTCGCCGTCGACCGCTTGCTTCAACGCCTCTTCCATGGAGACGGTCTTGCCCTGCAATTGATCGCGTTCCCGCAGCACCGACGCCAACGTTTTTTCCAACTTGGTCTTGGCCTGAGTCGACTGCTGATGTGCAGCACGCAACTGCTCGGCTTCCTGAAGGAGTGTAGTGTGTGCGTCTTGCAGCTTGGCCGCTTGCTGTTGCGCTGCATTGCTGGAGTCTGTTTGTTCTTGCCATTGATCGCGTTCTTGCCGCAGCAACAACAACGCCTGCTCCGCATCGACTTTGGCTTGCGACATCCGCGATTGCGATTCACGCAGTTCGGCAACTTCTTGCTGGAGTGCCTCGTGCGTTTGGCGGAATTCCGCGTCCGTGGCCTCATGCTCACCCAGTTGTTTTTCGTGTCCTGCAATCCTCAACTCTAAGGACTCTCGTTCCGACCGAAGCTGCTCCCACTGCACTTGAAGTTGTTTTTGTTGTGCTTCAAGTGAAGTGCATTGATTCAAAAACTCCTGCCGTTTAGTTGCGAAGAGATTTTCTTGCTTGTCGAGTTCTTGCCGCGATTGTTTGATTTCATCCAAGTCGGCAAGTGATTGGGCTTGATCGGTTTCGAGTTGGCAGCGATCCTCGTCCCATTGTTCGCGTGCTTTATCGAGCTGTTCGCGGTCCGTATCGGCCTGTTGCTGCAGTTCGTCAAACTGTTGGCGATCCGCCAGCAATTGCTCCGCATCTGATTCCAGCGTCGCAGTGCGTTCCGTGAGTCGATGGCGCTGTTGCCTCAACTCCTCGAATTCGCATTCGAGTTTCTCGCGCTGCCGCTCTAAGTCAGCCCGGTCCGACGCAAGATGTTCGCAATCTTGCTGTATACGCTCGGCGTCATCCTTGAGCAATTGGGTTGCGGCGACATCGGTGGGAACCAGATTGGTTTCCACAGTGAATTCGAAATGGTCGATGGTCAATCGATCCCCATTGCGTAACTTGCCGACCTCCAGCTGTTCATCATTCACTTGAACGCCGCATTGGCTGCGCAGATCACGTATGCGCAGTTGCCCCGCATCGAGCGTAATAGCGCAATGGCTCCGCGATATTTTCGGCGAGACCAACTGAATATTGCAGCTCTTCGATCGCCCGATCATCGTCGTCGACCGCAAGATATCCTTGGTCACCCGTTCCTGACCAGCCTGGATGACGAGGCGTGCGAATTCCTCGGCGACGTCGGCTGGTTGATCCGGTGGTTGCGGTGTTTTTTGAGACATGACATTCAACCCAGTGTCCGGCGGGTTCGCAGAAAAACCGGTATCGCTAGACAACTTCACCTATCAAAAATTGGCCCATTGGAAGTCAAACACCCAGCATGCATTGCGGCAAATGAGTGGAATCCCCACATTACCACGAAAATGTCCATTATTCATAGCGAAACCTGTGTTCGGTGAGAATATTGCGAATCAATGCTCACTGAGACAACGCTGTCCGACGTATAGGAATCCAGGGTGCTATAATCGTGCGGGCACCTTGTTCGATAATGCCCCGTTGGGCGACATTTGCACTGCCGAGGCCTCATTTCTAAGCTGTCTCTCATAGTCCATTGAACTGCGGATGTCTGTTCTGCGGGTTGATTGAACAGCTCGGTTTGTGAACAATTCCGACCAGCGACCTGCGGGTCACGACTGAACCAAGCATCTATTGCCCCGTCACCGACGACGGGCTTTCAGGTCAACTTCCTGTTATGCCGACCACTGAAACGAAGCCAGGAGCCGATATCGACATTGTCGCTCGACGTAAGGAGATCATTCGCCGCCCTCCACGAATCGCCCGCTGGGTGGGGCGAGCGGCGCTGGTGGGCTACGTATTCGCGCTGTGGTGGTATCGCGCATGGATTGGTGAACATCTACCGGCGACGGCCGATGTGGTTTGGAGTTTTGATAGCCGCACCGCATTTTTGTCGGCGCTACAACAATTCGCCGTTGCCGCAGCTGTCGAAGCGGTCAAGTTTTTCATGATTGGACTGCTGGTCATGTGGGCCGCCGGCAAACCACGGTCGGACCACTCCTCGTTTCGCCGGAAATGTTTTCTACTCATCGTCGGGCTGGGTTTGACGACGGTTGTACGGGGACTGGAACTCGGCGACATGCCTGGCGGCGATCAACTCTGGATTCCCGTCATCGGCTGCCTGGCAGGCATGACGATTGGTTCGGCCACCTTGCGCGGCAAAAAAGGGATCATGCGTCTCTGTGCCTGGACATGCACCCATCTGCTGCTGTTCTGTCTGTTTCTGCTGTTCGTCGGATATCTCGCGACCGATGATCAGCCGCTCGATGTCCAACAAGTGGCTGTGACCGCTGCGGAAAAACGACGTTTGATGGACATGATCAAACAAGCGGTCCACCAACGCAGTGCTGATGGTTCCAACGACACGCGGCAAATCCGACTCAGCGAAAACGAAGTCAAAACGCTGTTTGCTTGGGGCATGGAAGCAGCGGGGACCGACCCGCGCGTCGATCTGCGTTTGGAACCGGAAACGGTCACCGTCCAGGCCTCACCTAGTTTTACGATTCCACTGGTGGGTAAACGTTTCGTCAATGCGCACCTGGCCGCCCAGGTCGATGTGAACGAAGGGCATCCACAGCTGAGCGTTGAGAAGTTACAAGTGGGGCGACTGGGCTGTCCCCAATCGGCGTGCGACTATGTGTCGCGTGCGATTTTGTCCGGCTTGCAGTTTGATGACGACATCAGCGATATCGTCAAATCCATCGAACGGCTCCAGGTCGAAGAGGCTGAGGTGACGCTCGTTGGAAATCGGACAGCCATCCGCGAAAAAGTCTTACCAGCGATTCAATCGAAATTGGGAATGTCGCCCCAATTGATCGCTGCCACTAGTGACCATTTGAAAAATATTGTTTCGACAGCCGGAAACCTCCCACAGGGAGATGCGCGGTTTGTGGCCATTGCCACCGAAGCGTTTCGATTCGCGCAACAACGCTCGACGGAGGGCGATCCGGTACTTGAAAATCAAGCAGCACTGCTCTCTTTAGGTATCGTGCTTGGTCACCGACGTGTCGCGGATCTCGCCGGCTCACCGGATGCTGTCCGGCAATGGTACATCGCACAAAAAAAACTCGGCTCCGTTGCGATACGTGGCCGTGGTGACTGGACAAAGCATTTTTGCGTGAGCGCTGCGCTGGAGGTCATGGCCGACAAGGCTACCAGCGACATGATTGGCGTGCTGAAGGAAGAGATCGATTCGGGTGGGGGGAGCGGGTTTTCATTTGGGGATTTGCTTGCTGACCGTGCGGGGACGCTGTTTGCCGAATCCGCCACGCGCGATGAGGCAGCGGCCCGAAAAATGCAAGAGCGTTTCGCTGGGGGCGTGACGATCGACGACATTTTCCCCCCAGCGGCCGACTTGCCCGAGGGACTTCAAGAAGCGGAATTGCAGGCTCAATACGGCGGAATCGATGGAGCCAAGTATCGCGAAGTCACGCAGGAAATCGAGCGTCGCTTGCAGCAATGTTATCTGCTGCAACCGTAGCCGACAATTTGCACAATTCTTCGAAAAAATCGCGGTTTGTCGGTGATCGGCCGCCATCGGTCTCCGTACAATCATTGAGAGCTGGAGCGTTATTGCGCCCCGACGTTGCGGTTTCACTCAGTGTTTCCCTAAGGCAATGGGTTTCCCTGAGACAATCCCTCTCGGTCTTTTGCCGTTTTTCGTGTGTTTCGCTTCTTTCGTGGTGAGTTCTTAAAGAGCGAACAAAAACTTGGCGCATCATCCAAAGATTCTGCACGTTCGTAGTACAAAGGAATCCCCCATGTTTCGTGGACCGGTTCGCCGCGCTGTTTGTCTTGCGCTGTCTTGCGCATTGCTGTTTGCCATGGCAGGCCCCGCCGCTGCCCAAATCTCTGGGGGAGATGGGACGGGAACCGGGACGGGGACTGCCACTGACGGTGCGGCTGCGGGGGTCACCGTCGATGCCGATGGGTTGGTCAAAACAATCATCGTGCCGGGCAACAAAAGGCTCAATAAGCAACGGCGAGCGGCGATCCGTAAGGAGTTGACCGAAGATCTGACGACGTTTAGCCCACTGCGAAAGGTGTCGCTGGTCCGCCTAGAACAAGCTTGCACCGAATTTGCCGAAACCCAAAAACACGTTACGCCTGACATGCAATACCTCGCAGGGTTGCAACGCATCGACTATGTCTTCGTGTTTCCCGAATCGCACGACATCGTGATTGCCGGGCCGGCAGAGGGGTTTGCCAAGGACGGAGCGGGACGGACTGTGGGACTAACGACCGGACGCCCACCGCTGCGGCTTGACGATCTGATGGTCGCTCTGCGAGCCGTGAATCGCGGCGAAGACGTCGGTTGCTCGATCGATGCCCGCCCAGAAAACCTAGCCAAGTTCAAGCAGTACCAAGCCGCCCACAGTGGCGCCGCGAGCGCCGCTGTCGGCAAAAAACGTTTTGCCCAAATGGCGAGAATTCTTGGCAATCAAAAAGTGACGATCTGGGGCGTTCCCCCGGACAGTCATTTCGCGCGGACCATGGTCGAAGCCGACTACTTTATGAAAAAAATCTCCATCGGGCAGTTGAATCTACGTGTGAGAGGCTTCAAGACGCATCTTTCAATGGTCGGGCCGGGCGATGATATGGCCAACCGCTGGTGGTTTGCGCCGTTGTACGAACCGTTCCAGGCCTCCGATGATGGCAATGCTTATAAAATCTCCGGGCCCCGCGCGCAACTCTTCGCCGAAAACGAAATCGTGACCACTGACGGAAAACGGATCGGCGTGGGATCCAAAGCGGCTAGTACCGATCGCTATGCCAACCACTTCACGGAAAAGTTTCCCGAACTGGCCGACGCGGTGCCGGCCTTCGCGGAATTGCAAACGTTGTTCGATCTGCTCACTGTCGCGGCATTGGTCGAAAAACAAGGATTGGCCGAGCGAATCGGCTGGTCGATGAGCTTGTTTCTTGACGATGAACGGGGCACGGTCGCCAAATGGAATGTCCCCCGCGATGTCCCCACATCAGTCGCCTATAAACGGACCCGTGGCCGCATGCTGATCGGTATGGTGGGTGGCGGGGTGATGATCGATCCGCGCCGGACGCTAGGGGCCGTTGCCATCGAAGCCGGTGATGAATCACTGATCGAAAAGCAAACCGCCGCCGAAGAAGCGGAAATCCCCGCGGGCCGTTGGTGGTGGGATTGATCGGCGGGTGTGACATCGCCGCGGACCACGCGCGACAACGGAAGACTGCTCAGCGACTCCGCAACGGAAAATTCGCAACGGTAGCTCACGCGAACTTCGCTTGAATTCGCGGAGCGGCGAAGCTTAGCGGATGACGACTTGAATGCGGTTGTCGATCCGGCTCAGGCCTTCGATGCGGCGGAGCGACTCTTGCGCCATCTGCTTATGGTAATACGATCCGACCACGCCGCTGAGTACGACGTCGGAGTCGTTGACCTCATACGACACATTGCGCCCAAAAGCCGAGAGATCACGCTGGATCTGAAAATGGATTTCGTCGTTTAGTTTGTGAGCGGCGTGGATCTCGTGTGTCGGCATAGTGCGGAATTTCTGGGTTGCGAAATTTAGCCGTGAATCGTCGTGCCCGACAGCGGCGCGCAGTCTTGAACGACGAAACCGTCATGCGGCGTGACGGCCGGTTGGGTGATTTCTTGGAATGTGACGTGTTTTCCATAGCATCGACAATTCCAACGACCACCCGAAGAGATTCGCAGGCGCAGCCAGTCGACTTTTGAGAAGAGGACGGAAAATCCGTTAAATGCGTCGCATGCGCTTGTTAGAGACGGTGATCGCGTTTGAAGATAACTGCCAATTCCTGCCTGCGGTGCGGACTCGGTTCTAAGATGCCGGCCGACGTTAAAACCGGACTGGACAGAACAACCGGAATCGATAGAATTCCGCCGCAACACGGGTGCTCCGCACCTAGGTAGCGCCTCGCGCATGCACAGAATGCGAGGCAAACGAGCTTTGCTCACCCACCATTTCACAATTCCATTCGAATACAGCGGTGGCTTCCCCAGCCGCCGAAAAAACACCGTCCCCACGATGAACTCACTTCCACTGGTTTCAGTACCCGGTTGGTCCGGTAGCGAACCGACCTTTCGAGCGGCTCACGGATCACACCACCGAGCGGCTTGAAATAAAACGTCCATATTCCCCAGTTGGGGCGAGAGCTCATCCGGTTTTCGTTCGGAAGAAAGGACCCCCCGTCCATGTTTTCGAGACTCACTTCGCTTGGATTGACGCTGTGCGTCTTCTCCGGCTGTCATTCCTGTGGTCCCCGCTGCAATTCCTGCGGCCCGACTATGGGATATCCGCAAAATCAAATCTATTCGACGCCGCAAATGGTGGTTCCCAACTCCGTGCAACCGGGAGTCCCCTCCGGTGGAGTCCCGGCAAACGGCGGCAGCAATGCGCCCCCTTACCAACCGCCCGTCACGAGTTCCCCCAGCACCAGCAGCGAAAATCCAGTGCCGGATTACGGTGATCCGCCTACGGACGTCGACCCCAATTACAACGTCCCCGCGGAGCCGTTGGGCGCGAATGATCAGTCAGACGATTTCCAATTGAGCAGTAGCCGAACGTCTGAACTTGAATTCGAAGATGACGAATTTGTCGAGCCGATCACCGTTCAGCCTGCCTCATCGTTCGGCAATATGGACAAGAACCGCCCCAAAGCAGTCAGTTCGAGCCCCAACCCCTACATGTATGACAAAGATACCGACGACTTCAATGGCGATGGCGTTGAGGAAACGTATGAGTGGTTGCGGGGCATAGTGAATTTTGATGCCCAGCGCCGTGAATGGCAAATCACTTACAATCCCGATCCCACTGACAGAGACGATAAGTATGGCGGGACATTCACACTCTCCAACGACGAGGGCCTCTACAAATTGGGACTGATCCCCGATGACGTCGTGTTGATCGATGGTCGCGTAGATATCGAAAACGTGAACCATCAAGGCAAACCGACCTACCGCGTCGAAAACGTCAAACGTCTCGAACCGGAATGAGAAGTTCATTCCGCGTGGTAGTGAAACCGGAATCGTTACAAGTTCGAGTTCGTTGACAAACGAGGGTCTCTGTGGAATCGATGATCAGTCAAAATCCTCCAGCGTCCACCTCTGGACAACTTTGGGAGGAACACGTTTCCCACGTTCAAGAAGTTATTAGCAAGTTTTCATTCTGGGTCTTGCTGTTGCCGGCTGCACTGTGTACCTGGATCGGCACGCAAACCCAAAGCCCCCTCTGGGAATATACGCTCAAGCCGTATCAAGAGACGTATGCACCAGCCGTATTGATGTTAGCTGTCGGTTTGGCCACGACCTTGTGGTTTGTGCGCCGCGGATTTTTCTATCGCTGGCTAACGATCCTGAGCGTCTGCCTGTTGTGCCGCGAGTTCCATTTTTGGGGCACCAGCACAGGAATCTACATCGCGATTCCGCTGGTGATGTGGTACGCCTCGGCGAATTTTGATTCGATGAAGCCCTACGTCAATCATCGACTGATCGTCTCGTTGTTCGTGGGCGCGTTCATCACGTATTTCTTCACCATCACCGTCGATCGCGCCGTTTGGAAATTTCTTCCCCATCACTCCCACTGGCGCAACAATGTGGAAGAAACTCTGGAAACGCTCGGGCACCTGATGATACTTGCAGTGATCATCATCTCCGCCTTCATTCCTCAGGGCAAATCGTCGACAGATGCCGCGAAGTAATATCGCCCTCGCACTTGCCCCGCGCCGCTGCAGCTATCTGTAGTCAACTGGCCCGAAGAGCCTCCTGCAGCGCATGAGCGTCAGCCCTCGTGGCCATAAAAGGGGCGTCTTGCAAATTCTTCCGGAGAGGCAGCAGAGCACCCGCACGGTCCTGCTATCGCTGCTGCGCAGTAATAAAAGTGGGTCAAACCGCACGAATACTACACCGAAACTGCCTAAAACTCGCGACAGCTGCGAACCACGGAAACTCCGCAAACGGGGCTTTTCACAAGAGTTGCGCCGTGAGATTCAAAGTTTTAATTGACCAAGCCTGTTCGCCCGGTTAGACTTAGAGTGAACGGATATCACGATTGGCGTTGTCTGACCAAGTCGTCCGTGTTTCCACCGCAGCTAACAATTGCAAAAAATGAACCCTCAAGGCTGAAGGATTCAATAATCATGTTATTAGGAGAGCTCGTCCCAATCGGCGGTGGGGACCCCATTCCGCTTCTAAAGGACAAGCTGCAGGTTGGTCGTCGCCCCAACTGCGACATCGTTCTGCGGTTCCCCAACGTCTCTTCGTATCATTGCGAATTGGAGTTGATCGAAGGTCATTGGTTGGTCACCGATCTTGATAGTCGCAACGGGACGAAGGTGAACGGCGAACGTGTCACGCGCAGATGGGCTTTCCCCGGCGATCAAATCGGCTTCGCCAAACATAAGTTCGAGATTTTCTACACAGCCGTGGGCGATGCACCACCGGAAGTCGAGGGTGCGGAAGCCCCGGAAGTCTTCGGTCAAAGCCTGATGGAAAAAGCCGGCCTCGTCCGCCGCAAACCAAAACGCGCCCCGTTGCCGCCCTCGTCCAAGCCGATCAAAGAAGTCGCCATGGCTGCTTCGGACAGCGATGAGTCAATCGCATTGGATTGGCTGTCGGATGTTGAAGAAGATTGACCACACAGTAATCCGCACCACAATTTACAACAGCTCTCCGCAGGCCAATCCCCCCGATTCGCCTGCGTTTTTTTACCCCGTAGGGTGCGTCGCGACGCACCTTTCGATGTAGGACGATAGATAGCCCCAACGTACAGACGGTATCGACAGACAACTGTTGTGCGAAAACCCTTACCCCGGCCCGCTCCCAGAGGGAGAGGGGGTAGTCGTTGTTTGATGCTCACTGTAAACATCCCCAGCCAATAGGACCTCTGCTCACTTGGGTAAACGTAAACAGAAAATTCGAGTTGCCCTGCGTAAAAACCGCCAAAAGAAGCCGCGGCGTCAAAATGATTTTACGCACGAAGACCTGGAGGATTCTAACCTTGCGCATGGCGAACGTGTTTCCGGCAAAGGGGATCTGACGCGACACCGGACCATCATCGGTGTCGAAGGCGATGAAAACACTGGCCTGACGATCGATGTCGATATGAGCCAATGCCGCGCCGGTCGGGTTCTGAGCGTGCATCGTTCCGGATTCATTGTGCAAGCCGATAACGGCGAGCGCTTCGAATGCGTTGTCCGCAACGTGGTGCGTGCCATTGCCAGCGACCAACGGACCGCCGTGGTTGCCGGCGATCAAGTCATGTTTCAACCCACGGTCAATGAACAAGGCGTGATCGAACGGGTCGAACCGCGCACGAGCACACTCTCGCGAGAAGTCCGCGGCCAGGAACATGTTCTCGTCGCAAACGTTGATCAAGTCTTGATCGTCGCCTCCTCAGCCGACCCGCCGCTCAAACCGAGCCTACTGGACCGGTATCTGGTGAGCGCGGCGGTGGGAGACATCGCGCCGCTAATTTGTATCAATAAAGCCGACTTGTCGAATCTTGCGGCGCTGCAACCGATCATCGGCCTGTATAGCCAACTCGGCTATACAGTTGTGACGACTTCTACTGTGTCGGGCTACGGTATCCCCCGCTTGCGTGAACTATTACGCAATCGTGAAACGGTCCTCACCGGGCAAAGCGGCGTGGGAAAATCGTCGTTGCTCAATGCGCTGCAACCCGGCCTCAAACTGCGCACGGGTGAAGTCAGCGGCGATAGCCGCAAGGGAAAACACACCACGACCTCGGCAAATCTGCTGGAGTTGAATTTTGGAGGTTGGGTGGTCGATACACCGGGCGTCCGTCAATTCGGGTTGTGGGATACGTTTCCCGAAGAGGTGGAAGGCTACTTCGTGGAATTCCACCCGTTCGTCCGTGACTGCCGTTATCCCGATTGCACGCACACTCACGAAACGGACTGCGGAATCAAACAGGCCGTGGCGCGCGGCTTAATCTCCGAGTGCCGATTCGAAAGTTACCAACGCATCACCGCCGGCGATTTGGTGTGACCGTTCACAGTCCGCTGGTAAAAACCGTAGAAACCGCGTGCTCGGCATCCTCTGAAAACCGGACGCTCCCGGCGCAATGCTCCTGTTGACCACGGGGAGACACATCGGTTTTTGATTTTTGAGTTTCGCGAGTCGGGTCGCTTTATCCCCTCTGCCAAAGTCGCTTATAATAAGCCGCAGCGCGCGGTTCGCTCGTTACTGCGGCGCATAAACTCCGCGATATGGCCCCACCTGAAATTTGAGGATACTGTCCATCATGAAGTTGATCCTACGTCTGGTATTGTCGCTCGCCGTCTGTGGCGGAACGGCATTGATTGCGGAAACGTGCTCCGCTGCTGAACAAGGTGCCCCCGAATGGATTTGGAC
The DNA here is from genome assembly GCF_007860075.1 of Symmachiella macrocystis. NCBI lineage: Bacteria > Pseudomonadati > Planctomycetota > Planctomycetia > Planctomycetales > Planctomycetaceae > Symmachiella > Symmachiella macrocystis. Next base: position 971,396 of record NZ_SJPP01000003.1, read on the forward strand.
CGCAGGCGACTTGACCAGCGCCAAGACCGCGTACTTTCGTCAGGAGATCAAACTCTCCTCGCCGACAGACGTCACGATCGACATCACCGCCGATAACTCTTACGAGTTGTACGTCAACGGCGACCTCGTGGGCAGTGGTGATAATTGGCAATACGTCAAACAGTTCAACATCACCAAACGCGTCCAACGCGGCAAAAATGTGATTGCCGTTAAGGCAACCAATGCCTCAGAAGGCTCCGCCGGATTGTTGGTGCGGGTGCTCGTCGAACAGGGTGGCGGCGGTGATGTGATTTTCGTTTCAAACGGGACCTGGAAATCCACCGACGAACCGCAATCCAACACGGCGTGGACGGCTCTGAACTACAACGCCGCCAACTGGAAACCAGTGCACGTCCTGGGAGCCTACCCCGATGCGGAACCGTGGAAGACTGTCACATGGGCCTCGAAACTCAAAGATCGTTTTCTAGCGGCTGAAGGATTCAAGATCGAAAAAGTCGCCGGACCGGATGTGACCGGGACGCTGATCAACATGTGCTTCGATGGAAAAGGCCGCATCATCGCCAGCCAGGAACGCGGACCGTTGTTGATGATGATCGACTCCAACGGCGACGGCGAAATGGACAAGACACAGGTCGTTAGCGATGACATCAAAAACTGCCAAGGTGTCTTCGCTTTCGATGACACATTGTTGTGTGCCGGCGAAGGCCCCGATGGCGTCGCTTTGTATCGCCTGAGCGATCCCGACAGTGACGGCAAATACAAAACAACCGAAACCGTTCAAATCTATGACGCAAAAATCGCCGACCACGGACCGCACGCCATTCTGCTCGGTCCGGATGGATTCCTCTACAACGTGATGGGCAATCACGCCAATATTAAGGGCGACGTCAATCCCGATAGTCCGCACCGCGATTATTACGAAGGGGACTTGCTCCCGAAATACGAAGACGCACGCGGCCACGCGCGGGGTAAAAAAGCGCCGGCCGGACTTGTCTATCGACTCAACCAAGACGGGACTGATTGGAATTTGGTCGCTGGCGGATTTCGCAATGAATTCGACATGGCCTTCAATGAAGAGGGTGAACTGTTCACTTTCGATAGCGACATGGAATGGGACGTGGGCCTGCCTTGGTACCGACCGGTTCGCATCAACCACGTTGTCCCGGGTGGCGAATTCGGCTGGCGAAGCGGTGCGTCGAAATGGCCCGACTATTACTTCGACAGCCTGCCCTCGACCGTCGACATCGGCCGCGGTTCTCCCACGGGCGTTTGCTTCTATCACAACGACACCTTCCCCGAAAAATACCGTGACGCATTCTTCGTCGCCGACTGGTCGCAAGGAAAGATCCTAGCGATCCACCACAAAAAAGATGGCTCGACCTACAAGGGTGAGGTCGAAGAGTTCGTGACCGGAAATCCGCTGAACGTCTCCGACATCGTTCCCGGTCCTGATGGCGATTTGTATTTCTGCCTCGGGGGACGGGGGACCGAAGGTGGGATTTATCGCGTGACTCCCGAAAATCCGGGAACCGCGCGTCAGCCAAAATCGAATTCTCCCGTGGAACGCGCCTTGGCACTTCCGCAACCCTCATCCGCTTGGACTCGCGCCCAAGTCAAAAAACTCGAAGAGGACTCGGGATCGAACTGGCGGTCTGACCTGACCAAAGTCGCCGCTGATCCCAAACGCACTGTGGCGGACCGTCGCCGCGCTGTGGGCATCCTGCAACAATTCTCCGACGGCCCACCGCGACGCCTGTTGGCCGCATTGGCAAGCGACGACAAACCGCAAATGCGAGCACTCGCGCTAACGTTGCTTGCCATTCACATCGACGACGAAGCCGAACAGATCATTATCCAGGCGCTGGGCGATTCCGATCCGGTCGTCCGCCGCCGCGCCTGTGAAGCGTTGATTCGTGCCAACAAGACCGCTCCGGTGGAAGTCGTGTTGCCCATGCTGGCTGAGCAAGATCGCTTTGCTCGATACGCCGCGCGGGAATTGCTGCAGCGTCTCCCGGCCGAGCAATGGGCCGATGCAGTACTGACCGCGGACGATCCACGCATCGCCGCCGCCGGAATGTTGGCGTTGGTCATCAATTCTCCCACAGCGGAACAAAACGAAGCGATTCTGAAACGCTCCGTCGCGCTGCTACGATCGGACTTGCCTCCCGCCGATGCGCTGGATGTGTTCCGCGTCGCCGAATTGGCACTGCAAAACGAAGGGACGACAGAGGCCTCGCGTTCCAACCTGTCCCATGCAGCGCTGCAACTGTTCCCTTCGACCGACAACAATTTGAACCGCGAATTGGCTCGTGTTCTGGCGTATCTTCAAGAGTCGCGGGCGATCGACAAACTGATTACCTACTTGCAAAACTCTAAGGATCCGGCTGATCAAATCCATGCCGTCTATTGCCTGCGTTTCATTACCCAAGGTTGGAAATGGGAACAACAAGCGGTCCTGTTTGAAGCCCTCGACCGTCTGGCCCGCCTAGAAGGGGGAGCCAGTTTCCGTGGCTATCTGGAAAATATGACGCGCGATTATCTCGCGACGCAAAAAGACCCGACCCGTGTGAATTTGCTAGCACACGCAGCGGAATTCCCCATGCCCACGCGGTTGATGCTCGAAGCTCTCTCCGCCGAACAGGCGACCACTTTCAGCAACGATTTGATCAAACTGGATCAACAACTCGCCGACGCGGAAATTGCCGCTGATGCTCAAGCGCAAATCGCGTCGGCCATTGTCGATGCCTTAGGCCGCAGCAAAGCGCCGGAAACTAAGGATTTTCTTCGCAAGTTATTCGAACAACAACCGGACCGCCGCGAAGGAGTCGCCCGCGCATTGGCCCGCCAAGCGGACCAGGCAAACTTTGCACCGTTGGTAGCGACATTGCAATTCGGCGACAAGGGAACGCTGCAAGCAGTGATTCGTGGCTTGCTGAAGATCGACGCCAAACCAGAGAAGCCGCAGGACATTCGCACAGCAATTATCGCCGGTTTGAAAGTTGATAAAAACAGCCGCAAGGAAGTGGTCCGCCTGCTTAATAAATGGACCGACCAAGAGGTTGCGGAGGATTCCGACTTGGCTCCGTTCCAGTCGTGGTTTCTTGAAGAATATCCTGACCTGCCGACGGCTGAACTCCCTCAAACGGCAAAGAAATCGAAATGGGAATTCGATCAGATCCTCAAATTTGTCACCGATAGTTCCAGCAGTGGCAAAGGAGACGCCGCGAAAGGGGAGGCGATTTTCGAAAAAGCGCAGTGCATCAAATGCCATCGCTTCGGCCAACGGGGTGAAGGACTCGGCCCCGACCTGTCAACCGTCCGCAAACGCTTCCAGCGCAAGCAGATTGTCGAATCGTTGTTCTATCCTTCGGCTGTGATCTCCGACCAATACCAAAGTGTGTCGATCATCACCAACGATGGATTGACACACACCGGTTTAGCGGTCGAACAAGGCGGTGCCTATGTCGTGTTGTCGACCGACGGCACAAAGACGACGGTCAGAAAGTCCGACATCGATGAAATGATTTCGTCGAACACCTCCGGCATGCCCGAAGGACTGCTTGATGTGTTGACGTTGGCCGAAATCGCCGACTTGTTCGCCTTTCTGGAAACGACGCCCGATGCCGTCGCGACCAAAAAATAAGACGATCACCGCGGGTGCCACTGGCGGCTTGTCCGCCAGAGGGCCCGTGCTGGCCGGTCGGACCTGAAAATGGATACTGCCGATGCCTGCGCACATCACGCCGACCAGCCGTTGCCGTTTGGGAATTGGCCGCAGCGACATCACGCCGCCGGTGGGGATCTACCACCGATTTTGGGGGGCGGCCAAGCATGATCGTGCCACCGGTGTGCATCGCCCCTTGCTGGCGACGGTGCTGATCATCGAACCGTACGAACCCGGTCCCGCCAACAAGCACACCGTCATGGTCGCCTTGGATCATTGCATCCTTCGACCTCCCGAATTGGCAGAGCTGACCTCTGCCGTGTGCCAACTCATTGGCGAAGATGCATCGCAGCTCACAATCACCTTTTCACACACGCACTCCGGGGGCAATTTGTGCAAGGATCGCGTCGAGTTGCCCGGCGGTGAATTGATTGTCCCTTATCTGGAATCCTTACCCGAAAAAATCGCCGCCGCCTATCACGCAGCACGCGCAACGCTACAAACCGCGATCTTGACATACGGCGCAACGACCTGCGATATGGCGCGGCAACGCGATTTCTGGGACGAGGAGCAGAATTGTTACGTCTGCGGCTTCAACCCACAAGGCCAGTGCGATCAAACTTTGTTAGTCGTCCGCGCGACCGGCGAACAGGGGGACACGCTGGCCACGATCGTCAACTATGCCTGTCATCCAACGACGTTGGCTTGGGAAAACACGCTGATCAGCCCCGACTACATCGGAGCACTTCGCGAAACAGTCGAACAAGTCACCGCCGCCCCTTGCTTGTTTTTGCTCTCTCCCTGCGGCGATGTCGGACCGCGGGATGGTTTTGTCGGCGATCCGGCGGTCGCTGATAATAATGGTCGCCAAGTCGGTTATGCCGCTCTGGCCGTGCTACAGTCGTTGTCGGCCGCAGCCCATGATTTTCACTACATCGGCCCCGTCCTCTCGGGAGCCACGCTCGGAGCCTGGGAATACCGGCCGCACACCGCCAACCGCGCCGCCGAGACCGCGAACTTTCAACATCGCCGCTGGCAAGTGTCGCTCGACTACCTCGACGGGTTACCAACTGCAACAACCGTCGAAGCAGAGTTGAATGCGCTCATTGCCCAGGAGTTGCAAGCCCGTAAAACCGGCAACGACACTGCCGCGCACGAACTGCGCGTTCTGGCCGAGCGAAAGCGGCGGCTCCTAGAACGCATCGCCCCCTTGCCGCCGGGCGACCACTATCCCTTTACGGTCGAAATGGCAAAACTGGGCGACGCGATTTGGATCGCCATCGAAGGGGAGCCATACAACCTCCTGCAGCAAGAGCTCCGCCAAAGCTTCCCCCACACCCCGCTGATCATCACCGTCCTGGCCAACGGCGCCCGAGCCAGCTATCTTCCCCGACAAGAGGACTACAACAATGCCCTCTACCAAACAGAAATCGCCCTACTCGCCCCCGGCGCTCTGGAAACCCTCACCCAAGCCATCGCCAATCAAATCACAGAGTGGACGGGGGATGAGGCCTGAGGGGTGAGGCTTGAGGAAATGAGATTCGGCAATCCTATCCCCTACTGCCTACTTCGCCGTCCACCCCCCATCCACGACCAGCATACTCCCCACCATGTAACTGGCGGCGTCGCTGGCGAGGAAGATGGCGGCGCCTTGGATTTCCCGCAGTTCGCCCCAACGCTGGCAGGCGGTTGCGCCGACGATCGATTCCTTGGCTTCTTTGGTCTCGGCAATCGGTACGTTCATCGGCGTCAAAAACGGGCCGGGGCAAATCGCGTTCACGTTGATGCCGTGCGGCGCCAATTCCAGACCGAGCGCTCGCGTCATTTGCGCCACCGCTCCTTTACTGGTCGCATAAGGAGTCCGATTCGCCAAGCCGACCAAACCCAACGTGCTCGACAGGTTGATGATTCGCCCGTAGTTCTGTTGTTTCATATACGGCGTGACCGCTTGCGAACAGAGCCAAACTCCATTGACGTTGATATCCTGTACCTGCTTGAATTCTTCGTAGGTCAACTCGTCAATCGGCCCGCGAATGTTGATGCCGGCGTTATTGATGAGGATGTCGATCTTGCCGAACTCTTCTAACGTGCGGAGCACCATCGCTTCGACCGCAACCGGATCGGTGACGTCACTGGCAATCCCGACAGCGCGGTGGCCGAAGTTCTCAGCAATCTCCGCCGCAGCCGCTTCCGCTTCGTCGGCATGTCGACTGGTAAGCAGCAGATCGGCTCCGCAAGAGGCCAACCCCGCCGCCATCGCCGTCCCCAACCCCTTCGATCCGCCGGTGACAATCGCCACACGGCCGGTCATATCAAATTGCTTCACTCCAGGTAACATCTTGTTGTACCCCTCTAAGGTGTTTTGATCTCGGTGCAATCTACATTTTTAATGTTTTGATTCTTGCACAAGCTACCGACGCATGAAATCTGTGGCTCAATGAATCTTTGTTCGGTCTCCGTCAACGCGGCCGGTCTAGAATGCCTCGCAACTCCTCGACACGCTGCAGGTTGATCCCCTCCGGACGGTGCTCCAACAGCCAGTCGGCATCCTCGGCGGCGGCAGCGCGGCGTTCGGTTTGGAAGCGGAGGACCGCGCGAATCCAGCGTGACTGCGCCGCTTGATTGTCGACTTCTACGATGGCAGTGACATAGCGTAGCATCCCTTCAGGATCTTGCTCCTCTTGCGCTAAACCGAGCAGATTCGACAACATGCGAATCACGATGTCCCGTTTGGTGGCTGTCTTCAAATGTTCGTCGGTGAGCGGGATGCCGCGGTTGGCTTGGAGCATCATCGCTGCCGATTCTCGGCTGAGAAATTTGCCGCCGTCAAACGGATCAATCAGCTGTGAGTCCCCTTCCTGGGGTTCGTGCCGCACGATGAAATGCCCAGGCAGCCCCACCCCGACAACGTTCAGACCGACGCGGCGTGCCAGTTCCATGTAGAGCACCGAGAGCGAGATCGGCAGCCCTTCGCGATCGTCGATCACCTCGTTCAAATAACTGTTGGATTTGTGATAATAGTTGGTCCGGCTACCGTGGTAACCCAAATCGGCGAACATGGCACTATTTAACGCGGCCAATTTGTCGTTTTCCGAAGCATCGTCGGGAAGCTCTTGTTGAATACCGCGGGCCATGCGATTGATTTCCTTTTGATACAGCGCCGGATCGAGTTCGTCGTTGTCGAGCTTTGCCACCAACAGCGCCGCTTGCAACAGGTCAATCTGTTCTTCATCGGCCGTTAAGGTTTTCACCAACTCAGCCACAGTCGCATTTTGGTGGATTTCGTCCGCCAGCTTTCGCAGTTGGGCCGCCTGTTTTTCCAGTTTCGCCGCGCGCGAGCGAAGGACGGTCAAGCTAGCCGGGCTATCGGGCAGCAATGTCTCCACCAACGGCTTTGAAGGTGGTCCCGTGGTGGCAATTTCACCGACCACTCCCTCGATGCGTGACGCGACTGCCGGGTCGATGCTCGTTTTGGGAATCGATTTGGCGACTTGAAAGTTTTTAAACACCGCCTCCGTATCACGAAACTTCGCCAAACCGACTTGGCCGGACGTCATCCCGCGGTCCTCGGATTCAAACACCAGTTCGTCGTTCACGTAACACAATATTCGCTTCTCTTCGATGCGTACCTTAATGTTGTTCCAATCACCGGCGCGGTAGTTGGGCGTGTATTGGTGTTTGAGAATCGTCCAGGAAAGTACATCGGGCCCGTCGAAACGCGTCAACCGCATCCGCGCGCCGCTGGGATAAAATCCATAATGCCGATCGTTGCCATCGGAGTGAAACACTAACCCAGCTGCGCCGCTTTCGTCATCCAAACGCAAGGTCACGGCGACCTCATAGGGCAACTTGGGAACCTCGACGGTACTCAACACAAATGACCGGCCACCAAAGCCGCTGCCGGTCCCTTCCACGGTCATCCGTCCCGAACGTTGCCGCCATGTGGCCCCCAAGTGCGGCGTCCATTCTTGAGGATCGAGTGCCCCGATCGTCAGCCATCGCGCGATCGGCACCGGGTTGGGTGTTTCAATCAGCTTTTTGAGCGCATTGACCGGCATGGCAAATCCCAAATTGGCCGTGTATTGCGCCTTCATCGTTAATAGGCCCAGCACCCGCCCCCGCATGTCGAGCAACGGACCACCGCTGTTGCCGGTCTCGATCGGAATCGCCAATTGCAGCATGTTCCGCCCGTCGATTTCACGCGTCCCGGAAATCACGCCGCTCACCACACTGTTGTTCAATCCATAGGGATTTCCCAACGCGATCACCGGCTGGCCGTTTTCCACGCTGTCGGAATCCCCCAGCGGCAGCGCGGGTAAATTCTCGGCTTTGATTTTAATCAAGGCCAAATCGAGTTTGCGGTCCGACGCATGCACGACGTCTGCAGGATAAGAATCCCCTTGGGAGGTTTTGACGGTGATCGGCCGCGCTTCGGCGATGACGTGCAGGTTTGTTGCAATCAGGCCGTCCGGCTCAATCACAAATCCCGTCCCCAAACCAACACGGTCCCCCCGTCGTCCGGTGACGGTGATTTCAACGACCGCTTCCTCGGCGATTTTTGCTAGCTGTTGAACCGTTAAGGGCGACTCGCTGGGAAGGCTGATCATTGAATCAGCGGCTATCGGTTTTGCTGTCTCGGTCTCTTCGGCCGAGAACAACGGCCCCGTGAGCAACGTGCCTAAGAGAAACCAACAGCAACAACATGCAACGCGCTTTCGCATTCCCATCAACAACTCCTCAAACCGGGGGAGGGTGCTTCCGTGAATTCGGAACTCGACCGTGGTTTCATCGTAGCTGGCAGCTAAGATCTCCGCAATCGCGCTCTCTGTTTTCAGTTGTTGAGTGTATCGCGACAAGCATTTTTGAGGTGGGACGGGAGTTGAAACTCTTCAACAAGGAATTGCGCAAAGATCTTGCGCGATTTCCCCTGCTGCGTTAAAACTTGATATCGAGCGTGCTCGTATCGTCTGTGGCCACCGACTTAATCCCCGTCAATTCCTGCCGCTGGTCCCCTTCACCAACGCGAATCGTATACACGCCTTCCTTGAAGACTCCCGGGCGGAATTTTGTGCCGGAGATGCGGAACGTGTAGACGACTTCATCCAATGCTTCGTCAACGACCTGCACCACCGGGTTCTCTTGGCCGGTGATGTTCAGCGTCGGGAGATAGGCGAGCGGCTGGCGGTGATAGTTGTCTTGCTGGGTGATCGTAATCGGCCAACCGGGATGTTGCGCGGTGCCCGGTTCGGTCACATCCACATGCCGCGGCCAACATTCCATCACGATGTTCCGCGTAGGTTTTTGAAATCGCACGATGCCATAACCGGCGGCGTTGTGGTTTTCCATCTTGGGATTGGCATAGGCCTGCATCGTGAGCTTGTTTCCCAATCCATCAAAGTACCGACCTGTGAAAGGCAGCGGATTGTCGGCCGGGTGATTTTCCGGTTTTTCCAGCGGCCACCACCAACGTCCATAAAAATTGACAATCGAGGGCACGCAAAACGACACGCCCGCATCTTCCCAGGAATTGATCCCGTGGTGGATCACAGTCGCCAAGTGCTGATCACCGGCGATGTGAAATGCGAAACTCCGTCGCATCTCCTCCAGCGCCCGCGCGCGACCTGCTTGCGGCCAACCGTTGGAATCGAGATCGGCCAGTAACCGACCATTGTGACTGCCGTGAATGTGCGCGCCCCCGGCAAAGATGGTTTGCGACAGCACCGCTTTCATCTCCGCCCCCTGCCAGGTTTGTCCCCACTCCCGTAAATACTTCAACTGCCGGTCTCCCAACAGCCGCGCTTCAGGAACATCGACCGAGGCGCGATCGTAGCTGGGATTATTGATGTGATCGGGGCGCGGGCCTTGCTGCGGAATCAACCCCGCCGGGCCGGTTTTCCATTTGCGATCTTCGATGATGGCAAAATCGATGCCCCCCACATTCAGCGATGTGTAATAGACCGTAATCCCCTGCCCGACCGGGGTCGCGTCGTACGGGTCGGGCAGATGGCTGGTTTGGGCCCGCTGCACCATGTTCACGTATTCCGCCGGCATGATATATCCACCATCCGCCCCGCCGCGGAGTTTCGACACCTTGCCCGCTTCGCCCCACAGGTTCCCCTGCCCCACATCGTGGTCATCGGGGATCGTTATCGTCGGCCGGTCTTTGATGATCTCGCCAAACTGCCGGCCGAACAACAACCACGCCGCCGTGTGTGCGCGGTGGTCGTAACTTTGATCACCCGAGAAAAACAACAAGTCCGGGTCCTGCGCTTTCACGTTCCGTACAATGTCTTCCCGCATGCCGCGATCGCTGTTGGAATTGCCCGTGAAAGCGGCGACCACGATTTCCTCCTTGTCGCGGGGATCCTTACGAATCCGGCCTTCAAATTTCGCCCCGCCGGGATGCGTGACGCGATAACGGTGATCGCGGGAATGATCCCAATCCTCAATCCGAAACGTCGCCAACCAACCCGTCTCGTCGACGTTGGCTCGGGCAATCGTTTTCCAATTCGTGCCATCATGAATCTGCAGCGTCACCTCGCGCGACTCACCATCGCGGAGCGGATAAAGTTGTGCGGACAATTTGAGCACGCCGTTTTGCACCGTATACAGCGCGAAACAAATCGCCTCATCCCGCGGCACCTCGGGAATCGTTGGCTTGCCCCCTTTGCGGTCAATCGTAATCGGCTCCGGAATGGAGTCCGAGGGGAATGCCGTAGTGGCCGTCGCCGTTATGGTGATCACTGTGGCGATTAAGGTGATGTATTTTCTGATGAGGCGTGAGTGGTTCATCGTGGCGCTCGTTTGGCTGGTGGTCTGTGCTAACGGTTTGTGGTCATTGTACGGGCGTTGCGTTAGTTGTGCCAACGTCGTGGAAATTTGAACTTGCCAGGGAAAAGTGGTGGTTTTATGCTCAAAATCAATGTAATCTGGCGTGAGCAAATCGCCGTCCTAAACTAAAAATTGGTTGCTCGACATGTCTGATCTCCTCGCCTCGCGGGAACGTTATCGGCCCGATGGAAAAATGAAATGGGAACGTTTACCACTGCTACTTGGAGGTTCTTTGCTGGCAGCGATCGGTTTGGCATGGCTGCTCAATCTTGCTCTTGAAACCGGCTGGTATTACCTCCCGTTCACACCTCTCATTGCCGCACTGGTACTGAGTGGTGTGCTGGTTTTTCTCATTCAGTGGAGCCATTGCCGCAAGCCGATCTTTGCTGCGTTTCTCGGACTGGTGATGTCATTGATTGCCTTTTTGGGCGTTTATCATTTTGGTTTGATCAATGCATTGCCTCCAGGAAATGCGCATCGCATCGACCTGCTTCCTGAATATATCAAACTGCGCATGCAGTTTGACCAACAGGACGAAATTGGCAAACCGGATAAAGAAGCGGCAAACCCGGCAGGCAACCAGATGCCGCTTCGGCCAAAGAACCCTGCTGACGAAGGGCATAATTGGTTCTTGTTTTTTTGGAGCCTAGTTTTCTACGTTGGCTTTAGCCTTTTTTTTGCGTGGGCGCGTGCGCGTCGCGCGTACTGTCCAGAACTCAAACAGTGGATGATTCGCGAAAAAATTCCACTTCAGAAAGGGGTATCCAGAACAGCGCGTCCACTCTTTGAACAACAGGACATCGCGGGATTCATAAAGGTGATTAACAGTTCTCGCGCTGTGGAACCAAACCGAGCGTCTTATTGTGCAGTCGAATATGCCCCAACAGATGACGAATCCCCCTTGGCGTATCCCACCTATCTCAGTCTCATTGACCCGCATTGGGGATTAGGAACTCTTCGGATACTCACCGGAATGAGTTCGCGATTTCACCAGATACGGCTCGAGCCTCAAGAATCGTTGGCGTTTCAGCCTCTGTTTCCGAATTTCGCCGACAAGTTGGCCGAGGCTCATAGTGAATTGAGAAATGCGCCGGAAGAGGATTTGGAGACAATCAAATCCACCGAACTGCCGTTTTCGCAACATTCCGGGGAAATTGCTACGATCGCGGCGGTCTCAGAGCCCTTTCGCGGAAAGGTCTTTACGAGGGGGCGTTCGATCGTAGGTGGTTTTCTAGTGCTCTTCCCGCTTATTTTGGCAGTCGCCGGATTGTTCGTGGGCGGATGGGGCATTTCAATGCTCAGTCAAGGTGCGAACCCGATCGTTGCAATTTCGATGCTAGCAATGGCGCCAGTACTGGCCATTGGCGGCGTGCTTGTTTTTTACCGTGGGGCGTATTTATTCGAATGCTGGTATTGGTCCCGATTATTGTTTTCTGCATTACGGCAACGTCCCGATCCATATGTGGATCCAAATGACCCAGACGCATTTTTGGTTGGAATCACTTTGCGAGAACGCTGGATGCGCACTCAATTGGAAACCGACAGCGACTTGGGTCTTATGAAGTTGGCCCCGAAAAAGTCGCTAATATTGCTGGAAGCAGACTTCAATCGTTATTCCATCCCTGTAGGTGCCCTGCTGGGAGCTACGCCGGAATGTTTTCGCAATCCGATGGATAACAATAGCGAGTTCTGGTACGTGCGTCTTATCGTACGTACTGAGGAAGGCAAGGAAGAGATTCTTGTCTGCCATCGACTTGCAGAATTCCGCCCACGCGCCAACGAAATCCGCCAATTCTTGGCCGTTGATCTGTGTCGTCGAATTCGGGCATTCACTGAAACTTAAAGGATGTCATCACAACCGCTACTTCGCCGCCACCTTCGGCAGCGCGTCGCACATTTGCAGCGCCAACAACGGATAAGCCGTTCCGCTGAACGTGATGAAATGCCATTTGTCGGTGTTCAGCGAACGGGTCCACCAGCGGCCGGATTCGCGCTGGTTGGCTAACAGCCAAGTGATGCCCTTTTGAATCCGGGGATCATCCGCGGGGAGGCCTGCTTCTCTGAGCACGATGATTGCCAGACCGGTTTGATGACCGTCGCTGGGAGGATTGGCGAATTCCGGTTCGCTACGCAGTTTCTCCGCGCGGTTTCCTTTGCCCCAACTCTCCGGAGCGGCAAACGAGCGAATTGACCAGCCGCCATCCTCGCGTTGATGTGACAGTAACATTTCGATGAGTTCTTGCTTTTGCGTCTCATCGATCAGATCCGGCATCCGTGTGGAGGCCCACAACAGTAACGTCTTGCCGTAATCATGCGGCGGTGTTTCGCTGCGCAGAAACTGCTTGAGCTTGCTGATTCCGGCTTTGGCTTGTTCGTCCGGGGGATTTTGCAAATACCCTGGTGCGGTCGCCAGGGCCATCGCGGCGGCTGTGGCAACGTGATAGGTGTCCGATTCATACGGCGGCCAACAATCGGTGTTTGCCCAAGTGCCGTTTTCCAATTGAATTTCAAACAGAAACGAAAAGGCGTCAATCGTCTCGGGCGACAATTGCCCGGTGATGTGTGCATCCCATTCCGCCAAGCCCCCGGCAGCGTAGACCACCTTGACAGGGTTCACACCTTTGAGCAATGTCTCACGCTTCATCATCTTTAAGTCGATGATTTGCTCCAGCGCGAACTGCCGCAAGTTGTCTTCCGGTTTTCCCAACGATGCGGAAAGCGCCGGACGTGTGACCAAGTGCACTCCGGTGGTATGGCAGGCGATGCACTTGCGTGTTCCAATCCAAGCCGCTGCGCTTTGTTGCAAATACGTCGCCGCCTTGTCCGTCGAAAACGCCGCCGCGACCGGTTCGTCCGCCGATGCCGCGGGAACCAGAATATCATCGTATTGATACTGATAATCGGTCTGAGCAAGGGTCGTCGATGCTGACATCAGCACAACAACCACCGGTCCGGCAAAGGCAATAAAGCGGCTCGATTTCATCGTCGATGCTCCGAAAGCTTTGGCACGACCGCTGGTTGACTTCGCTCCGCCGATGGACAATTCCGCGCAAATCCCGATGGGATTGCTATGCACAGAATTTTTCAACGTGGCAGGCGGAAATCGACGCTGTGGTCGTTTCACACGGGGTGGGTCAGTGGGTGGGAGCATCCATGCCAAGGTCTTCCAGCGAGCGCCTATGCCGCATATTACACTTTTGACACGTTGTAATCCAGCAAGCCGACTAAACAAAATCCGCTTGGATACTGGAATTTAGGCAGTTTAGCAGCACCCCTGTCGCCTCGCGTTGTCGCTCGCCGCGCGTCGAACTCTCCAAGACTACCCGTTGGACGCTGGTGACGTGTACCGTCTGTTGTTGCCGCTGCGCCACAGCGACATAGACCACACCATCTTGTTCCGCCGGGGCATCGGGCCCCAAGTGCCCGGTAATGGCGGCCGAAACATCGGCCTCCACGGTGTTTTCCAACACGCCGATGGCCATTTGCCGCACCACCGGTTCGCTGACCGCCGTAAACCGGGCCAAGTCTTCAGCCGATACTCTCAACCAGTCCTGCTTTGTCCGTTCGCGATAGGTCACCGCCGAGCCGCACAAATACGCCGATATTCCCGGGACGGATGCCAACGTTGCCGCCGCCAATCCCGCGGTACAACTCTCAGCAAAGACCACCCGCAATTGCCGGTCGGCCAAAGTGCGGGCCAAGTCTTGTGTGATTTCGTCAAGCGATTGCATACGGTCCTCATTTCAAAACAGCCCTGGGATTATTGGCTTTGCGCATGATAACAGGTCCTGAGCACGACTGTCGTTGTCCGACACTTGACCGCGCCGCCGGAGGGACATACAAACGACTGCAACGCTCGTCTCGAACCGGCGGCGGCATTTCATTTATCGGTGAGGAGTATCAATATCATGGCGATTGACCCGGCTGTCTTGCGCGGCGTGCATTTGGTGCCGCTGACGGCTTTTGATAAATCTGATCACATCAACGAAACTCTGCAAGCGCAACATACCCGTAATATGTACGACGCCGGTGTGCGTCTCTATTTGCCGGCAGCCGGCACCAGTGAATTTCAAAGTCTCTCGTTGGATGAAGTTGTCAAACTGGTGAAAATCACCCGTGAGAATTCCGGGCCTGATGCACTGATTTTTGCGCCGGTGGGATTGCAACTCCAGCACTCCATCGAAATCGGCCGCCGCGCGCTGGAGGTCGGGGCGACGGGGATCATGTTCATGCCCTTCGTGCATCCCTATCTCAGCGACGAGGGTGCCCGTGATTATTATTTGCAGGTGATCCAAGCCACGCAATGCCCGACGTTGATCTACAAAAAAGCAGCCATCCCCAGCGACGCACTGCTGTTGGAGTTATCCGACAACGAACATGTCGTCGGCATTAAGCATGCCACGAATGCGATGCACGAATTCCGTAAAGTGATCCAAGCCGACGGCGGTCGCACGGAGTGGATTTGCGGTTCCGCCGAGCGGTTCGCGCCGTACTACATGTTGGCCGGCTCACCCGGTTTTACCACCGGGGCGGGTAATTTGTGTCCCCATTTGAGCCTGGCCTGTCACGCAGCCTTTGCCGCTCAACAATGGGATGAAGGCATGCGGCTGCAGTCGATCATTCAACCCATCGAGGATTTCCGCGCCCGTAGCGGCGACAGTTACAACGTGAGCATGCTGAAGTACGCCATGAGCCTCATCGGCCCCGACTTCGGCCCCGCCCGCGCGCCGCAACGACAACTCACCGCGCAAGACCACAGCGAAATCGATGCACTGATGCAACCGATTCTCGCCGCCGAAGCGGAAGTCAAAAGCGAAGCACAAAGCGTCGGGCTGTCGCGGTGAATGGAGGCTTGAGGCTTGAGGGGACAGGCTTGAGGGAGCCTGTGGTTGTCTTTGGGTGATGAGGATCGTCTTGATGAGGTGGGTCGTCTTGTTGGTCTCTGACGGGCTACGATAGAATGGAAAGTACGACTGTTTCCCTCCCTTGAATAAGTCGGATTCGCTATGACTTCAGCTGCCGACAATTCTGCTGACAACCGGTCCCAACCCGGTACGTTTCCACCGCTTGCTTCGGGCGACCGCCTGACGCGCCCCGAATTTGAACGTCGCTACGCAGCTGCGCGCAACGTGCGAGCGGAGTTAGTAGAAGGGGTGGTCTACGTGCAAGCTGCGATTCGTCATCAACAACATGGGCAACCACATGCGCTCTTATCGGGGTGGTTGTCCTCTTATTTTATGGCCACGCATGGAACAGATGTCGGCGATGCCAGCACTTTGAGACTCGATGCGGACAACGAGCCGCAGCCTGATATCTTATTGCGGATTGATTCCGCATGTGGCGGCGCGTCGTCGATCGACGCGGAAGGTTACCTCACCGGGCCGCCGGAGTTGGTGGTGGAAATTGCGGCGAGCACGGCGAGTTATGACTTGCACGACAAACTCAACGCCTACCGCCGCAACGGGGTGCAGGAGTATCTGGTCTGGCGGGTTCTGGACGACGCGTTTGACTGGTTCGTACTTCGCAAAGGACGCTACGAACGTTTACCCGTGACCGAAACGGGTGTGATCCACAGCGAACTTTTTCCCGGCCTGTGGTTGGACACCACTGCCCTGCTGCGTGGCGATTTGGCAGCGGCAATCGCGACGCTCAAACCGGGGCTGGACTCGCCTGAGCATGCGGCATTTTGCCAACGGCTCGAGGAGTTGCGGACCAAAGAAAACAGCAAGGACGACCGATAACATTCGGCCGTCCTTGCTGCGTATCTTCAAGCGACATAAATCCGCGTTAGCGGGCCATCGCCATTTTTTCTTCCTTCTCCGCACGACGACGTTCAACGACTTCTTCCTGCACCGACTTAGGTGATTGCTTGTAGTGTGAAAACTCCATGCTAAACGAGCCTTTGCCTTGCGTCATGCTCCGTAGTTCGTTGGCATAATCGAACATGCTGGCCAACGGAACTTCGGCCAAAATGAAGCAGCTTCCCGAACGGTCTTCGCTGGAGGTCATAATTCCCCGCAGGCCGGACAGATGTCCGACAACGGGTCCTTGGTACTCCGTGGGGATTTCAACGTCTAACTTCATGATCGGCTCTAACAATGCCATTTTGGAATTCTTAAGAGCATCTCGCATGCAGTTGAACGCCGCAATGTTAAACGCCATGTCCGACGAGTCGACGTCGTGGTAGCTACCATCTTGCAGCACCATCTGCACGCCCACCACTTCGCATTCGCACAGCGGTCCTTTGACCAATGCACGTTGAAAACCTTGGTTGACGGCCGGGATGTATTCTTTGGGAATACGGCCACCGGTCACTTCGTCGACAAATTCGTACGGCTCCGGAGCATCCTCCGGCAAGGGAGTCAGTTTGCCCACAATATGTGCAAATTGACCGGAACCACCCGTTTGCTTCTTATGCTTGTGATTGAACTCAACCGGTCTTGTCGGACTTTCCCGATAGGCAACGCGCGGTTCACCCACAAGGCATTCCACTTTGTATTCGCGGCGAATACGTTCGAGGTAAACCTCTAAGTGTAACTGTCCCATACCCGCGATGATCGTCTGGGCCGATTCTTGGTCCGTTTCCACGCGGAACGTGGGATCTTCGCGGCGGAACCGCTGCAAGGCCTTTGCCAGTTTGTCCGCACCGTCCCGCTTGAGCGGTTCGACCGAAAGTCGAATGACCGGTTCGGGCACGAAAATGTTTTCCAAAGCATAATCCACACCGTCGCCGCAGAATGTATCGCCCGACGCGCAATCAACACCGATCACCGCGACAATGTCGCCGGCTTCGGCCAAGTCGACGTCTTCGCGATCATCCGCATGCATCCGCACAATCCGGCCGAATCGCACGTTGTTTCCGGTCCGTGTGTTGCGGTAGGATTGCCCTTTGGCCAACGAACCTTGGTAGATTCGCATGTAGGTCAATTGACCGAAAGTTTCGACGACTGTTTTGAAGGCCATCGCCACGAGCGGTTTTTCGGAATCTGATTCCAAAACGACTGACTCACCCTCTTCGCCTTCCTTGACGTTGGAGACATCCATCGCCGTGATTTCGCGATCCAACGGGCTGGGCAGATAGTCATAAACAGCATCGAGCAACGGCTGAACACCTTTGTTCTTAAACGCAGTCCCCATCATGACCGGCGTCAGATCTTGACGGAGGGTCACTTCTCGAATCAACGTTTTAATGGTGGCGACATCCACGTCGCCCTCTTCGAGCAACGTTTCCATCAACTCGTCGCTGAACAGCGACAAAGTCTCCAGCATGTGTTCGCGATATTCGTTTGCCAAGTCGGCGACCTTCTCCGGGATCTCTTCGTAGCGAACAATCTCGCCGTCCGTACCGTCAAAATAAATCGCCCGCATATTGACGAGATCAACAATGCCTTCGAGGTCCTGCTCTTTGCCGATCGGAATTTGCAAAGGAAGCGGGGTGCATCCCAGTTTCTCTTCAATTTGCTGAATTACGCTGAACGGATCGGCACCGGTGCGGTCCATTTTGTTAATGAACGCAATCCGTGGCGTGTGATACCGCTTCATTTGGCGATCCACGGTGAGCGATTGGCTTTGAACGCCGCCCACAGCGCAGAGCACGAGCACGGCCCCATCAAGCACGCGTAACGAACGTTCGACTTCGACCGTGAAGTCAACGTGTCCCGGCGTATCGATGACGTTGATCGGATTCCCGTTCCACTCCACGCGTGTCGCGGCGGAGGTGATCGTGATCCCCCGTTCTTTTTCCAGTTCCATGTGGTCCATGGTCGCGCCGTCACCGCCACCTTTGACTTCATTCATGCGGTGGATACGTCCGCAATAAAACAACATCCGCTCGGTGAGCGTCGTCTTACCGGAGTCGATATGGGCCGAAATGCCGATGTTGCGAAGTTTTTCTAAGTTTTTCATGGAACGTTCTCAACGCATTCTCAAAGGAATGTACGTCGCGGTTTAAGTGATACGGGCGTTCTCCGACGCTGGAGAATAGCGGATTCGATACGTAACGAACCCACCGCATGCTGCCCAAAAAAACTGGTTATTGTCTCCTCAATCCTAAGGACTGAGGATGAATCTCCGATGAACCTTTTTCGCTGTGCCGGGATTTAGCCGCGTCAATTGATCCGCAAATCATACGTTGATCGGCCAGACCGGGGCCGCTCAATCATCTCATAGACACGCTTGTGCCCATTAAGTTCTGTCCCGCGACGGCTTCAGTGCCCAAAGGCAATTGCCACGTGCCGAGGTCGGGGTGCGGATCAATACGTGCTCTTCACGCGGAAGGGAAGGTCGTCGCCGACGTTCATGCCGATCACAAACGTCATCCGGCAATCTCCGCGCCAAGGAGGAAGGAACTGACGAATTCTATCTGCGATGCCGATCGTAGGGAAGAGAAACTTTCCCGCAAATCGGTCAAATTCCGCGAATTCCACAACCAAAAAGGTTTTCACCGCAGTTCGGTGGCCGTTTTTGGCCTCTGAAAGGTGTAAAAAACACGGGTGAGTTGCCATGGCCCCCCACCCGTGTGAATCCGATCAATTCGCGGCATTTTTTGCCCGTCACCCCTGTGAAACTGCTGCTTGGGCCGCTGCCAAACGGGCAATCGGCACGCGGAACGGCGAACAGCTGACGTAGTTCAACCCGATACTGTGGCAGAACTTGACACTGGCCGGGTCGCCGCCATGTTCGCCGCAAATCCCGATTTTGAGATCTTTTCGCGAGCTACGACCCCCTTCGACACCAATTTTCATCAAGCCCCCCACGCCGTCGAAGTCGATCGTCTGGAACGGATCGTTGGGGACAATGTCGTGTTCGCGGTAGTAGCCAATAAATCCGCCGTAGTCGTCGCGGCTGATTCCCAGGGCGGTCTGCGTCAGGTCGTTGGTCCCGAAGCTGAAGAATTCCGCACCGGTGGCGATCTGATCGGCACAGACGGCGGCTCGCGGAACTTCGATCATCGTCCCGACCATGTATTCGACCTTTTGGCCGGTTTCAGCCATCACGGCTTCGGCTTGAGCCCGTACGATCTTCTCTTGGTCCTTGAATTCAGCCAAGAATCCGACGAGAGGGATCATGATTTCCGGATGGACGTCGATGCCTTCTTTTTTCACCGCACATGCGGCTTCCATGATGGCACGTGCTTGCATCGCTGTGATTTCCGGATAAACGATGCCCAAGCGGCATCCCCGGTGACCCAGCATCGGGTTCGACTCATGCAGCCCTTCGACGCGGCGATGAATCTCTTCTTGGGATTTGCCGGTCATTTTGGCCAACTGTCCAGCCAAGGCCGGGTCTTCTTCCAAATGCCGCTCCGAGAGGAACTCGTGCAGCGGCGGATCGAGCAAGCGAACCGTCACCGGTCGTCCTTCCATGGCGCGGAATAGACCCTCGAAGTCGCTGCGTTGGTACGGCAACAACTTGTCGATCGCCTTTTGACGGACTTCCTTGGTCTCAGCGAGAATCATCTCCCGGATTTCGTCGACATGATGGAAGAACATGTGCTCGGTCCGGCACAGTCCAATCCCTTCGGCTCCGAAGGCAATCGCTTCGGCGGCTTGTTCAGGGCTGTCCGCGTTGGTGCGAACATTCAACGTGCGGTGCTCGTCGACCCACTCCATCAACTGAGCGTAGCGCTTGTAGGTCTCTGATTTCTCCGGATCACCCGCTTTGTGGATGACCACATCCAAGACTTCACTTGGTTTGGTCGTGACACTCCCTTCGAAGACTTCGCCGGTGAATCCGTCGATGCTGATGTAGTCCCCTTCATTGAAGGACTTGCCTCCCACCGACATGGTTCCGGCTTGGTAGTCGATGTCCAATTCGGTCGCACCCACGATGCAGACTTTACCCATTTGCCGGCTAACGAGTGCGGCGTGGGAACTGGCTCCCCCGAAGGCGGTCAGAATGCCTTTGGCCGCTTGCATGCCTCGCAAATCTTCCGGGCTGGTTTCGCGGCGGACAAGAATCAATTGCACATCGTTATCGGCATTGTATTGGGCTTCCGCATCTTCGGCGTGGAAGCAGATCTTACCGTACGTCGCACCGGGACCGGCGTTGATGCCTTTGGTCAGCAGGCGACCTTCGGCGTCTGCTGCTGCCTTGGCATCGGGGTCGAAAATTGGCTGCAATAGTTGGTTGAGGTCGTCGGCCGGAATCCGCCGTGGATTCAGTGCTTCCTTCGGATCGATCAGGCCTTCGTTCACCAGATCGACAGCGATCCGCACAGCGGCAAAACCGGTCCGCTTGGCGTTACGTGTTTGCAACATCCAAACTTGACCATGCTGGACGGTGAACTCGATGTCCTGCACGTCTTTGTAGTGTTTTTCGAGGATCTTGCCGATTTCGTTCAACCGATCAAAGGCGGCCGGCATGTCGTCGTGCAGGCTTTCTTCGACGCGTTTGGTCGACCGAATTCCAGCCACCACGTCTTCGCCTTGGGCGTTGATCAGATAGTCGCCGCGAAATCCAGGTTCTCCCAGCGAGCAGTCGCGGGTCAGGCCGACACCCGAGGCGCTGTCGTCGCTGAGGTTCCCGAACACCATTGCCTGCACGTTGACGGCTGTGCCCCATTCGTGCGGAATGCCGTATTGGCGGCGATAGACCATGGCCCGGTCATTCATCCAACTGGAGAAGACAGCCCCGATGGCGCCCCACAGTTGATCGAGTGGTTCATCCGGAAAGTCGTTGCCGGTCCGTTCTTTGATAGCCGCCTTGAATTCCCTAACCAATTCCTTCAGGCCTGCGGCGCTCAAACCGGAATCAAATTCGACCCCTTCGGCCTCTTTTTTGACTTCCAGCAGGTGTTCGAACGGGTCGATTTCCTTTTTGTCCAGCGTCTTCATTTCCAAGACGACGTCGCCGTACATCTGCACAAAGCGGCGATAGCTGTCCCAGGCGAATTGTTCGTTGCCCGACTTTTTGGCCAAGGCGGCGACCGTCGTGTCGTTCAGTCCGATATTGAGCACCGTGTCCATCATGCCCGGCATCGATTCGCGGGCACCGCTACGGCAGGAAAGCAGCAAGGGGTTTTCGGTGCAGCCGAATTTGGCCCCCATGGCTTTTTCAATTTTCTCCAGAGCAGCAGCCACATCATCGCGCAGTTGTTCGGGATAGGTTTCGCCGTTGTCGTAGTAGTAAGTACAGACACCGGTCGAGATTGTGAATCCAGCCGGAACCGGCAGACCGATGCTGGTCATTTCGGCCAAGTTGGCGCCTTTGCCACCCAACTCATTTTTCATGGTGGCGCCGCCATCGGCTTTTCCGTCACCAAACGAAAACACGTATTTCGTTGCTGTTGCAGTCGTCATTCCAAACGTTCCTTGAGATGGCTCCGCGCGATTCTAATCTGAGCGGAACGAAAATAGAGGTTGTTAGTGATTCCGTCGGCGTCTCTGTCCCCACGCGAATCCCGGTGGGCGCAAGCCCTTATTGGGGGACGAGTACCGGTCATTGGCCCTCGCACAACCCGCACGCTCACCTGGTTTGTCGGCAGGTCGTGGGTTGCGCGAAAAAGGTCCTGTCTGCAGCCGTTCTGGATGAAACCGGACCTCCGGCGCAATTTCCCCTGAAGCAGACAGAAACCTATCATCGCCGCCGCCGACCGTCAACCCACCCGGCTCGACCCGATTACGCCGGAACACTCGGCCCACAGTCGGAATTTCTTTCCCGAACCAACCCGTGTCACCCGCGAGGGATGGTCATCCTCGGAAGAAAATACCCCGTCAGGGCGAAAAATCGGACGAACGATCCAGGTCACCGCACATGTTCCACCATTTTTCGGGATGACATGTGCACGGAGTTGGGTACAATAAATACGAGTTAACCGGTGTCAAAAGCGATTTGGCGGGTGGTACGAAACATTTTGAGGCGAGAACGGGCGAAACCCGATTAACGGCTCTGGACGAGAGTTGTCAATTTCGGCGACGCAGGTGGTGTAATGGACCAGAACACGGTCGGCAGGCCCATGGAAATCCTCTTGGTCGAGGACAGCCTCACCTTTGCGCGGATTGCGTTCGGCGCGCTAAAAAAAGGGGCCGTTCAACACCGCCTCACCTGGGTCACTGACGGCGAAGAGGCGATCGAATTCCTCTATCAACGCGGAAAGTTCTCCCGCGCTCCCCGACCCGACTTGATTCTGCTGGATCTCGGTTTGCCCAAGAAGGACGGTCGAGAGGTTCTGACGGAGATCAAACATGACGAGGAATTGAAACAGATCCCCGTCGTAGTCATGACCGCCTCGACCAACGCTATCGACATCCAACGGAGCGAAGAACTGCAAGTCCAAAGCTACATGACCAAACCGCTGAATCTGAAAAAGTTTCGCAAACTGGTCAAGGAACTTGCCCGCTACTGGCAGGAAGACATGATCCTGCCGGCTGAGCCTGCCGTTGACTGAAGCTACTTTGGCGATTCCGCCTGTTTGCTGACCAAGACCTGCCACGGACCGCGGACCGCTTCACGTTTTCCATTGTGCGTCAGTTCGACCATCAACCGCGCATCCCCGGCAGGCAACTCCACGTCGCGAAACGTGTGCTCCTTGGAATCCGCCGCCAGCTTAGCCGTTAAGGTTTTGTCCCCCACATTCAACGACAACGTCTCCTTAAATTCGCGCGGCTTATAGGTCACAGTTACGTCGTACCGTCCTGCTGTGGCCACGAACAATTCCCAGTAGCCACGCGAATCGGGTTGCCAACCGCTGTCACGACTGGTGCGCCGCCAATCTTGGCGGGTCAGCACCACTGGGTTTTCGTGCGGCGTGCCGAGATGAATTCGCGGCGGTGCATAATTGTCCGCCCGTGTGCTGCTGACGTCGTCGAACCAAGTTTCATACGCCTGCCGCATTTGCTTGGCGACATCAGCCTGCTCGGCAACAACATTGTGCATTTGCAGCGGATCGGCCGTCATGTCATACAACTCAAACTGCGGTGGTCGCGGCAATTTCTCGCGGCCAAAACCGGAGTCGTTCAGCAGCGTCCAATCTTGATTGATGGCGACAAAATTATGAAAGCGGACTGGCACATTGCCGCGGTGCGCCTGAATGTAAATCATGCGATCGGGCCAATCTTCCGCTTTGCCTTCCAACAATGGCAAAACACTCCGCCCATCCAGTTGGACTCCCTCGGGCACCGGCACCTCACAGGCATCCAGCAACGTCGGTAGTACATCAATATGTGCCGCAATGCGGTCGGAGCTTTGCCCCGCTTTCAACCGCGCCGGCCAATGCACATAAAACGGCGAGCGGACGCCCCCTTCATGAACACGTGATTTCATGCCCCGCATCCCAGCGACATAACGCATGCCGTTGGGGCCGTTGTCGACCATGAAGATCACCAGCGTATTGTCGGTGATGTTGAGCGCGTCGAGTTTTTCGAACAAGCGGCCTACGTTCACATCGACATTGCTGATCATCGCATAAATCCGCGCTCGTTTGTCTTGGTTCGCTTTTTTCGGCAAGCGGTGTCCCCTCTCCTGTGGAAATTGGTCGTTCCCTAGATCGACCTTCTTGTACTGCGCGTATTCCGCTTCCGGGACGTCATCAAACGGTCCGTGCGGTGCGTTGGTTGGGATGTAAGCGAAAAACGGCGTGTGGGAATCATGTTGCGTCTCGATCCAATTCATTGCTGCGTCGAAATAGACGTCGGTGCAATACCCTGTTTGCGGCGCCTCTTGGCCGTTGTGAAACAGAATCGGATCGGTGTATTTGCCTTCGCCGCCCGGGGGATCAGAGGGTTGCCCAATCCCGCCGCCACGGATCACGAATGATTCCTGAAATCCCTGGTCCATCGCGCGCAGCGGATAGTTGTCTCCCAAATGCCATTTGCCGAAGATGCCTGTCGCGTATCCAGCGGCGCCGAGCATTTCGGCGATCGTTACCTCCTCGGTCTCCATCATCGCCCGCCCAATGTAGGTATCGATCGCCCGCGTGCGGTAGTTGTAGCGGCCCGTCATCAAGCAGGCTCGCGTTGGGGCGCAGACCGGAGAGACATAAAACCGCTCCATCTGCGCGCTGCGTCTGGCCATCGCATCGATATTCGGCGTGCGAATCAACGGATTGCCCGTTGCTCCCAAATCGCCGTACCCCTGATCGTCGGTCATGATCAAAATCACATTCGGCCGATCCGCTGCCGTAACAGCAGCCGCATCCACGAATCCGACCAGACCGTACAACCCGACCAAGACTAGGAACGCTCTCATACCAGATACTCTCCAGTGACGTGAAAAGAAACCAACCCTAACGTTACCCGGAAACCGATGCTGTGGGGAGTCTCCGCCGCAATTCGATCCCGTATCCCGCAGGCCCGGCGGATGTTATTGGTAATTGAAACAGCTTGCCCGGCATGAGCCCATAGATGTGCTAGAATTTGGCGAAACCGCTCCCCACTCCGAGAATGCCGCGCCATGTCCACACCTGACGAAAATAGGGATCTTGCTCCCGCTGCTTTCGGCTCCAGTCCGGTATTGGCGTATGTGCTTCCGTTTGTGCTGTTCATGGTACTCGGCGCCGCTGAAGGTTGGGAACCGCTCAAACCGTATTATCCGTTCGTCTATACCGCCAAGATCGCCATCGTACTGGGGAGTTGGTGCTATTTCCGTCGTCGCTACCCTGCCCCTTCAACCGCCGGCCTTGGCTGGGGTGTCCTGGCGGGTATCGTTGGTGTTGTCGTCTGGATTGCGTTGTGGAAACTCAATCTCGAACGCCATATTGCCGACATCCTGCCGAGTTGGCTCTATTCCGCTGAACGCATCGGCTACGACCCGTTCACGGCCATCACCTCAACCGGCGGCGCCTGGGCGTTCATCGCAGTCCGCCTGTGCGGGTTGGCGCTGGTTGTGCCGTTGATGGAAGAGGTCTTCTGGCGCGGGTTTTTGATTCGTTATCTGGTCAAAGATGACTTCGAATCGGTCCCGGTCGGCACGTTCACCCCTTGGAGTTTTTCCGCCGTGGTCGTGCTCTTTACATTAGCGCACCCGGAACTCCTAGCCGCCGCCATTTGGTGCGCCGGCATCAACTGGGTGTTGTACCGGACTAAAAACCTCTGGGCCTGTATCACTGCGCATGCGGTGACGAATCTGTTGCTTGGGGTCTATATCCTTGCTACCGGCTCCTGGGCGCTCTGGTAAACCGATCGCTGCGGTCTACTCGTTGCTTGATCAAGCAACAGGCTGTTGCCGGCATAACCGGCACACTCCTCCCTACCCTCCTTTGGGAGGCACGTTGCGAAATAGCATCACGCGTTTTCCCGACGCAACGTGATATCGCAAAGTAGAGTTGAATGTCTGAACGCAGAAGCTCCGAAATATGAGGAATCTAGAGATGGCGAATACCGATTTTGCATTGGATCAAAAAACCGAAACTCCCGGCTTGGAATACCTACGCTGGATGCAAGAGGCGACCGCGCAAGGCAAAGGCTTGGGTGGACTGGTTCGCGAAATCGCCGGCCTGATGTGGGGACCGGGCAAGTTGCAGCCGAACGAATACTTTATGTACAAGCTGTACGACGATCAGCGTTATGGCGCCGACGTTAAAAAAACCTTCTTGGGCGCTCAGCGGCACCACGAATTGCTGGCTGCTCTGGACATGCCCTGGCCGAAAATCGCCAACGACAAGCCGACTTTGACGGCGCTGTTGCGAGGCCACGAATTGCCGATTCCCGAAACACAAGCCATGCGGCATGCCGCTCGGACTTTTCCGGGAGCAAAACCGCTGTTCAGCCGCGAGGACGTGCTGCGATTTCTTCGCCAAGAGGCCGTCTATCCGCTGTTCACAAAACCAACCGCCGGCGCCTGTAGCTTAGGCGTGGCCAATATCGAATCCTATGACGCTGACGCTGATTGCCTGCTGACCAGCGACGGACGGCAGGTCTCAGTCGAAGATTTCGCCGATCAAGCCGAACAATTCGCGGCCGATGGCTATTTGTTCCAATCACGACTCACACCACACCCTCAGATGGCCGACATCGTGGGAAACCGCATTAGCACGGTGCGTATGTTCGTGTTGGTGGACGAACAAGGTCCGGTGCTGTTGCGAGCTGCTTGGAAAATCCCGGGCGCCGAAACAGTGGCCGACAACTTCTGGCGTGCCGGCAACATGCTGGGCGGCGTCGATGTTGAAACGGGCAATGTCACGCGGGTGTTGATGCGAACGGCTGAAGGAACCGAACCGGTCGAGGAACATCCGGTGACCGGCACCAAATTTGACGGTCTGACATTCCCCGAATGGGATGCGATGAAAGATCTCGTCATGCGAGGCGCAGCGGCGGTCCCCTCCTGCCACCTGCAAGGTTGGGATGTCGCACTGACTGATCAAGGCCCTGTGCTGATTGAACTGGAAGGCGACGGCGGCGATTCGATCATGGAACAACTCTGTTTCGATACTGGATTGCTGCAAGGCCGTTACCTGGACTTCCTGAATAAGGCCATGCTGCAACGCAAAGAAAACGCAAAATCCGCCAAACGCCGCTCACGCAAAAAGCTGTGGGCCAATCTCTCGCAGTTGAACATGAACGCACAACGCAGCGGCGACACGGAGAGTGAACCGACCACGACGCACAGTGCGTGAAACCACGGAAACCAACCGCGACTGGAAACGGACGTCTTACTTAGATTTGCACAGCACCAAAGAAGTACTCATGCATCCGAATACCAAAGCGCCGCTGGAAGAGCTTCTGGTTTCCGGCGGCGACAACCGTCTCAACCTGCTAGGCGGGGAACGGCTCAATAAATATGGATGCGGTCCGCAACCACGGTCCGTCGTTCCATTTGGATCGTGCACGAGTTCTTCTACTTCGCTCCGCGGTTATGCGAAAGCGATGCGAACATTGCGTATACTGCAGGGACAAGAGGACTTCGACACGGCGGTCTCCCAGTGCGCACAATCGATCCGCACACGACTGGCCGAACTGCTTGAGTTGAACGCCGACGTCGACATTGCCTTGGCCCCCTCGGGGACGGATGTCGAATTTCTTGCCGTCGCATTGGCGAGTGGGATTTCTAAGAAACAGATCGTCAACATCGTTGTCGGCCCGGGCGAAGTCGGCAGTGGAACCCCGTTGGCGGCCGGATGTTGTCACTATGACACCCAAACGCCCAATGGCCGCAGAAACAAACAGGGAACGCCGATTGACGACGAACTGGCGTCGCGCGTCAGCGTAAAAACCGTCGACATTCGCGGCGCTGGCGGACGGCAGTTGGAAGAATCAGAAATCAACGCCGAAGTCACCCAACTAGTCGTCGATTCCAGCAACGAAGATACGGTCGTGCTCTTGCACATCGTGGCCCACAGCAAAACCGGTGTCTTCGCTCCCAGCTATGCCTGTGTCGAGCGGTTACAAGCTGCCTTTCCTGAATTGGTTGTGGTCATCGATGCTGCTCAAGGACGCATCAGCCGCGCGGGATTGCGTGACGCGTTGGACCGCGGCTATCTGGTGATTTTTACAGGATCCAAATTTTACGGCGGGCCCCCCTTCTCCGGTGCGCTGCTCATCCCGCAGACGTTTGACGAAACCATCCAATCACTGGGCCAACTTCCGCAGGGATTCGGCGATTATTTTTCTGCCGCTGAAATGCCCGAACGGTGGACCGCCATCCGCGACGTACTGCCCAAGAAATCCAACCTCGGCGTTGTGCTGCGCTGGACAACCGCACTGGCGGAGATCGATGCCTACTACGCTGTGCCGGAATTGACGCGGGACTGGGTATTGAATTGCTTTGAAACCAAAGCCCTTCAGATCCTCGGCGAATCCTCAGTCTTCAAATTACTGCCAACCACTCCGGCTCCGCATGACGAAGAAATCGACCGTCCGTTAGAAGCGCGGACAACCGTCGTGGGCTTCTGGATCAAACCAGCGGGAGCGGAAAGCAATCTGGAGAAAACGGACCTGGCCCATCTGCATTACAATCTGAATCGCGACATCTCCGCTCAATACCCTGAATGGGACACGGACGTGACTTCGCAATGTTTCCATATCGGGCAACCGGTCAACCTCGGTACTGCCGGCTATATTCTGCGGGTTGCGATTGGTGGAGAGTTGGTTGTCCGCGTTGCGACCGACGCACGCTTGGGGCGTACATTCGACGAACGCTTGACTTGGTTGCAGCGGCAAATTATGAATCTGCGACGCAAAGTGGAATGCCTTGTTGGAGTGGATATCGACGCCGATTCGGCAATTCGCGATCCTGGCATGGAGCTGCCGCTCAAACTGCCTGCCGCCAACTTAAAATAAGTCTCTGAGTTTTGCGAAAGCGGACGGATGGATGCCTTCGGTCGCCGAATTTCATTGGACGAAGCTGCTGCCGTAGTGCAAGCCGCGCAGTTGCACGGACCGCTAGCTGACGCGCCATCCGCCATTTTTCACAACCTGCGTCTCATGCGGTCGCGGTTGGTCGAACTCCAATCAGCGTTCCCCCCCAACACGTTGCACGCGATTGCAATCAAGGCCAATCCAGTGTTGGAAATCCTCCGCACTGTCGTCCGCGAAGGCTGTGGGTTGGAGGCAGCTAGTCTTGAAGAAGTGCAACTCGCTCTCGCCGCCGGATGCCCGCCACAACGGGTGATCTTCGACTCGCCCGCAAAAACCACGGATGAAATCTGCCAAGCTTTGGACGCGGGTATTTATCTGAACGTCGATAACTTTGAGGAACTCCAGCGGATCGCCACCCAGTTGCAGACGCGTTCCTCGAACTCTGTGATTGGCCTGCGGGTGAATCCTCAAGTTGGCGGCGGTACAATCTCGCTGACAAGTGTTGCCAACACCGACTCCAAATTCGGCATTCCGCTCTCCACAAACCGGGCGGCGATTCTAGAAGCTTTTGCGACCCACGAATGGCTCAGCGGCCTGCACATCCATGTCGGATCGCAAGGCTGTGCCATGGGACTGCTGACCGACGCCATTACGATCGCCGACACGTTGCTCAAAGAAATCGAACAACACAGCGGCCGCGCGGTCACGCATCTCGATATCGGCGGCGGCTTGCCAACCGTGTACCAATCCGAATTGACCGCTCCCACGCCGGCCGAGTACGTCGCTGAGATCCGTAAGCGCGCCCCGGATGTTTTGTCTCCCACGCTGCAACGAATCACCGAATTTGGTCGCGCGGTCCAAGCCAATTGCGGATTCGCCGCCAGTCGGGTGGAATACTACAAATCCGCACAACAGATGGCGGTGATCCACCTCGGCGCGGACTTCCTGCTACGCCCCGTCTATCGCCCGGACGATTGGCCGCACGAGTTTTTTGTATTGGATGCACAGGGCCTTCCTAAAAAAAGTGACCTACGCCCCGTGACGATCGTGGGACCACTTTGTTTCGGCGGCGACATCGTGGCCCGTGACGCGCTCCTGCCTGCGATCGCAGCGGGCGATTGGATCGTCATCCGCGACGTTGGCGCCTATACGCTGAGCATGTGGTCCCGGCATTGCAGCCGCGGCATCCCAGCGGTCATCGGCTACGAACCTGATAGCCTGGAGGCCATGCGCGTCCTCCGGCCGGCCGAATCGCCGGAGGATATTGTGCGCTATTGGGGCAACGGCGAATATATTCGTAGCCACGAGCAAGACGAATGGTCAAACCTAGATTCGTGAGATGTGAACAACTTGCACGGTGTGATACGGCTGAAATCGTAGGACTGAGCATTGTGCTCTATTCCATGTTTTCGTCCGTACTTGACTCAATCCAGAAAGTCTGGTTAACTAACATCCCTTTCGGAAACCCCCTATTGTCAATAGGGCAAGCAGACAACCAAAACGAGACCTATCCCCACACGTTTTGAGGAGTGAGAGTCCTGCTAAATCAGTTGTTGTTGGGCCAGACAACATACACGGCGGGTGAAACCTCTTCGCCGCAATTCTCTGTCTAATATTCCGAGCAGCATCAGCGGGTTCTCTTTGACACGATGTCATTTATGAGACACGTTTGAATAGCAACAGCGTGTTGCCGCTTTTTGGTAACGCGCTGCTGTCATAAATACCGCGGGCTGCTGCAACTCCTCCAGAGCCTTCGATAAAGGCAAACCCGTCGTGAGGCGGGGACGCAAAGCCATGGGTCTCGCTCCAGAGATTGCCAGGTTCCCGAAAAGGTCGATCCCAACTCAAACCGGTTTGGAGGAATGCAGCCATGCTTTTCCGCGCACGATCAACTTCCACGTCCACGCAAACCCCTGAAGCGGACACTGCTTCGCTGCTCTCGCGTTTGATCGGCTGCGCACTTCCCAAGCAACTTCGGCCACGCAATTCGCGCTCCACCGATTCGTTGAAATTCGAGACGCTGGAAAGCCGTCTCGTCATGTCCGGCAGCCTTGAGCTGAATGGCGGGATTGAAGAGGACAATAACACAGGTCACCCTCAGTTATGTGGCTGTGGCTGCTGCGGCGCTGGATACTTCAACGAACTGAACACCCTCGAATTGAATTCGACCTCTGACGAATCAGGAGACGGAGAACAATTCCCGCTGGAAAGTCTGCCGTTGCTCTCCAGCAATTCCAACGCATCGGTGAAATTGTATCTGGATTTTGACGGACACTTCGAATCCAATTGGGGCTCCTATAGCAATATCACAACGCCGGCTTTTAGCCTGGATGGAGATTACAGCTCATTCAGTACCGCCGAAATCAATTCGATCACCGAAATCTGGCAACGCGTCTCTGAGGACTATGCCTCTTTCAACATCGACGTGACCACGATTGATCCCGGCGACTTCAGCAATGGAAATGCCCTGCGGGTGGCCATTGGCGGCAACAGTAGTTGGTACAGCAGCGGCGCGGGGGGCGTGGCCTACATCAATACGTTCACCAACTCCATCGTGAACACGGTCTACGTGTTTCCCGACAATCTGGCAAAAAACGCCAAATACATCGCCGAGGCATCATCGCATGAAGCGGGGCATGGGTTCGGGCTGAGACATCAAAGCACATATGACAACGGCGTTAGGACCAACGAATACAATCCAGGCAGCGGCGACTGGGCGCCGATCATGGGGGTTTCGTATTACAAAGCGCGGACCACTTGGCACGATGGCAATTCGACATCAGCCAATACGTATCAAGACGACATGGCGGTCATTGCGCGGGGGACAAACGGCTTTGGTTATCGGACCGACGATCATGGCGATATCAATTCGGCAACGACCTTGTCCTTCGCCGGCAATAATGCGACCGCTTCGGGTATCATCGAACGCATGAGCGATGAAGACGCGTTCTCCTTCTCGACAACCGGGGGGCAAGTGGACTTGTCCGTCAATGTCGCTGAAGTCGGCGCAAATCTGGACTCCGTCATCGAGTTGCGGACCGCATCCGGTCAACTGATTGCCACCGCCGACCCGTCGGGAAGCTACGGAGCTGTTATTTCGACCAATGTCGCCGCCGGTGATTATGTGCTGATCGTCCGTAGCACCGGTGAATACGGTTCGGTGGGACAATTCACGGTTTCGGCAACCCGCAGTGATTCCGCTTCGACGAACGAAATCTCGATTACTGGAAACACCTCGGTGGCAGCAGGCGAGTTGTACACGTTGAATCTCACAGAAGCCAATGCCCAATCCTCAACGATCAGCAGTTGGACCATCAATTGGGGCGATGGCAACATTCAGACCATCAATGGAAACCCCAGTACGGTCACCCACGTTTACGCCGAAGGTCCGAATGCGTTCAGTATTTCCGCAACCGCCACCGACGCCGCAGGCACCTACCAATCCAACACGTTGACGGTCGATGTATTCGATCCCGCACCGGAATTGGCGATTTCCGGTTCGAGCATTGTGGCAGAAGGTTCGACTTACGCACTAGGTCTCTCAGCCGATGGCAGTGGCGCAGCAACGATCACGGAGTGGACCATCAACTGGGGCGACGGCACGATCCAGACCATCAACGGCAATCCCAACTCCGCCAGCCACGTCTACGCCGATGGCACTGCTGCTTACACAATCCAAGCGACCGCCACCAACGCGACCGGCACATTTTCCGCCAACACGCAAGCCGTCACGGTGAACAACGTCGATGCCACGTTGAATATTTCCGGAAATAGTTCGGTTGGCGAAGGCATCACTTATACGCTGTTCCTTGCCTCCACTGACCCTGGTGCGGATACGATCAGTAGCTGGACGATCAACTGGGGTGACGGCACGATCCAAACGATTAACGGTGATCCGACTTACGCGACGCACGTCTACGTGGGCAGCGGACAGTATGCGATCTCTGCCACCGCTAGCGACGAAGATGGCAGTTACCTGTCAAACGCCGTGGCGGTTAACGTCCAAGAAGTCGCTCCGCAATTGAGTATCGCCGGCTCGGGAAACACTGCGGAAGGTTCGACCTACAACCTAACGCTCAATGCCGATGGCAGCGGTGCCGACACGATCTCGCAGTGGACCATCAACTGGGGTGACGGCACAATTGAGACAATCAACGGCAATCCCAACTCGGCAAGTCATGTTTACGCCGACGGTACTGCCGCCTTCACAATCCAAGCGACCGCCACCAACGCGGCCGGAACATTTTCCGCTAATAACCTGGCCGTCACGGTGAACAACGTCGACGCAACCTTGAACATTTCGGGAAACAGTTCGGTTGGTGAAGGCAACACCTATACACTGAACCTCTCCTCCACCGATCCCGGCGCGGACACGATCAATAGCTGGACGATCAACTGGGGTGACGGCACGATTCAAACGATCAACGGCGATCCGACCTACGCCACGCACATCTACGCGGGCAGCGGACAGTATGCGATCTCTGCCACCGCTAGTGATGAAGATGGTAGCTACCAGTCCAACGCCATGGCGGTAAATGTTCAAGAAGTCGCTCCGCAATTAAATATCTCCGGCTCAGGAAACACTGCCGAAGGTTTGTCTTACAACCTGACACTGAATGCCGATGGCAGCGGTGCCGACACGATCACGCAGTGGACGATCAATTGGGGCGACGGCACGATTGAGACGATTAACGGCAACCCCAACTCCGCCAGCCATGTCTACGCCGACGGTACTGCCGCCTTCACAATCCAAGCGACCGCCACCAACGCGGCCGGCACATTTTCCGCCAATACGCAGGCCGTCACGGTAAACAACGTCGACGCCACGCTCAATATTGTCGGCAACAGTTCGATCGACGAGGGCGAAACCTACACGCTGAGTCTCTCTTCCACTGATCCCGGTGCCGACACAATCAGCAGTTGGACGATCAATTGGGGTGACGGCACGATCGAAACGATTAACGGTGATCCCTCTTCTGCCACGCACCTCTACACCGGTGGTGGACAGTATGCGATCTCTGCTACCGCTAGCGACGAGGATGGCAGTTACCAGTCCAACGCTGTGGCGGTCAATGTCGTCGCGGACTTGGGTCCGGTGTTAAATTTCAACGACTACACAATCGACTCATATGCGGGACGCCAAGACAAGAACGGAACGGTGAGCATCGAAGATGAAGGAGCAACGCTAAGGCTGGTCGGCAACCTATGGAAAAGCATTGAGTTGCCCACGACGATCACAGCCGACACCGTGCTGGAATTCGATTTCCGCAGTTCGGCGCAAGGAGAAATCCACACTATCGGGTTCGACAACGATTTATCTCTCAGTCCAGAGTTCAGTTTCCAATTGTACGGAACGCAGAATTATGGATTCAGCGACTTTCGCAACTATGAGAATGACGCACCCGGCACGGTCCATTATCGCATCCCTGTCGGCGAATTCTTCACAGGAAGCATGCAGTGGCTGACATTTGGAAATGATCATGACGTCGCTGGCGCCGATGGAGAGAGCGTTTATTCCAACATCAAGATTTATGACTCGTCGGCAAGCGTATCAATCTCAGGATCGAACGTGAGTGACGAGGGTTCCGAGTACGTCTTGTCGCTCAACGGCGGCCAACAGATCGACCCCATTAGCAGTTGGGAAATCAATTGGGGTGATGGCACGATTGAGACGATCAACGGCAACCCCAACTCCGCCAGCCATGTCTACGCCGACGGTACTGCCGCCTTCACAATCCAAGCGACCGCCACCAACGCGGCCGGCACATTTTCTGCCAATACGCAGGCCGTCACGGTGAATAACGTCGACGCAACGCTCAATATTGTCGGTAACAGTTCGATCGAAGAGGGCGAAACCTACACGCTGAGTCTCTCTTCCACTGATCCCGGTGCCGACACAATCAGCAGTTGGACAATCAATTGGGGTGACGGCACGATTCAATCGATCAATGGTGATCCGACTTACGCGACGCACGTCTATGCGGCTGGTGGACAGTTTACAATCTCTGCGACGGCCAGCGATGAAGATGGTACGTATCAATCCAACTCATTCGGTCTCAGCGTGATTGGAGCGGCTCCGCAATTAAGTATCTCCGGCTCAGGAAACACTGCCGAAGGTTCGTCTTACAACCTGACACTGAATGCCGATGGCAGCGGTGCCGACACGATCACGCAGTGGACGATCAATTGGGGCGACGGCACGATTGAGACGATTAACGGCAACCCCAACTCCGCCAGCCATGTCTATGCCGACGGTACTGCCGCCTTCACAATCCAAGCCACCGCCACTAACAGCGCCGGCACATTTTCCGCCAATACACTGGCCATTACGGTGAACAACGTCGACGCAACGTTGAACATTTCGGGAAACAGCTCGGTTGGCGAAGGCAATACTTATACGTTGTTCCTCGCCTCCACCGACCCCGGTGCGGATACGATCAGTAGCTGGACGATCAACTGGGGTGACGGCACGCTTCAAACGATTAACGGTGATCCAACTTACGCGACGCACGTCTACGCGGGCAGCGGCCAGTATGCGATCTCCGCTACCGCTAGCGACGAGGATGGCAGTTACCAGTCCAACGCTGTGGCGGTCAATGTCGTCGCGGACTTGGGTCCGGTGTTAAATTTCAACGACTACACAATCGACTCATATGCGGGACGCCAAGACAAGAACGGAACGGTGAGCATCGAAGATGAAGGAGCAACGCTAAGGCTGGTCGGCAACCTATGGAAAAGCATTGAGTTGCCCACGACGATCACAGCCGACACCGTGCTGGAATTCGATTTCCGCAGTTCGGCGCAAGGAGAAATCCACACTATCGGGTTCGACAACGATTTATCTCTCAGTCCAGAGTTCAGTTTCCAATTGTACGGAACGCAGAATTATGGATTCAGCGACTTTCGCAACTATGAGAATGACGCACCCGGCACGGTCCATTATCGCATCCCTGTCGGCGAATTCTTCACAGGAAGCATGCAGTGGCTGACATTTGGAAATGATCATGACGTCGCTGGCGCCGATGGAGAGAGCGTTTATTCCAACATCAAGATTTATGACTCGTCGGCAAGCGTATCAATCTCAGGATCGAACGTGAGTGACGAGGGTTCCGAGTACGTCTTGTCGCTCAACGGCGGCCAACAGATCGACCCCATTAGCAGTTGGGAAATCAATTGGGGTGATGGCACGATTGAGACGATCAACGGAGACAGTGCCGTAGCGGGCGTCCATGGAGACGGGGAATACTATAAAGTTTCCAAAGAAAGCAGCCAGACTGCTGTTGAGTTGTCCCGGAATTCTCAGCAGACACAATCGGGCAATAGCATTTCGACTGGCACGGTAAATCGTCTTGCCCGGTGGGAGCAATGGTTTACTATCCAAGCAAACTCAACAAACTATCAACCGCTGTTCCCGGCGTCGCAGTCCGACGAGATTGATCCAAGAGAATTATTCTTCGCGGAATACGGCAAAGAGGTGTAATAAACCTGTTGCGTAAAGCAATCATCCGGGGTACTCCCAAACCAATACGGCGGCAGCGCATTGTCGCTCGTTTCTGTTGGCGGGCGGAATACCGACCTAAAACACTCAATGGACTCACCGTCGCGTGCCGCTTCAGGCGGGCGGCTGGGTGAGTTGTTTGACGCGAACTTCCATGCGTAATAGCTCCACGGGATCGCCGAACTGGGTGTAAACAGCTACATCGGCCGCGTCCCGGCCGTAGGCGATGGCTACGCGGCCCCCGCGCAAGTTGTCCTGCGTGGGGTCGAAGGTATACCACCTGCCGCCGACGTATGCCTCGAACCAAGCGTGAAGATCCATCGGCTGCAGCGTTGCCAGATAGCCGACCACCATCCGGGCCGGGATTGCCAGCGCACGACATAGTGCGATGCCCAAGTGGGCCATATCGCGACAGACGGCTTGCGAGTGTTCATTCACTTCGCAGGCGCTAATGATCTGTTGCCCTGCTCCCGGCGCGTATTGGATCGTCGTACGAATGTAATCGACGATGGCTTGGCACTGATCGTACCCGGCCCAATGCCCCGCTACGATCGATGACGCCATTTCAGCGAAGCGATCGGACTCACAATATCGACTGGGCAACAAGAAAGGCAATGTCGAGTCCGGTAAGTCTTGTACTTCGACAAATGAAGCCCCCGGAGCGGCATCGGACTCCTCAGCCGATTCGATATCGGCGGTCGTGCGAATTGAAAAGGGACCAGATGGACCCACCAACCGTTGGCACAGGTTCCCAAACGGGTCGGTGAATTCGACTGCCGGCACGCTGGGGGAAAGCAGATACTCTTCGCGGGCAATCCACTGCTGCGTACCGCTCCGCGGTCGGAGCATCAACAAAAATGGCGTCGCCACCGGAAAGTCGAATTCGAGCAAACAAGAAGCGCGCAACCACATGATTTGATCTTCGTTATAAAGCAGGGGCAACGGAGGGCAGGACGCAGGATTGTAGGGAGCAATGCGCTCACTCGACAAGCCCCTCTCTCGAAGCACCGCTGCTTAAAAAACGTGCACGGAATCGTCAGGCAATTTCTCCGGCTGTTATTAACACGACGTCTTTGCCTACAAACTCCAGCTCGGCATTCCACTGCGTTGCTAGCCAAACAAAGGTCGCCCGGGAAAAGAAACTGACGTGGGTCAGGTCGTCTTTGTAGTGCCAGCCGGCGAACGCGGCTTGGTCGAGCGACAGTTTCGTCATGATCCCCAATAGCCCACACGGCTTCACACAGCTCCAGATTCGCGCTAAACCGTCTGCCGGCCGGCAGAAGTGTTCGACGACTTCGCTGGCGGTGACAAAATCGTATTGCTTTGCCAGCGGAGCGGTGTCAGCGGCGTAATGGGGATCATAAATCGCCATCGTATGCCCCGCCTCCTCGAACATTACCGACAACGTTGGCCCTGGCCCCGACCCAAAATCCAGCCCGCTGCTCGCCTCGGCGACTCGACCATGAACTGGTTCAAAAACGCGGCTAAGAAACCGCCGATAACCCTCGTCCTCCGGCGAGTTTTGATGCAAATCATACTCCGCCTTCTCCGCTGAGCGCGAGAGATGGTAAAGGGGCGGGACGAAGATCAACTCACAATTCTCGCACCGCAGATATTCGCGAAACTGGTCGGTATGCCAGGGCACAATGCCTGCTGCAGCACACAGGGGGCACCTTGTCTGTTTCACAAATTGCGAATTGGTGTCGGTGGGAGGATTGGGCATACGGCTTGGATCATCGTTGTTTCGGCGGCGGATGCAATGGGTGGGAAGATTCAATCAAGACCAAGCATCAGACAACATCCGATGTTAAATTTAAACAATGGGTGGAATCGTTCGATTCCACAATCGGCACGAATCCAAGTTCTCGATAGAAACTGTCCCCTTGCTCCGTATTGGTCCGCAGACGAAGCATGCGAAAACGGTGTTGTGAAATGTTGATCAACTCTAAAAGTAATGCGCGTCCCATACCACGTCGGCGAAATTGTCGAGACACATAAACGTGCCGCACCCGGCCAATGCATGTATCCAATGCATAGGGATCGACGTTGAGCCCACCCACTCCAACCGGAACACCGTCGTTCCAAATGAGGAATAGCACCTCACCCCGTTGATCAAAAGAATTCTCTCCAGATTCCCAATCGCGCATGAGCCGCGATAGAAATTCAAACCCTTCGTCTAATGCTTCTTCGACGAGGGGTAAAATGGGCGGGCATTCGGCTCCCATATATTGCTTGATGTGAAACACTTGCCTTTCTCCATAAGCCCCTCCAACCGCCCATCAAGGCTTCGCCGGTTTCACCGGGGGGCGGTGGGGGGCGATTTGGGCTTTGAAGTCTCCCAGGCTGTGCCACAGCAGCGGTTGATTGAGATCGACTTCGGCGACAGCGATGCTGCCCCATTCCTTGCCTTGTGCTAGCAGCTTGCCGTCTTGACCGTAGACGGCTGAGATCATCCAGTTGGCGGCGACGTCGGTGTAGGTGCTGCTGATCACATAGACATGGTTTTCGCAGGCGCGGGCGGCGCCCAACATCGGGTTGCAGCCCCACACCGGCCAGGCGATCACCTCCGCCCCGCGATTGCTCAACTCGCGGGCGACTTCCGGGAAAAATCCGTCGTAGCAGACCATCATGCCCACTTTTCCAAAGCGCGTGTCGAAGACTGGATAGTCGTCGCCCGGCGTGATCCCGCCTTCGATCTCACCGCGGGGCAACGTCACCTTGCGGTATTTGCCAACCACTTTGCCATCGGGACCAATCAACACAGCGACGTTGTAGACAAGATGCTTGTCACGTTCCATCAGCCCCGCCACAATGTACAGATCATGTTGCTTGGCCAGTTTTCCAAAGTATCTGGTCGACGGGCCGGGAATCGGTTCCGCACTGTCGGCATAGGTGCCGCCGGTCCCATAGAAGGTCAACGTTTCGGGCAAAACAACCAGATCGACGTCCTGCTGGGCCGCCTTTTCAATCAACGGCTGAAACAGTTGGCACTTCTCCGCACTGGTCGTGCCCTCTCTGGGCTGGTAGTGCACGGTTGCCAGTCGCACCTTGCGCGGTTTTGGCGCTGTTGTTGGTGTGAGTTGCACGTCGGTCCATTCCACACGGCCTTGCGGCGCCCAGCGGTAGGACAACTCGATCACCGCTTGCGTCGCTTCACTCGGAGCGCGGTACACGGCTGAGACGGTCGTCCAACCATTTTCGTCGGTGCCGCGACGTGGTGGGTATTCCGGTTCGGCACGGGGACGCGATCCAGGATTGTAGGAGGCGGTCGAAATGGAATCGTGCTTGACCGGGCGGCCTTGTGAATTTTGCCACAATACGCGTGCGACAATCGCTCGCCGCGGATTCTCGATGCCGTCGACCTGAAACCGTGCAGAAAACTCATAGTATTTGCCGCCGGTGACGTCCCGCGAGGTTTCCCACCAGCCGAACAAACCTTTGCGCTCATCCGCAGTGATCACAAAACTGCCCTTACCGCTTAGTCCTCCTTCAGGCAGGTAGGAAAACGCGGGGCGAATCTCCTCACGCAGCGATTTCGCCGCCCACCCGTCGGGGATTGCATCGTCCGCTGCCGTAAGAGGACTGGTGATCAGTAACAACGCTCCGAGCAATCCAACGGCTGTTTTGCAATGCATCGTCGTTTTCCTGTAAAAAGTTCAGGCGAGGTATTCAGCGCGAGCGCGGCTGGCAGTTTCGTATTTCTTGAGGATAGCCGAATCTTGCCGGACGTTCCATGACGGTTTCGGTTTTCGACAATCCAAAGATTTCCGCCGCGGAGAAGTATTTCTAGCGCGCGTGATGTTACAATAATCGCCAGCACCGCTCTGAGCTCGCGCGGTCTGCTTCAACATCGACTCCTCACAAATCCTTCTGTTGGAATTTGACCTATGCTTCGTTGTCTTCTGTGCGTCGCCGCTTGCGTCTCATTTATCACCGTCAATGTTGTGGAGGCCGAAGAACCGGTTGATATCGGTTCGCGCCGCGAGCCGTTGGTGGATCGCGCGTTGATTGATTCGCTGGATGGGAAAGCACAACTCAAACTGCATCACCCCCAGCCACGCGAAATCGCCATCACCTTCGACCAAGTCTGGGAAGGCAATGCCAGCGGCTATCCGACCGTCTTTCAGGATGGCGACATCTACCGCATGTATTATCGCGGTCATAAATACTTGATCGACAAACCGCCGCTACGGCAGGCGCAATCCGAGGCGGTCTGCTATGCCGAAAGCGATGACGGTATCCATTGGACGAAACCGAATCTCGGGATTCATAAATGGCCGGGAGTCGACGACGACAATAACATCATCTGGATGGGCACTCCCGAAGCGCACAATTTCGCTCCGTTCAAAGACACCAATCCCAACTGCCCGCCCGAGCAGCGCTACAAGGCCATCGGCGGTACCGTCACCAGCAAAGGGCTGTGGACGTTTCAATCGGCCGACGGGATTCATTGGGAGCGGCTCAGCGACGGCCCGGTCGTGACCAAGGGGGCGTTTGATTCGCACAACACCGCCTTTTGGGATCCAATCCACAACCGCTACACGATGTATGTCCGCTTTTTCAGTGAAGCAAAATTCAAAGGGTTGCGGCTGATCGGTATGTGTCATTCCAAAGACTTTGCAAACTGGAGCGAACCGGTTGGGTTGGAGTACCCCGGTTCGCCGCCGCAGCAGATGTATACGAATCAAATCCTGCCCTATTATCGCGCGCCGCACATCCTCGTCGGCTTCCCCACCCGCTACGTCGCGCGGCCGCTCACTGAGCATGTGCAACAGCTCCCGCCGTTGGAACTGCGCAAGCAACTGATCAAGGTCTACGAACGTTGCGGAACGGATCTCACCGACGGGTTGTTCATGTCCAGCCGCGATGGTTTGGATTTCAAACGCTGGGACGAAGCGTTCCTCCGCCCCGGCCCCGAAGCAGAGGGGCGTTGGATCTATGGCGACAACTATCAAAGCTACGGGCTATTCGAAACGAAATCTGAGCACCCGGGACTTCCGCACGAAATCTCGATGCATTTCGACGAAGGAGCCTGGCGCAACGAATCTCGCCGCATCCGCCGTTATACCATTCGCCTCGACGGCTTCGTCTCGCTGAACGCTCCGTACGCGGGCGGAGAAATGACGACCAAGCCGCTGACTTTCACCGGCTCACAACTGATACTGAATTACGCCACCTCCGCCGCCGGAAGTTTAAAAGTTGAAATCCAAGAGGCCGACGGCACGCCGATACCCGGTTTTACCCTGGATGAGTCGGCGGAACTTTTCGGCGACTCAACGGAACAGGTTGCGAGTTGGAAGAACGGTGCGGACCTCAGTTCCCTCGCCGGCAAGCCAGTGCGACTGCATGTAGAACTCAAGGACGGGGATCTGTACTCGTTTCAATTCACAGACGGCGAACAACCGTGATTGTGGGAGATCGCTACGGACTTGGGTGTTCGACGTTTCGCAACGAAGGATCATTACGCCAACTTCAACACATCTTCGAAACGATTCAGTGCTTCGTCGATCACCTCGTCCGTATCGGCCAGCGACGTATACAGTCGGCTCCCGGCCAGCGTGATCAAGCCGTGCGCGCAGTACGCCGCGCCGAATTCCTCCATCGACCGTTTGCGCGCCTCGGCTTCCTGGACCAGCTTCATCAATTTGAATGGATTCCGGGCGTCCATCAGCATCACACCGGATGTCTGCAAGTGCACGATGGATCCTTGGTTGTAGGCAACGTACGGCAGGCCCAAACGGTCGATGATTTCCGTCAAACCCGCGCACAGTCGATCCCCGGCGCGGCCCGCGTGCTGCGCGGCTTGAGTTTTTTCCATCTCGAGGATCGAATAATAACCGGCAAC
Source organism: Symmachiella macrocystis (assembly GCF_007860075.1). Taxonomy (NCBI): domain Bacteria; kingdom Pseudomonadati; phylum Planctomycetota; class Planctomycetia; order Planctomycetales; family Planctomycetaceae; genus Symmachiella; species Symmachiella macrocystis. The sequence goes on from NZ_SJPP01000003.1 coordinate 1,013,467, forward strand.
ACACGACAGCGGATTGGCCGAGAGTGTTCCGCCGACCAGTACCTTCTTTTGACTACCGCCCAGACCGCCGGCGAGATTCATCATGATGTCGCGCGGTCCGCCCACGCCCCCTGACATGGGATATCCACCGGTCAGACATTTGCCAAACACGGTCAGATCGGGCCGCACGTCGAAGTAACCTTGCGCGCCCGCAAGCCCCGTGCGAAACCCGGTGACCACCTCGTCAAAGATCAACAACACCCCGAATTCGTCACACAACGCCCGCAGCTCGCCGTTGAATTCCGCTGTGACCGGTCGCGTGCCGCTCTCGGGGCCAAACGGCTCGACAATCACCGCAGCTGTTCCGCCTCGCAATCGATTGAGTTGCAGACGTCTGCGCAGCGCATGGAGATCGTGCGGAAAACTCTCCTGAATCCGCGCCGTCGACGACCGCGGAATGCCGGCCGCATCCATTCGCCCCGTGCCCGGGACGCGAATTCCATAAACCATTTGGTCCGACCAACCGTGGTATCCGCCCCCCATTTTGATAATCCACTTCCGCCCGGTATGCGCACGCGCCAGACGAATAGCAGCCATCACCGCTTCCGTCCCCGAACCGAGCATGCGAAACATCTCGACCGACGGAACGTGTCGGCAAACCAACTCAGCCAGTTTGACTTCATATTCGTGCAACAGGCCGGTCACCGGACCGCATTCCTCCAGCACAGCCTGGACACGTTCGCGAACCGGCCGATAATTCGCCCCCAGCAGCGTCGCTCCACCCGCCTGCAAAAAATCGATGTAACGATTGCCGTCCACGTCCCTCATGTGTGCCCCGTCGGCGGCACCGATGGCCAAGGGGTGCGGATAGTTGAACGCCAAGTTGTGTTGCACGCCACCGGGGATGACATGCTCGGCCGCTGTGGACACCAATTTCGATTGCCGGCAGTGCGAGTCGAAATATGACAACACCTGCGGCATATTCTCCGCGCGAATCGGACGTATCGGTTGCTTGAGCAGTGCGTCCAGCCGCGCCAGCACATCCGCAGTATCGCACCAACGGGAGATCGAAAACTCCGACACAAACTTATCAGTCGCGGGTGCCACAGTCGTCATGCGAAATTCTCCCCACGGACATTCGCCCAAAGTACCGCACAGCGGCAGTCCCAGTACATGTCCTTAAAAACATCTCCCGCCGATTAAATTTTAACGACTTTTAGAAAACGTCGCCATCGGATTTGACTTGGCCAAACTGTGAGTCTCAATGGCACGATCGCGCACCGCAAGGCGAACTCCATGGCGGCTCTGCTTCAAATCGCTGATCGCTCTTGCGGATATTGTCCGCTAACCTCTGCCGCATGCATCCACAAACGCCCCGCGTTTGCTACAATGCCCCCTTCCATTCGGTCAACGACCATAATCAAAACAATCAGATAAACATTCGCAGGAAACTAAACGGAATGACTTACGACGTATACGGCGTGGGAAACGCCTTGTTGGATATTCAAGCTCGGGTCTCTGATGAAACCTTGCTCAAGCTGGACTACGCCAAGGGAATCATGACCCTCGTCGATGATGCCACGCAGGCCGATGTGTTGGGAGAACTGGACGGGCATCCCGTCAATCGCTGTGCGGGCGGCTCGGCGGCCAACACGATAATCGGTGTCGCCGACCTGGGTGGCACCGCCGCCTATGCCGGCAAAGTGGGCGCCGATGCGTTGGGGGAATATTGCCTGGCTGACATGCGAAAAATGGGCGTCGCCATCGAAGTTCCCCCCGCCGACGGCCAAACCGGCACCTGCGTGATTCTGATTACCGAAGACGCGCAGCGGACCATGCTCACCAGTCTGGGCGTTTCGTCAACTCTAGGTCCGGATGACATCGACGAAGCTGAGATACGTAAAGCGAATTACGTTTACGTCGAAGGGTATCTGTTCACTGGGGAATCGACGCGAGCGGCGGCCATGAAGACGATTGAATTGGCCAAAGCCAACGACGTAAAAGTAGCCTTTACGGTGTCCGATCCATTTTTGATCAACTTGTTCAAAGACGACTTCTGGAAACTGATCGAAGGGCCGGTCGACTTGTTGTTCTGCAATCTTGAGGAAGCCCGCAGTTTGACCGGCAAACAGGATGCGATCGACTGTGCCCAGGAGATTCACCGGCATGCGGAGAACGTCGCCCTCACGTTGGGCGGAGACGGTTCGCTCTTAATGCACGACGGAAAGGCGATCCCCATCGAAGGAGTCGAGGTGGATGCGATCGACACCACCGGAGCGGGCGACATGTACGCCGCCGGATTGTTGTACGGCATCAACAACGGCATGACCTGGAAACAGGCCGGCCATTTGGCCTCGCACGCCGCCGGACGCATCGTCTCGCAACTCGGCGCTCGTCTGGAACGACGGTTCACCAAAGAAGAAATTGCCCAATTCATGTCGTAGTGTGAAATAAAAGCCACGGATGAACAGAGATGAAACACGGATAAAGAAAATATCCTATGTCCAGGAAGTTAACTTCCCAAACCGACGGCTTGACGTCGTGCGCGACATGGCAGACAACAACATGGCGCTTCCCTAAAAGAGCTCCGCACATTTTTGTATTCTACTCAATCGATGATCGACGCTCGTAAATCATTAAGGAGTCACTCCCCATGTTCATCAACCTTCGACACCCTTACGCCGTGATTGTGGCCGCTTGCATTGTGATGACGTTCATGCCGGGTGCCGCCGGCGCGGATGAGGCTGCGAAGACAGAGAAAACCAAACTTCTGCTGTCAGCCCGCGAGGTCGAAGAACTGGTTGATGCAGCTGATCAATCGGCGGTCATTCTGCTGGATATCCAAGAACGTGACGCTTTTTCCAAGGCGCATCTTCCCGGCGCTCGATGGATTGACGTAGCGAGTTGGAAAGCGGCCGCTATGGCTAATAGTGGCGACGGACTGACGAATCAGCAGCGTTGGAGCGAGCTGGGAAGTGAGTTGGGATTGGCACGCGACGGGCGAATCGTCGTCTATGGCGGCGCGCTTCCCAATGCCGCGCGGGTGTGGTGGCTGCTCAAATATCTGGGTTGTCAGCACGTGAGTTTGATGGATGGGGGCATCGATGTCTGGCGCAAACAGAAACTCCCCATTACGGACGAGCCTGCCGAATTCAAAACCACCAAATTTCAGCCAGCGTTTCAAAAGCAACGCCTCGCCCGCATCGATCACGTCAAACAGGCGGTCCAGGATGGTAGCCTGTTTGTCTTTGACACCCGCAGCAAATCCGAATTTGCGGCCGGACGTGTACCCGGTGCGGCGCATTTGGAATGGGTCCGCTTGCTGACCGACGATGGGACCTTTAAGTCTGCAGCTGAATTGCGACGAATGTTTCAGGCGCTGAATCTGGGCCCCCAGCACACGGCTGTGACTTATTGTCGCAGCGGCGGTCGGGCTTCGGTCGAGGCCTTTGCGTTGGAGTTGGCGGGCTACAAAAACGTACAGAACTACTTTTGTAGTTGGCAGGAGTACAGCAGCGATGAGGATGCTCCGGTGGAGAAGTGAGCACCGTCGGCTCTCCGCCGCGAGCTACTCTGCCTCACTCCTACCAAGCCTGGGTAATTCGTCGAGACGTGCGCCGGCTTGGCTGCCGGTGGCGGTTCCGCTGGATGCGCGGTTGGTGATCGTGGGATGCAGTCGCACGTTGTTGGGAGTCAGCGTAGCGGCCGACATGTCGCGCCAGCTTTTCTGTTGCCGCTCTTCCCAGTAAATGCGTTCGTTGTAGGCATCGACCTCATTGACAGTTCGCCATTTCTGCCAGTCTTCAAAATCCAATGTGTCCAGACCCTCATCGGTCGAGTTGGATTCGATTTGCCAAAAATCGGTGAAATCATCATAGAAGTTGTACTTGCCGGTCCATTGAATTAAATCACGAAAATCGTTCACCGGAGCGCGACCTGACATTTCGACCAGTGGGCAAATTTCAAAACTGCTAATGATGTTGTTTGTGGCGGTGACTTGCACGGGAATCAACTTGTGCGGCACCGTGTCACTGGACATGACCACCAAGCTGTTACTCAACAGTACCGTGCAGTGTTTGAGCGTGAAATCGACATACTCATCATCATCTTGTTCATACATTCCGCCCAAAACACGCACGACGGTTCCGTTTGGCCAAAACGCCAACAGAGTATTCTCGATGGTGAACTGCGATCCCGTCTGTTGATGGACCGTTAAAAAATCGCAACCGCCGCGAAACACACATCGAGAAATCATCACCTGCAACGGCTTCAATGTACCGTTGTCCGGCAAGGGCATATCGCTGAAATTGGTTCGGGAGGAGAGATCGAAAACCGCAATTTGGCGATGTCGATCACGGTTTTCCACCGTCACTGTGACTCCCTCCATCTGCACCGACTCGGGCTGCTCTAACGAAAAGATCGCCCAGCGATCCGACGGGAATCCTTCAGTGATCGACAATAACAAATTGACATTGGCCATCTCCAAGGCGCCGCCTACGACGTTGATGAAATGATTTCGGTAACCCGCGAGCGGACTCTGCGACGGGGCCAATTCTAGCGTCGGTCGAAAACCGATCCCCGCGCGAATCGTGATGCGTTTGCCTTCAATCCGGATCGGCGTCCGTTCTCGGCGAATGCCGTTATACCGCAACTCAATTTTGCCGCCATCCACCGCATCGGTACAGGCCGCTTCTAAGGAGCGATACTCACGGTTCTCAGCGCCATCGATTCCCAATACGATGAAGGGACGGTCTGCGATGGGCTCGGCGGGCATCTTTCGCACCCGAGGTTGCTGCGACTTATTCCCAATTTCATCCGGGATAGGCTGTGCAACCGGTTCGGCCGTCTCGAGCTGCAGCGGCGGTAACAAGGCCGTCACATAGCTACCGCTGCCTTCGGGGCCCAGACGAAATTGTTCATTTTCCGCCGGGCCGATGACAAAACTGTTGAGCAAATCTTGGTCGGTGCTCGTCGCTGGGGGAAACTTAGGATGGGTTGTACTGTTCTCCGCGACAACCGCAGGCCCCTTCTCGCCGATGGGACGCGGTTTTTCTTCTTCCGTTCCGTTACTGTCCGGGGGAGTCGCCCCCGTGTCGATGGTTTGGCTTTTCACAACATCGGTATTAGGTTGTAAATCATTCGGCATATCGGGGCTTTCGGTACCGGCGGCCTTCGCATCAGTTCCGTTGTCCGCTTGATCGGTCGTGGGATCGGCATTGGGGGCGATTCCAGGACCATCCGCAACCCGACCTGGCAGAAAACTGGCGACTGTCACCAGGATGATCAAAGCGGCGAATGTCGACATCCAGGGTAGATGACGTTCCCAAAATGGTGCCGACAAAGGTCGGGAGGACATCCAGACCAACCCTTCGGGATTCAGACTGCGTAGGCCCATTGCCCCGGCGACCAGCATCAAATCCCGCAATAATTCGTCCGCCGTCTGATACCGCCGCTTGGGGTCGCTGGCCATCATTTTGCGGACGACTGCCGCCAAATCATCGGAGACGTACGGATTTTTAGCGGCCGGATCGGGCGCATCTTTGCCTTGGTGGTCCAGTAATTTTTGGAGCATCGTCCCGCCGGGATACGGCGCTTGGCCGGTGAGCATGTGGTACAAGGTGCACCCCAGCGAATAAATGTCGCTGCGAACATCGACCGCGCGCGGATCCTTGGCTTGCTCCGGCGAAATATAATCGAACGTGCCCAAAGTCGTGCCGGCGACTGTCAGATCGGCACTGGCCTCACGGTTTTCATTGCGGGCCAGCCCCATATCGACCAATTTTGCCCGGCCTTTGGGGGTAATAATAATATTCGATGGTTTGATATCACGGTGCACCACCCCCCGTTCCGAAGTGTGCACCAATGCCGAGGCGACCTGTAGCGTGTAGTTCAACGCGTCGTCGACCGGCAACCGCCCTTGTTTAGAAATCATCTCGGCAATGTTGATGCCGGTGACGAATTCAAAAGCGATGAAGTGCAGCCCCTTGTCTTCGCCTACGTAATACGCACGGGCAATATTGTCGTGATCGAGTTGTGCAGCCGCTTGTGCTTCGTTTTGAAATCGGCGGACGGCCGCTGGGTTGAGAGTTTGACGCGGAGGCATCACCTTCAGCGCGACGCTGCGACCCATACGGATGTCCCGCGCGCGAAACACCGCCCCCATCCCTCCGGAGCGAATTCTCTCTTCAATAACAAAATGGTCCAGTTCCACACCAATCGGACTGGCATCAACCGATCCGTTTTCATTGGTTGCGGGAAACAGATGATGCCACGCTGAGGGATCGGTGACCGGAGGCGAAACAGAGGCCTGGACAGGCGGTGCATAATCGGGCCGTCCTTCGGGATTGACAACCGTTTCCGGTCCACTGACCGGCGGCCCCCCGCTCGCGTCTGCGAACGAACTGCTCGGAGTCGATTCGCCCCGCGAATCAGGTTGGTCAATCGGTAGGTTCATGAACTTTAAGTTCGAAGAAAATTTATAGTTTGACGGAAGCTTTTAAAATCCGCTTCCAAGCAACTCGCTGTCAGACCGCAGCATCGCTGCAATGCTTCGTGGTCAATCCGGGCGTGAGAGAAGTCGCACGTCGCACACATTCCAACAGCCGAATCGCCAGATGTAACCCCTTAGACAGCGGGCCCACGCCGTCGAATTCGACGTTCACACTAAGGTTTTCAAAAGGAAGGACTATTGCAAAGCCGCGGTGGTCATCTTGTCGTTGTCGATGCTGCTTGGGGCAAGTAGTTTATGACCCAAGTTCACGCGCGACATCGATGTCAATGGCCTTGAGGCAGTCGTCAAGCAGGCGGCTTTGTTCGTGCGTGAAGTCGTCGCTGGAGATGACATTTGCCGCATAGTTTCTCACTCGCAAATTGGTCACGTCCTCCTGTTGTCCCAGTGCATCAGGATTGGGACGTACCAGACGTTCCAAGTCGTTCACTTTGGGGAGAAATCCCCGTTCGATATGATCCATGATGGCCCGCGTTGTCTGGTCAGCTTGTTTAAACTTATCGACAAGTGTCAAATGTTCGATCGGTCGATTTGCCACGCGATCACTCCAGATTATTTGAGGGCCTATGTTGTCTATCTCATTAGACACGTTTCCGACATTCCAGGTCAAGATGTGTCTGTAAAGTTGCGATTTGAATGCAGAAAAGTCCCTAGTTTTTATGCTGAAAATAAGGGTCAGTCCGCCGATTGCGACCAGCACCTTGCCTACCGGTCGATCGTTTTGAAGTGGCTGGACTCTTCCATCTTCCTCGCTCCAATTTGCATTGTGGAATCCGACAGCCTAAAACGGATCTTTAAAAATCACGGCAGATGTGCGGCAAGCAGTGCCGGGCAGGACAACTCAAAGTGCAAACGGCACTGGGTAATTTATGAAAATTCTTGTCGTTTCCGACATTCACGCCAATTGGCCCGCACTCCAGGCGATTGAAGAATCATTCGACGCCTGTCTTTTTTTGGGAGATTTGGTCGACTATGGCACGGACCCGCTCCCATGCATCGACTGGGTGCAAAAAAATGCGACGCTCGCCGTGCGCGGGAATCATGACCACGCCGTGGCGCAGCGCGTCGCCGTGCGCGGCGGATCACCGTTTCGGAGACTGACAGCTGCCACACGTCAGGCCCAATACAACGCGATCACCCCCGATAAAATGCGGTATCTTTCCCGTCTGCCGGTGACTGCGTCGCAAACAATCGACGGACTCAAGTTTCATCTAGTACACGCGACTCCGCGTGATCCACTGGACGAATACCTGTACGAAGATCCCGAAGGCTGGTCCGCCCGCCTGAAGCACGTCGATGCCGACTTTGTCTGCGTCGGCCACACGCATCAGCAGTTTCACCTCAAACTGGATGGAGTGGAAATCCTCAACCCCGGCAGCGTCGGTCAACCCCGCGACGGTGACCCCCGCGCCGCCTATGCGGTGATCGAGAATGGAAAAGTCGAATTACGACGCGTGGCATACGATATCGATGCCAGCTTAGAACAGATGCGTAGCGCAGGGGTGGAGAGTTGGGTGCTACAGATGGCCGAAGCCGTGTTACGCACCGGCGGACGATCGCGCGGCGAACATCCCGAGTAATCCGCTTCCTCGGCGAAATCACAGTCGAAGCAGTTGCCCGGAGAAAAGAGCCATTATTGCAAGGGGCGTCGCGACGATTCCGTTGTGGGAACATCGTCGTATTTCGTGTCGTAACTCAATGCCACCAAAACCCATTCCCGGGTGGCATCATCACGATGAAACGTCAGTCGCCAGATGACAGGAAAGCGCCGACAATGCAGGACGTAGACTGCCCGAATGATCGACCCTCCGATAGGTTCCAGTTGCAATTTTTCGCTGCGTAAAAACTTGCCAAACTGTTGTTCAGATTGATCGATTTGAATTTTTAGTTGCGCTAGTTTCTCGCCATCCTGCTCCAGGGGACTTCCTTCCAGCAGATCGTTGACTGCTTCATCGGTGCGGCCGTTGACCAATCCCCGCAAGAATGTCGCAACCCGCGAACCAATATCGGAGACATCATCATCCAACGGCGTTCCCGGCGGGGGTTGAAAATTGTACATCTCGGCTGTGATATGAGGCTGAATGGCAAAACCCAGGCAAATCGCCACCAAGATCAACGCAAAAAGATAACGGCCCTGCATCGGATTGACTCTCACCCATCAGAGAATTGGGAACATTTTGCGACGGCACCACATGCCGTTTGCCTACCGCCACATTAGTCGTTTGAAGACCAAAATTGTAGTGCGGAGGGAGTTGTGAGGCATGAGGGAACAGACCTGAGGGTCGGCAAAACAAAGCCCCCGCCACGAACATCACTGCCTACTGCGTACTGCCTACTGGCCACCGGCCACTTACCGCACAGACTTCTCCAATCCAACAGTCAACGGCATCCGTGAAATCTCCTGCCAGTGGCGAATATCAATTTCGTAGGGGCCGTCGGGCTTTTCGAAGTTTCCGAAGTGCTTCAAGTATTTGCGAAGTCGTTGGATTTTTTGTTCAGCATCCGGTTCACCGGGACGCGCCTCGGTCGGCGCGCAACCCCACATGATCCGGGAACCGCCGCGCGAAATCAGTTCGAATGCTGGCGTGCTGTCGGAGGGACTGGAGCGGCAATGGATCTTCTCCAGTTGAAATTCTTCCCAGGAAGACTCAAGCAGCGTTGCTAAATCAGCAGCGCCGTTGACCGCCGGATCCCCCCAATTCGTCCCTTCCGGACCTTGTGGTGTCGAAACGATTCCATCCACCAACGGGTACCGCTGGGCATCGCTGACCGTAAAGTCGGCGGGCGGGAGCAACGTGCCGTCGGGGTCAATCGGATAGACTCCGCGGGCAACTTCGACCATTGCAATGGGGCGACGATATTTCAATTCCGCCACAATCCGCCCCGGTGCCTGTTTCGAAACACGGGAGACTTCCGCGACCCAAGGATGGCGCTGCAGCGCATCGTGTACGCGTTGGGTGACGGACTCATCCAACAGCGACAACTGCTCCGGCATGTCGGATCGCTCGAACGCCTGCTGAATAAAATTCGGCGGAACCATTCGCGGCGGCGACGTCACTTCCACGGTCGTTGCATTGACGATGTATTCGTCACGATCGGCCAGATCCGGCAGCCAGCTGACGGTGACACGTATCAGCATCGCCGTGACGATCGCAGCGGCAAGAACCAGCAAGCGTCCGGGCTGAAACAATCCTTTCACCAACGCAGATCCCCATCCGGAGGCAGGCGACGGTTTGGACCGGGTCCGCGTTTTGGTTCGTGACTTCTTCGCCATAATATTCCGCGTGGTCAATCCAGGAGGTTTCCAAGGGACGTACGCACGCCCCACATCCTTTGATATCGACCTTCGTTACCAGCCGGTTGACAGCGATCTCAAAACCAATTGCTATCGCTGCGATCGTGCCCATCGGTGAAGTTTCCGCAAACAGATTTGCGAGAGTCCCCGCAGGACGGCGACCAGATAATCGGTATAAAACTCAGGGTTTTACCGCTGGTTTGTCCTAACAGTGCGCACAACACAACGCGTACGACTCCGGCAGACAAGTCGTCAGTGGCTGCGATCGCCGTATTGCACGTGAAAGCCTTTGCTCTTGAGTGGAATGCGGTACAGGCTCAGATCGGTCGTAACGTACAACACGTTGATCTCGTCGCCGATCCCGAACTCCGCATTGCTGGGGATGCCCACCGGAGGATGGTTCGGATCCCGTTTTTGATTTGGCGGACCGGTGGGAATAAAGGCAACTTCCTCGCCATCGGGATTCACGACCAACACGCCGGGACGTTTGAGGCTCCGTGCGGTCAGATAAATATTTCCCTCCGCATCAATCGTCATCCCATCACATCCCGCTTGATCGCCGAAATCGACGATCGTCCGCCGTTCGCCATCGACGGTTCCCGCTTCATTCAGCGGAAAGGCATAGATCTTCATCGGACCGGGCAACGGCGGCGGATTGGTGTTTGCGCCGATTTGGTCTTCGCCGTTATCGTGGTCAGCGACATAAAGCGTTCGCCCATCCGGGCTGAGAGCAATGCCGTTGGGTTTGAGCGTGTCGCGAGTGATCTCAATCACATTGCCATCGGGGTCGATGCGATACACGGCGCGGTATTCAATTTCGCGCGGCTCGGAACCCAAGTACCGGGGGTCGGTGAAATAAATGCGGCCCTGAGCGTCGACGCAGAGGTCATTGGGCGCATTGAATTTCTTGCCCATGAAGTGGTCGGCAACCGTTTCGGATTCGCCCGTTTTGACGTCCCAACGCGACACGCGCTGCCCACCGTCGTCGGAGCCTTCGCAGGCCAACAGAAAGCCGTCCGCATCAAAGATCAGACCATTCGCCTTGCCACTCTTTCCAGTAAAAAGCGTCGTCTGCTTCGTCTTCGGATCAAACCGCATGATCATGCCGTGATCCGGGGCGAGCGGAATATCGGTGAAATAAATACTACCATCGGGCGCAACTGCGGGGCCTTCAGTCAGTCCCCCTTGGACATCGGCGGACCGGGTGAATAGCAATTCCCATTTGGCATCAGGGTCCACGATGGACGTGCCGGTGGGCTTGGGCAGTTCCTCAGCGTGCGATGTTACCACACCGCAAACGCATATCGTGATTGTAATCAGCAGGCGCATGGTCAGTTCCTTACGTGGAAAATGGAGCGTGCTCATCCCAATCGGCTCGGGAATTCAGTTTCCCATGATACTCGGACAAGTATCGCCGCAGGACATGTACTCCGAAATAATTTGCCGACTGGGGCAAACTTTTTCCACATTGAAAACAGCGCCATGGCTGTCAATCTGGCCGCTATGGGGCCGATTGCCGAGGTTTACCAACTCCGGTTGGTCTTTGGTTCGCGAATAAAACCATATCCACCGTATCGACCGCCCCCACCGTACCGACCGTAACCGCCATAGCTGGGGAATTGGTAACTTCTCTGGGCTTGGTTATAACGACTCCGTTGTTGGCGGCGGGCGGTGTAATTGCTCCCCGCACCAAAAGTGGGATTCGATCCGCGTGACCTATATCCAGTCGAGCCTAATTGCGAACCACCAGCCGGCGCCAGCGATTGAAACGCCAACCGCATCGCATCGGCGGGCGACGTACCGCTTAAGTCCTCGATCTTCCAGGCTTCGCTCCACGCTGGGTGCGTGATGTGTCCGACGGCCGGTGGACCAATCAGACTCGGCGATTGGGTATCGATGGTGGCGATATGCAACACGAGTAAAACGCAGACGCTCATTGTCTTGACCTGACTAGCTGATCACGTTGGGTATCGAAAAGACGGTGGTTGTCGCATCCTGGTGTTGTTACTCGAATTTGATCGACAACTGCGGTTCCTCGAATGTCGGAATCCGCACGACCGCTTCATCAGTGATGTCCCTCTTCTGGCCCAGGTCTTCTTGTTCTTTCGCAGCTCCACGCTTGCCAGGTCTCTGGCCGCCGGCATTTTCAAACCGGGCCATAATTTCCCGCCAATTCGTGAAGATCACGTCCTGTTTCTTCAGAAAGTCATGGACGGCTTTGTCGTTCAACAATTGATTTTCCCAAACGCGTTGTTGCCAGTGTGGAGCAATTGCTTCGAGTGCCAGCGACTTGTCGGCAGGACCGGCAGTGATCTGTACCAGCCCCGGAGGCAGTCCGTTGACCAATTCATAGAATTGATCCCGTTTCTTTTCGTAGCTGTCCGCTTCGGGAACAAAATGCGCGTCGTCGAGTTTGGGTAACCGGTATTTTTGGACCGTTTCAATCATCTCGTCGGACAGCGTAATTCCGCCGTCGCGAAAATGCTGAATTTTTTCAGGGGTCAATTCCAAAACCACAGCTGGAATCCAATTCTTCTCTGCGGTTTCTAAATAGATTTTCAGGAGATCTTCACGCATGAACAACACGCCCATGAAGGGATGCAAGTGCGTGGGTTGGATCCCCGCGGCACGGACTTTGGCGATCTGGGCTTCGATCTCGCGACGAATCTCCTCAGGATCAGCCATCAGCCCCAATTGCAGTTCCGTTCCCCACATGTAGCCTTTGGGGTCAACCAAGGTGGAGGTCTTGCTATTCAATCCGGTAAGCGGACGCCAGCGATACAGCTGTCCCGGACTGTTGAGTGTCAAGCAAACACCAATGTCATGCTGCGGATTTTCGCGGGACCAGTTGGCGAATTCTTCGAACCACGGGCAGGGCGACATGACGCTGACTGAATTCAAACGCCCTTTGACCAGGAGTTCCTGGCCGGGACGACTGAACTCATAGGAGGCGCCCATCGTGTCGGCATACAGAATCACAACGCGTTTCCCGGCGGGATAGCCCAAACGTTCCGCCCAGGTTTCTTGGCTATAAGCCGTCTGTGAAACGGCCACGAGGATCGTTATCCCTGCCACCAATGCACGCATCATCTGTTCTCTCCGTGTCGGGAATGTCGTGAAGCTACAACTCTCACCACGTTAGTTCGTAGCCGCTGGAAGTGCAAATTTTCCTAGCCCAGATCCGCCACGATTGGGGACAATCCGGAGGGAGTCTACAAATTGAACCGCGAAATGCAGTTAATCCGAAAACCCTCTGCAATCACGTCCGTCGGCAGCATCGTCACCACACGCGACCCGTCCGTATTGCTGTTGCGACTCGCGAAATCGGCCAAAATCGCGCATCATGGAGACGATGAGCGCCCCATTCCGCGCCAAAAACCACATGACGCAACCCTTCGAGACAAGGCCTGCATGATGAACACGACTTTGACAAACCTGACTGACCACAGATCGCGATTCTGCACAAACGACCAACCTAGCCGTTGCAGCCGGGGCATGACCATGCTGTTGATCGCTGCGGCGCTCGTTGCCACGTTACTCAACAACACCGCCTCCGCGGCGACGTTGCAAGCTGGTGTTGGCAAAGTCGACGTGACCCACCCCGATGGCTTGGTGAACGACCGGTCGTATGTCCGGGCGCTGGTACTGAAAAACGAAACTACAACCGCCGCTATCGTCACGATCGACGTCGTCGCCATCGGTGAGATCGGTTCGATCGGCAACGACTATCTCGCCAAGGTGCGGGCACGGATTGAAAAGGAACTCGGCATTCCTCCCACGCACGTGATCATCAACGCCAGCCATTGCCATAGCCGGATTTGTCACGACATCGGTGAGCGGACTTTTCAAGCGGTCAAACAGGCGGCCGACAATTTGGTCCCCGCCCGCGTCGGCGTCGGTCATGGTCACGAAGACCGTGTCTCGGAGAATCGTCGGCTGATCATGAAAGACGGCACGCAAATCGATGTGCGACACGCCTACTCTCTGCCTCCCGACGAAGAGGTCGCCAAAGTCGGGCCGATCGATCCGGAAATCGGCGTGCTCCGTGTTGATCGCGAGGACGGACGAACCTTGGCCGTGGTTTACAACTTCGCCTGCCATCCGATTCAGGGGGCTCAAAATGGGGGGAACACCGCCGACATGACCGGCTTCTCCTCGAAAGTCATTGAAGAAAACCTCGACCCGGGAACCGTCGCCCTATTCGTGCAAGGTTGCGGCGGCGATATCAATCCCGTGTTCTATAAAGACGTTGATCATCCCCGCAACGCCGAACCGCTGGGGAATATGCTAGGCCTGAGCACGCTGAAAGCGGTCCGCGCGATCGAAACCAAACCGGACGACCGACTGAAAGTCGTCAGCGAGAATATCGCCCTGCCCCGCTCCGATCTGGCGACGCGCATTTTTGATATGGAAGCCGAACAACTACGCTTGGCCGGCTCACTGGGCGGCACCAGCTTGAATCTGAAAACGTTTATCCCGTTGGTCGTCAAATACAACGTTGCCGAAGAGTTTCCCTCGTATTACTCGCACGCTTACTTGCTCGACAAAGCCCGCGGTCGCAATGATTTGAGCAAGCTCGACGCCGAAAACCGCCGCAACATGCAAAACTACATCCGCAACATCCACACCATGGAAAAACTGACGCGGCTCAACACCAACCTGCGCCTGTTACGCAAACACCACGCCCGCGGCTACGCCTCCGGCAACCGCACGATCGACGTCGAACTGGCTGGCCTCCGCATCGGCGATTTCGTGTTGACGACTTTCCCCGGAGAATTGACCGTCCAAATCGGCCTGAACCTCAAAAAAGTCTCCCCCCACAAACACACCTTCGTCGCCGGCTATACCAACGGCTACATCTACTACTGCCCCACCGCCGAACAGCTAAAAAACGTCGGCAACGCCCAAGAAGACAGCGACTGTCTGGTGGCCCCGGAATGGCAGAAGATGTACGAGGACAAGGCGGCAGAGTTGTTGCAGGCGCTCTGATGATTCGTCAGCAGAAGATGGGTGCCACTGGCGGCTTGTTCGCCAGTGCGAATCGCGGGGCCGTCCACAATACTGCTGGACAAGCCAGCAGTGGCACCCTTCGCCACACTTCGAATCATCCCAAATATACAAATTGATCGAAGATATATTGTACGAGTTTGTTGAGCAACACCCAGGTGTTTCAGATAAGGATGTTGCTATCCATGTTCGTTCAATTGCAAGTCGCTTCTATGAGGCATTTGACCAAACTAGCAGCAGGCTGAGCGCCAGATCTAAGGGCCTATAAATCATGCAGTGGCGACAAGAACCGGGGGGGGTGCTTATGGCAGATGCACCACACGGTGCATCTATAAAAGAATGCATGGAAGAATTGTTCGAATATATCGAGTCTTATCTGATTCCCAAGAACGCGAGTGTCGACTGCAGTTACATCCGTGTGGAAATCTGGTTCGACTCAGGAGATATTGTAGTGTACCCTGCCTCTCTTAACACTCGAGAAAGGAGGGAAAAGGCTGTTTGTTTAGTAACCTTCGCGGACTTGCTGGAACGTAGTGACGAACTCTTGGACACTCTGGAGGCGCGACAAGCGAATGGTGACTTGAAGGAGGGTGATGAGTTATTTGATTCAATAGCTCGGGAAGAAATAAAAAAGTGGGCCAGCTTCCAACCAGTTTCAAAACCTCTGTAACGTAGTGAACAAACACGCGAGTTGTACGAAGCCCTTGAAGAGGTGCGCATGATATTCGTAACGTGTTACAAGACGCCGGAAAGATTGCAGCCAAGCAATCGTGCGTTCGACTTTGTAACGCCGTTTGTAGCGTCGCAATTTGCGGCCGTCCTGCGTGGGACGCCTTTTGCGGTTGCGGCGATGCGGACAAATCAATTCGATGCCCCGCGCCGCCAAACGTTCACGCAACGGATCGCTGTCGCCGGCTTTGTCGTAAATCAACCGCTGCGGCTGCCGCTGCGTCGTGCGGCGGTCCACCAACCGTTCGATCAAATTCACTTCGGCAGTGTTGGCTGATTCGGTGTCGACTCCCAACGGCAAACCTTCGCCGTCGATGAGCAACATGATCTTGGTTCCCTTACCGCGTTTGGTTTTGCCGACCTCGGCGCCCCTTTTTTTGCTGGGGAAAACGTGCCATCGGCCATCGTTTCCTCCCAGTTGATCTCGCCCAGATCGTCGAGTTCCTGCAGCAGCCGCGCCCAAGCGACTTTGAAGATGCCCGCCGCGGTCCATTCTTGGAACCGTCGCCAGCAAGTTGAAAAAGAGGGAAAAGTGTTTGGTAAATCTTTCCAACGCGCACCGCTGCGAAGCACCCACAGGATGCCTTCCAGGCAATCGCGGGGATGCTTGCGGGGGCGTCCGCCATATCTCGTAGGTGGTTCCCACGGAAAGAGGTCTTTGATCCGATCCCATTGCTCATCCGTAAGTTGTGTCTTGGCTCCGTCCTGGACGCCGTGCTTGTGCCGTCGAACAGACGGCCAGAACACAAACGTCAATCT
This sequence comes from Symmachiella macrocystis, assembly GCF_007860075.1. Classification (NCBI taxonomy): domain Bacteria; kingdom Pseudomonadati; phylum Planctomycetota; class Planctomycetia; order Planctomycetales; family Planctomycetaceae; genus Symmachiella; species Symmachiella macrocystis. The sequence continues at coordinate 1,029,744 of NZ_SJPP01000003.1, forward strand.
CATAATCAGGGTCTCCTTTCACCCCGATCACAGAGCAAGACTTATGCCAAAATGTTCAGTGAGATAGCGGTTTTGCAACTGGCTCTCGTCGAATCGGCTGCTCGAGAAAGCGATTTGCACAATTGCAGAGTTATAGTATTTAATGCGGATGGTGATTCTCCACTTGCGATATGTAATTTATAACCTCGTGGTGCCATTGTGGCGATTTGACCGTTAAGGGTATATGCAATGAGGCGAAAACTGTTTACGTTTACAGATAGTCTTGATGGCCCCGTTCACGAAGACATGGGACCGGGATACGATTATGATGCGCCTGATTCGGTTCATAACATGAGGTTTGATGCATTTCCGGAATTTGAGCCAAACTTTCATACTGTTCACCTTAAAGGGTACGTACACATAACGGACCTTATCAATTCAATTCCAATACCGCGTGCAGGGTGGATTGTTAGTGGTCGGCTTCGCTCTATATTTGAGTCGTTTCGGATAACAGATCATCGATATTATTCTTTGCCTGTTGTGCACCTCGGAAAAGAAGTGCCGGACTACTGGTGGTTTCACCTTCTGCCAACGCCAGTCGATATCGCAGCTGAAGCAAAAGTGGAGGAAGCAGAAGCCATTATCGAATCGTGTCAAGCATTGCAAGACGTCGCGTTGTTTCGATTGTCGAGTCCGCCGAGGTTCGCAAAATGCTATGTGCGCGAAGACCTAAAGATTGCGATCGAGGAAAATGGAATGACTGGAATTCGATTTGGCACATCACGATTATTTCGATAACTTGCAGTGGTGTAGTTGTCCAACGGGTTGCCAGTGGTTGCCTCGCGATTCAAATACAATGACGGACGTAAGTTTAACTGGCAAAGGATGTTTGCATGAATCAGGCATTGAAATACTGACGGCCATAATAGGCAAACGATGAACAATTCGCGGGTGGCCCGAAAGATTCTTTCGGGTCGGCGCAGCCGCGGGAGAGATTTGCGGATTGCCACCAACTGTGCGTCCAGACCACCTGTCAACCCTGGCGTCTAGGAGAGCATGATGAAATGGCTGCAAAGCTGTGATCTCTTTAACGACGTGGCAGAATTGGATGAAAGGACGGGCGTTTGGAGGGTTAGAAGCAAATCCTCGGAAGGCGGGGAGATTCCTTCAGAGATAGACGGATCCTACTCGATTCTGTCCGGCGTATTTTGCGCTATCTATCGCTCAAATGGTGAGTTGGTCGTGCGGATCGGCGAAGCTCAGATCAAGTTGTCCGACAAAGTCGAGATAACGGTCGGTGGCCCACCTGAGAAGCGTTGTCTCTCGCTGATGGAGAATGGCATAGAACATGTGAAACACGAATATGCCGTAAATTCTGAACCTATCGAAAACGACCCGACGCCATTTGTTGAAGACGAAGACTTTGACTTCGGCCTTTTCCTATCAAACATTGCCCACGACCCGAAGCGTCAAGCCCGTTTTAAACGGGAATTATAGTCAGGGCAGTGGGTGACAAGAATGGACATCAAACATTCGCCAGCCACTTCTCCGACAGCTGCGGGCTACTTTTGTTTCAGTTCTTCGAATTGGTTTGTGAGAGGCACGAATTCATGTTTCGCTGTTTGAAGAGATTCAACGGTCCACAAGCGAAATCCCAGGGGGCGTTTGTCAAAACTTTTGCTGGTGACTTCGCCATTCACCAATTGCATGCCGTCATAGTCGTTGATGATCGTGGTGTGTGTATGACCGGCAAGGACTGCCAGCACGCCATTTTGTTTGTAGAGGTCCAACAATTGATGGCGTGTCTCTATCGGGAGATTGTAATACGTTTCCTTTTCGTCCGGTTTTTTCACAAACAACGGAAAGTGCCCCACCATCATGACGGGCGATTGGTTTTGCTTGGCTTCTGACAAGATCTGCGCGACCCAGGCAGCATGCTTTTCAGATTCTCCTTTGAGCGGAGCTTTCCAAAGTTGAGTGTTGGTGAACACAAACGTGTAGCCTTTGTGTTTGAGACTGAAATAGTCTTTACCGATCGTCTCACGGTAACGTTTCAGAGCCTTGGAATCTGGTTTGCCCACATCATGATTTCCCGGAGCGCAATAACAGGCGACCGTCAAATCACTCTTGATGGTCTTGAAATCCACGAATGAAGTATCATTCGCAGTATTGACCAGATCGCCGCAAATCACGACAAAATCGGGATCCATTTCATTGATCTGCTTCACCGCTTGTCTGAATGTCTGGATATCATGCTCGTATCCCCCCATTCCCAATTGCGTGTCACAAAGCTGCACAAACGTAAACGGCTCGAATTTCGCATCGTCTTCAGCGAAAACGGGAGTCACGAAAGAACAGACGATGACGCCAATGAAAGCGACCTGAATCCAAGAGGGTTTGAAAGCGCGCAGGTTGTTGAGGACTGTCATGAATGAAACCAGGTCTAATGAATTCAAGCGAAATTTCTGATTGTGACAAACCTGAAACCACTCCAGGCTTGCATGTCGACTAGCGTAACAGAATTACGTCGTGTGCCACTGCTGACTTGTCCAGCAGTCTTTTTCCGGTCACGCTGTTTGCACAGGCGGACAAGCCGTCAGTGGCACTCTTTTTCCAGGCGGGCTACTATGCCGCCAACCGTCGTTGTCGAATCTGATCAATCGCCACCGCTGCGACGATGATTGCTCCCAGAATCATGTCCTGCACGGGGTTCTTCAGTCCCAGTTGCGTGCAGCCGCTGGTGATGACCGCCATGATGGCTGCTCCGGTGAGTGTGCCGACCACCGAACCGCGGCCGCCGCTTAGGCTGCCGCCGCCGATGACCACGGCGGCGATCACGTTGAGTTCCAAGCCGATGCCCGAAGTCGGATTGCCGACTGACAGCAACGAGAATTGATACAGCCCGGCGATGCCGAAAAAGAGGCCAGCCAATCCATACAGGGCGATCTTGTTCCGCTCGACATTGATTCCACACAACCGCGCCGTCGACTCATTCGATCCCAGTGCAAACACGTAACGCCCGAACACCGTATACCGCAAGACCGCTGCCAGGATGAGGGCCAAGACGAAAATCAACCAGACACCCAGCGGAAATCCCAGCCAGCGCGCGTCCTGTTGCAGGCTGAGAAAACTCCCCAGCCAGTGCGGAATTTGCTCATTCAAATCGGGTCGCACGGTGGTCTCGTCGGCGACTTCCTTGGCCATACCCAGATACAGCCGCATCGTTCCCAACGTGACGATGAACGGCACCACGCGCAAATAGCTAACCAGTATCCCATTGAGCAGACCCGCCAGACATCCGGTTCCGATCCCGGCAAAGACGGCCAGCGCCGGGGAATAGGGCGAGATGTTCGGTGCTGCCTTCTGGATTGTCTTCGACGTTTCCTGCAGTTTCGGCAGTTGTCGTTGCAGCGATTTTTGTTCCGCCTCGAGCTCGGCAATTTTACCCGGATCCGCGTTGTTGCGTCGCTGTGCGCGCTGGATCTCGTTAGAAATGCGGTCCAAGCGCTCCTGAGCATCGTCGATCTTCTGTTGTATTCCGGCCACATTGTCGCCATGCACGATCAACAGCGCCGCGTCTTCCTTCAGACACCAAGCCAGCACCGTCGCACACAGCGCCAGACTGGTCCCCGCGGAAAGATCAATCCCGCCGGCAATCACGATGATCGTCATCCCCAAAGCGGCAACAGCCACCGTCGCGGTTTGGACGGAAATGGAGCGCATGTTCCTTAAGGATAAGAAATTGCCACCGTCCGCTTGCAGACCATCGGCGAAACCGAACAGTACGATCACCAGGGCCAATGCCAAAAACGGTCCCAGCGCGCTGCCCAGCATGCTCCACCGCGAGCGCGTCAGAACAGGAGATTCGTTTTGATGGGGCAGCGGTTTCGGCATAGCAGGTCTACAGGTCGGAACGACGTTTTTAGTAGGATATTGCGCCCAGCCCAGGGTGGATTAGGCGGAATCGTCCTACCACTGTAGCGGCGCGGCGCTGCGATATCATCCGCACGCAGTGAGAAAGCGGGGCAAAAATCGACGGCGCCGCCTCGGCGACCCTAGTATCCCACGCATGGCGACGTAGGCGTTTGCCTGTTGGTCAAACGACATTCAATCGGTGGTCGGCGGCGGTTCGAATTCAAAGGCTTGCCATTTCATCGCCCGGTCGAGTGGTTCGATGCGGAGCATGACAATGCCGTCCTGAAACAGTCGCACCGTTCCGGTCGATTCGGAGACGGTGATGGCAATCCCTTTGGTCGCTTTAGAAATGGCGGCCGCCGCCCAATGTCGCGACCCCAGGCCTTTGGAGAGCGTCAATCCATGCGCAGGAGCGTCGAGATATCGCCCGGCCGATTCGACAAACCCATCAGAAGAGATCACAAACGCGCAGTCGATCTGCGCAAATTCCTTGATGCTTTCCCGCGTACGCGCATCGCGAAACTGGCGTTCCTTCTTCGCATACCCCCGAAACGGATTGTGGATTGTGGGATGCGACAACCTGAGCACCTTGCGGTGATCTCCCACCACAAACGTGGTCCCCACCGGTTTGCCTTCCCGGCCTTCGCGGCCGATTTCGCAAGCCAAGTCGACCACCATTCGCAACGTTTCCAGCGGAACTTGGGTTTCGAGCCGCTGCAGATCACGGGCGGTCAAGCGGACCAAATGCTCGGTCAGATTCACGACGCTGATCGTATCAATCGCATTGACTTCGAACCCGGGATAAAGAGCCACCACTTTGACGCCCGGCCGCAGCAGATCGTCGGCGATCGCCTCAAGCAACGCCTGGCTGAGCTGCATTTGAACCGTTTCCGGTTCATTGATCAGCGGAACCATGGCAATTTCATCCTCGACCGCACAGCGTTGCACATCCGGTTTGTCGCTGGCGACCAGCAACAGGGATTTGCCAATGGAGCGTTTGACGGCTGTGAAATCATAGGGCAAATCGGCCAGCAGTACGATTGCCTCTGCCTCGGTTCGCTGCGCAAGGCGACGCGCGGAAACTAAAACCGCTTCGAATTGTTCGGTGATCGCAGTTCGTTTCATCGGTCAGCGGCCAACGTCCCAATGCATAATTCGGAGGATTCGTTCGAGCGGTTCTATAAACGGCATCTTAGTCGGGACGTGCCTGAAACCAATGGTCATCCTGCCCCGTGAAACCTAACAAGGGCGGAAAAATGTCCAGCAATAGAAAAACGGCAAGACGGTTCCGCATTCCCAGTTTAGGCGAATTGCGAGCAAGGTCAACGCACGAACACCTTCTCGCGGCGCACCGCTGCTTCGGGAAGGCCGAAATCCGCCCGGGATGTGCGTCACTTCGTTTCCGTGGCGGCCTGTTTTTCGTTTTTCGCGACGACGTTTTCCGGCACGGTCGACTCTGTCAGTTTTGTGACCGCTTGCATAAAGGTCCCCGGGCCGAACGCATTGACCACCGACTCATTGACCGTGATCAGCTTCTCCACGATCAGCCCTTTTTTCATATCGAAGACCATGGTCCCTTCAGTTTGACGCTGAATCAGTTGCACAAGGATTTCCTTGTTGTTCACCGGCGTCAAAATCACCGTTTTGAATTCGATCGTCGCTAAGTCCCCGTCGACTGACTTCAATTCGTAGACCCGCAGCATGTCGATAATGCGGGACAACCCACCCTTGATTCCCACGGACTGCTGATACGGGTCCTTCCAGGTTTCGCCAACCGAGACCGGCTCACTAGGCAGTGGAATCAAAAAACCTTGGTGGTCCTGCGGCGGCCGTTTGCGGACGGCGACCTTATTCGTCCCAGCGGGGTCGACCACTTTCAGCAGTTTTCCTTGCGCCGAGTAGTCGATGAGAGCAGTGGGACGGCCGATCTTTTTCAAAGTGTCGCGAAATTTGCGATGATGGAATTTGGGGTCATCACTTTTGAAAACTTCCGGCGGATGATTACCGAATTGCGCTTCCTGGTGCGCCTTGTCCAGTTGCAACTCCAAGGTCCCCGAACCATCTTCGGAAACAGCCACCACCGTGTAATGCTTCCAAAGCTTGCTCTTATTCTTGTCGATCTGCTTCGCTTCTTTGAAATTAACCGTCATCTGAGCGTGATAATTCGACTGCAAATGCACCACTTGGCCCGGTGTAAAGATGTAGGTCAATTCATATTTATGAGATTGATCCGCTTGCTCTGCAGTCTCCTGCGAGGCTGTGGTCTCTCCCGCGTCGGACGATGCGCTCGGGTCCGTCTCGGCTGTTGTCGCAGCCGTGTCCGTCGCTGTAGTGGAAGACTCGTCGGCAACGGGCGGGGCCGTCACTTCCGGTTTTTTGTCGGCCGAGAGAGGCGACGTCCCAATTGCGCAGGCAATCAAAATCAAAAATGATCGGCAGACCAAACAACGATGCATCGTGCGGTTCCTTCCATGAAACGCAACCGGCGTAGTTTTGGCCGGAAAATGAGATGCGGGGCGGGTGGTTCTGTTGTGTCCGGCACAAAAAGACCCCGGCCCAGGATTTCAAGGAGGCGGATGCTAGCAGAATCCACGCAGTAGGTGGAGATGAGATTCACCAAATCCCACTTACCGCGCATTAACCGACCATTGCCCGAAAAACCAGAGCGTTTGCAGCCAGTTCAGTCTGCTGTCACAGCCGTTTCGCAGCTCTCCACCGCGATTTCGCCGCCCGCCAACACGATCTCAAAACCGAGGTCTTCGATCATGGAGACATCTTCTTGCGGCGGCTGGCCGGTCGTTGTCAGATAATCGCTGACAAACAGCGAATTCGCCGCATACAACGCCTGGGATTGCAGGCTTTTGAGATGCAGTTCCCGGCCGCCGGCGATGCGAAGTTCCGTCTGGGGATTGGTAAAGCGGAACATGCACAGCGCCCGCAGACAATCCAATGGGCTCAAATCCCGTTTTCCTGCCAACGGCGTGCCGTCGATGGGATGTAGGAAATTCACCGGAATCGACTCGACCTGGAATTCCCTTAGTGACAGCGCCATCTCCACCACGTCGCTGTTCTGTTCGCCCATGCCGATAATCCCGCCGCTGCACAATTCCAACCCGACATCACGGGCCGCTTTCAACGTGGCGACCCGGTCGGCATATGTGTGCGTGGTGACGATTTCTTCGTGGTACGTTTCGCTGGTATTCAGATTGTGGTTGATCCGATCCACCCCAGCGTCCTTCAGAACCCGCGCGTCCTCAGGTTCCAACAAACCGAGACAGGCGCAAATGTGGAGCGGATAGGCTTCTTTGATTTTCCGCACAGTCGAAGCCACGTGCTGCAACTCCCGCTGCGTCGGTCCGCGGCCGCTCGCAACGATACAATACGTCTTCGCCTTAGATTCAAAAGCTCGTTGAGCACCCGCCATCAGCGTTGCTTCGTCGCTCATGACGTATTTGGGAATGGCCGCTTCAGAGATTTTTGACTGCGAACAGTATCCGCAATCTTCCGGACACAGCCCGCTTTTGGCGTTCTGCAGGAAATAGAGTTGCACCTTGCGACCAAAATAGTGATGGCGGATGCGGAATGCGGCCGCCAACAACGCGGGAATCTCCACATCGCCCGCTTCGAGCACCGTAGTCGCTGCCTCGCGACTGCAAGTTTCGCCGTCCAGTATGCGGCTGGCCAAGTCGTTCCAACGCTGTAGTCCGTATTCTGTGGAATCCATCAAACTCATTGATCACTTGTCTAAGGGAATGACGGGCAATCGCCCGACGTGCGGAAAAACGGGTTGGGACAGGGCCCATCGCTATCAATCGAGCCAATTCTACCGCCATGCCCCCCTGCTTGACCAGTCGAGAGAGAGGATCTGCGTCAACTTAAAGATTGGATTTCGAGGGACTTGGGAAAACTTTGTAATTTTGTCAATTTTCCCTGTAACACTCTTCACGGCATTACGCTTGGCATGGGGCAAAGACTGTTGGGCAGGCAATATCTACCCATATTTGAAGTTTCATACTCTGAGAAAGGCTAGGCACTGAAAAATGACGAGAATACTTGGAAAATTCACGCGTGTTTTAGAATTGGAGCAGACGCCGGGCGGGATGGTCTATTCCGCAAACCGCGCCGTCATGCCCAGAAAGCCAGGAGGCGGTTCAACCGGTACTCAAAATCGAAATGAAGCCTCACCGGATTCGCCGATGATTCAACAATTGGCATCCGCCCTGCTCAGCGAGTTTGGCACACGTTAGCCGTTCACGGCCAGGTCACAACCTACGTGGCGCTGGCCGATTGCCCCAGAACTTGACTCATCGCCGCAGCCGCTTCACGGAGCAATACCTCGGTCTGATCCCAATCTAAACAGGCATCGGTGATCGAGACTCCGTACTCCAATGCCGACGGATCGTCACTCAGGCTTTGATTGCCCGCACAGAGATTGCTCTCCAACATCATGCCGATGATCTGCGTGTTGCCCGCCACCCGCTGCTTGAGCACATCGCGAAACGCCGGAATCTGCTGTTCGTGATCCTTGTTGGAATTCGCATGGCTACAATCGACAACAATGTTGGGCTTCAAGCCGGCATCAATCATCGCTTGGCCGGCTTTCTCGACATGCTCGGCCGAGAAATTCGGGCCGGAGCGCCCGCCGCGAAGAATTAAGTGCGCTAGGCTGTTGCCCGTTGTATTGATGATGCAGGTTTGTCCCTGTTCATCGATTCCCAAAAAACTGTGCGGCGATTGTGAGGACTGCATCGCTTGGATCGCGATCGCCGGATTGCCATCGGTCGCGTTTTTGTATCCCACCGGCATCGAAAGCCCACTGGCCATTTGACGATGTGTCTGTGACTCGGTTGTCCGTGCGCCAATCGAAGCCCAAGAAACCAGATCGGCCGTATATTGCGGCGTGATCGGATCGAGCATTTCCGTCGCCGTCGGTAATTGCATTTCCGTCGTCTGGATGAGTAACGTTCGCGCGCGACGCAAGCCCTGTTCGATATCAAACGTACCGTTCATATGGGGATCGTTGATTAACCCCTTCCACCCCACGGTCGTCCGCGGCTTCTCGAAATAGACCCGCATGATAATCAGCAGTGTGTCGGATAATTCTTGGGCTAACTTTGCCAACCGCTCGGCATATTCCAGCGCGGATTTTTCGTCGTGAATCGAACACGGCCCCACGATCAACATCAGCCGTTGATCCTCTCCACTTAAGATCTTGCCGACCATTTGGCGGCTGTTCAGGATGCAGTCAATCGACTCATCACTGGCAGGGAGTTGTTGTTTTAAATCGACGGGCGAGACCAAGGGAACGGTCCCGCGAACGTGGATATCTTGTGTAGACGCCATAACGATTGCCCTAAAGGGGGAATTTCTAAGCAGCCCCAGAGTGTAGATACACGCGTAAGGTCTATTTCAGTAATACCTTACGGATTGGTAGTCGGGGAGATCTTCCAATGAAAAAAGTACGATTTGCCTCACATGGAGCACAGTGCAGGACAACCCGCGACGAATCCCCATTGTAAGGTGACCTGCGACAGATTGTCCACCCGCCAAATTACGAATGATCGTCACAAAGTCACAGCACAACGAACACCGTTTCTCCCTGCGCAACGGCATACCCCTGGCGAAGAGGCGTCCCGCAGCGCATAAAAGCAGCCCGTCGGGATCACTACGATCGCCGACGGGCTGTTGTATGCAGAGGTTGGAGAGACACAATTAAAGTCAGTTTTGTTGTGACTGATCTGAGCGGTGTTGTCAGGGGTTTTTAAACCGGTTGTCACACCGGTTCATT